>NZ_MDCR01000009.1 GCF_001723055.1 Streptomyces niveus
GTCCGCGGGATGGGAAGGGGGACGCGCAGGGGTCGTGGTCGGACACTCAGGCTGACTTGTGCCGCGTGGACAACGAGGCCACAGCGAGTCCGGCAACCCCGCACGCGGCGTAAGTCACGCCGTCCGGCCATGACCCCGGAGCGGCACCCGGCAACCACCCCAACCACCCCAGCCCGCCGCAGGCGCAAAGCCGGTTGGCTAGTGACACGTTGAGTTTCAGTACGTACGCTCCTGAATATGAATATGCACACTGTCGTCGTGGGAACGGCCGGCACCACCGCCGAAGACGTCGTCGCCGTCGCCCGCGGCAACGCCCGTGTCGAGCTCTCCGGAGACGCCCTCGCCGCGCTCGCCGCCGCCCGCGAGATCGTTGACGCGCTCGCCGCCAAGCCCGAGCCCGTGTACGGCGTCTCCACCGGGTTCGGGGCGCTCGCCAGCCGGCACATCGGGCACGACCTGCGGGGGCGGCTGCAGCGGAACATCGTGCGGTCGCACGCCGCCGGGATGGGGCCCCGTGTCGAGCGGGAGGTCGTGCGGGCGCTGATGTTTCTGCGGCTCAAGACCCTCGCCTCCGGGCACACCGGCGTACGCCCCGAGGTCGCGCAGACCATCGTGGACGTGCTGAACGCCGGGATCACGCCCGTCGTGCACGAGTACGGCTCCCTCGGCTGCTCCGGCGACCTCGCGCCGCTCTCGCACTGCGCGCTGACGCTCATGGGCGAGGGCGACGCCGAGGGCCCCGACGGCACGCTGCGGCCCGCCGGCGAGCTGCTCGAAGCGCACGGCATCGTGCCCGTCGAGCTGCGGGAGAAGGAGGGTCTCGCGCTGCTCAACGGCACCGACGGCATGCTCGGCATGCTGGTCATGGCCCTCGCCGACCTCCAGCGGCTCTACACCTCCGCCGACATCACCGCCGCGCTGACCCTGGAGGCGCTGCTCGGTACGGACAAGGTCCTCGCCCCCGAGCTGCACGCCATCCGCCCGCACCCCGGCCAGGGCGTCAGCGCCGACAACATGGCGCGGGTGCTCGCCGGGTCCGGGCTGACCGGGCACTTCCAGGAGGACGCCGCGCCGCGGGTGCAGGACGCGTACTCCGTGCGCTGCGCCCCGCAGGTCGCCGGCGCGGGCCGGGACACCCTGGCGTACGCCCGGATCGTGGCCGACCGCGAGCTGGCCTCCGCCGTCGACAACCCGGTCGTGCTGCCCGATGGCCGTGTGGAGTCCAACGGCAACTTCCACGGCGCCCCCGTCGCGTACGTCCTGGACTTCCTCGCGATCGTCGCCGCCGACCTCGGCTCCATCGCCGAGCGCCGCACGGACCGGCTGCTCGACAAGAACCGTTCGCACGGTCTGCCCGCCTTCCTCGCGGACGACCCCGGTGTCGACTCGGGCCTGATGATCGCCCAGTACACGCAGGCGGCGCTGGTCAGCGAGATGAAGCGGCTGGCCGTACCGGCGTCCGTGGACTCCATCCCGTCGTCCGCGATGCAGGAGGACCACGTGTCGATGGGCTGGTCGGCGGCGCGCAAGCTCCGTACGGCCGTCGCGCATCTGACGCGCGTCGTGGCCGTCGAGATGTACGCGGCGACCCGCGCGATCGAGCTGCGTACGGGCCTGGTGCCCGCGCCCGCGTCGCGGGCCGCCATCGAGGCGGTGCGCGCGGCGGGGATCGAGGGGCCGGGGCCCGACCGGTTCCTGGCGCCGGATCTCGCGGCTGCGGACGCGTTCGTGCACGAGGGCCGGCTGGTGGCCGCGGTGGAGCCGGTGACCGGACCGCTGGCCTGAGGCCGCAGATGTACGCGGAGGGGGCCGCCCGGCTGCCGGGCGGCCCCCTCCGTGGTGCTGCCGCGTCAGGAGGACTCGGCGGAGTCCGCTTGGGCGGTTGCGGCGGACCGTTGCTGACCGGCGCTGTGCTCGTTCGTGGCATTCGCCGAGGGGACGAACGACATGAGGCAGAGCAGGATGCCGGCGGCTATGGCCGTCAGCAGCGGTCGGCGTACGACGGGCACGTACACGTAATCGATCTCCCTTGGGAAAACGCCGAATTGGCCGGGTGCGCCGATGGTAGTGAAAGCAGCGGGTCGCGGGAAAGTCGGCCGGGGGAAGGGGCCTACTCTCCGGTTATGAGCACTCCTGAGACCTCCCGTTATGTCCGGCTGCACGTTGAATTGGTGCTGGAGATCAGCGACCCGGAACAGCTGACGGCCGCCGCCCTGACCCGTATCGCCTCCGACGACTCGATGCCGGACGAGGAACGCGACCACGCCCGCTCGGCGGTGCGCGGGGACGAGGCCGAGGCCCTCGCGTATCTCGTCGAGCCGTCGGAGCTGGTCGGCGACGTGCCCGGGGTGGAGCTCGCCCAGGCGTCGTGGAGCAGCGAGGAGATCGACTACGACCCCGAAGCCGTCGAATGGGACCTTGACGAAGAGGACGAGGAAGACGTTCTCGGTCGGCCCGGCGTGGTTTAGCTCACGAGCGTGACACCCTTGGCCCCGGGACGCCGTCGAATGCGGCCCGGGGCTTACAAACGCGTAAGCCGTGTACATCCCGGGGTGCGAGTGGCGTTGCACACATCTTCGTTCGATGTGGAACCGGGTGCACCGGTATGCGTGTTCTTAAAGGTCATAGGCAGGGAATCGGCAGCGATGGAGAAGCGTGTGATGACGAACGGTATGCGGCGCAAGGGCCTGACGGCCGCGTCCGCACTGCTCGGCGGGGTGCTGGTGCTCTCGGCCTGCAGCAGTGGCGACGGTGGAGGCGACTCCGGAGCCGAGCGTTCGAAGGATTCGCAGGCGCAGGTGGACGAGGCCGCGGCGAAGGACACCTCCGAGGCCCAGATAGCCATCTCGCCCAAGAACGGCGCCGACAACGCGGGCATCAACAGCGACGCGAAGGTCACCGTCACCAAGGGCACGCTCACCAAGGTCGACATGACCACCGCCGACGGGGCCGCCGTCAAGGGCACGCTGGCCGCCGACGGGAAGAGCTGGAAGCCGGACGGTCAGCTGGAACGCTCCACCACGTACAAGATCACCGCGACGGCGAAGGACTCCAAGGACCGCGAGGCCCACGAGAACTCGTCCTTCACGACCGTCTCGCCCAACAACAGCTTCATCGGCAACTTCACGCCCGAGGACGGCTCGACCGTCGGCGTCGGCATGCCGGTCTCGCTCAACTTCGACAAGGGCATCACGAACAAGGCCGCCGTACAGGGCGGGATCACCGTGACGTCCAGCAGCGGCCAGGAGGTCGTCGGCCACTGGTTCAACTCGCAGCGCCTCGACTTCCGCCCCGAGCAGTACTGGCAGGGCGGCTCCACCGTCACCCTGAAGCTGGCGCTGGACGGCGTCGAGGGCGCGAACGGTGTCTTCGGCGTCCAGCAGAAGACGGTCACCTTCAAGATCGGCCGTAACCAGGTCTCCACGGTCGACACCAAGGCCAAGACCATGACCATTCAGCAGGACGGCAAGACGATCAAGACGATCCCGATCTCCGCGGGCTCGCCGGAGAACCCGACGTACAACGGTCAGATGGTGATCTCCGAGAAGTTCAAGGAGACCCGGATGAACGGTGCGACGGTCGGCTTCACGGACGACGACGGCAAGGGCGAGTACGACATCAAGGACGTGCCGCACGCCATGCGGCTGTCCACGTCGGGCACCTTCATCCACGGCAACTACTGGGGCGACGACTCGATCTTCGGTTCGTCCAACACCAGCCACGGCTGTGTCGGTCTGAACGACGCGAAGGGCGCGAACGACCCCAACCAGCCGGGCGCCTGGTTCTTCGACAACTCCATCGTCGGTGACGTGGTCGTCGTCAAGAACTCCCCGGACAAGACCATCGCGCCCGACAACGGCCTCAACGGCTGGAACCTGAACTGGGCGGACTGGAAGGCCGGTTCGGCCGCCTGATCCCTCTTCTCACGTCATCGCGGCGGCACCCGGTCCGGGTGCCGCCGCGATGTTCGCGGAAAGCCCGCACAACTCAGGGGCGCGGGCCGGGGAGTGAGCGTAGGTTCGGATCATGCTGCTGACTCTGGGAACGCCGCCGTCGGAGGCGGAGACGGACGCCTGGCATGACGTGATCGCCGCCGCACATCTCCAGGACGTGCCCGCGTCGGTACCGGAGCCGGGCCGCACCGAGACCGCGGGGAAGCTGCGGGTGCGCTCGCCCAACGCCCGGATGCTCCATCTGGTGTGGGCCGCCCCCGACGGGTCGTACGACGGCGTCGCCACGCTGCTCCTGCCCACCGAGCAGAACAACCGGCACACGGCCTTCCTGGACGCCCTGGTCGTCCGCCCCGAGGCGAGACGGCGCGGCGTGGGCGGCCAACTGTGGGGCGCGATACGGGCCGAACTGACCGCCGACGGGCGCGGTTCGGTCTCCACCCTGCTCGAACTCGGCGGCGCCGGTGAGGCGTTCGTCGACCGGCTCGGCTTCGCGAAGGTGCTGCCCCTGGCCTGGTACGTGCAGCGCGTCCCGGACGCGAACGCCCAACTGCCCCCGGCGCGGCTGCCCGACGGCTACCGGTTCGCGGACTGGGACGGCGTGGTGCCGGACGCGCTCGCGGACGAGTTCGCGCGGGCCCACGACGTGATGCGGGACGCGCCCGCCGGTGGCATGGACGAGCGGACGCCGCGCTGGGACGCGGAGCGGGTACGGGGCGCGGCACGGCTCGTCGACGACCGGGGCGGTGTCATCCTCACCTCGGTGGTGCTGGCGACGGCCGACGGCGCGGGCGGGGGCACCGACCGGGTCGCCGCGTACACGGAACTGGTCCTGCGCGACCCGTCGCACACCCGGGCGCTCCAGTACGACACGGTGGTCGTCCCGGAGCACCGCGGGCGCGGACTCGGCCGGGCGGTCAAACGCCATCTGCTGGGCACGCTCGCCGAACGCCACCCCGGAGTACGGGAGATCAGCACCAGCGTCGCCGACGACAACGCGCCGATGCTGGCCGTGAACGCGGCGCTCGGCTACCGGCGCGAGCGGCCGGCCGGGATCTTCCAGGCCGAGCTTTAGGGGGTGTCTTGCCGATCTTGCCGGGCTCGTCGACAAGACACGCCCTAGGACCCCGACCCGCGCGTCAGCTCCCCGGCATCACCCGGCCCGCGCTCAACACCAGCCGCTCGCCCGCGAATTCGCCCCGGAAGCGGCGGTCGTGCGAGACCACGACCACGGCGCCCGGGTAGTCGGCCAGCGCCCGCTCCAGCTCCTCCACCAGGCTCAGCGCCACATGGTTCGTCGGCTCGTCCAGGATCAGCAGATCGGCGGGCCGTGTCAGCAGCCGGGCCAGTTCGAGCCGGCGCCGCTGCCCCACCGAGAGCCCGGCCACCGGCACCGCCAGATCCTCCTCGCGGAACAGCCCGAGTGCCAGCAACTCGTTGGTGTGCTCGTCCGGCAGCCCCCGGCGGCCCGCCGCGAACGCCCCCAGGAGCGAGCGCCGCGAGTCGGCCGGGTCGGGGGCCAACTCCTGTGCCAGATAGCCGACTTCGGCCGTACGGTGCACCGTGCCCGCGTCCGGTGCGAGATCCCCGGCCAGCACCCGCAGGAGCGTGGTCTTGCCCGCGCCGTTGGGCCCGTCGACCAGCAGCCGCGCGCCCGCCTTCACCTGGAGCGAGTCCAGCCGCAGCCGGTCCCCGACCGCGACGCCGGACAGCTCGGCCAGCACACCGTCCGCCCCGGTGGTGGCCGGGGCGCCCCGGAACTCCAGCGGCTCCGGCGGGGCGGGCACAGGCTCACGCTCCAGCCGCTCAAGCCGCACCCGCGCCGCCCTGACCTGCCCGGACAGCTTCGCCTCGTGCGAGCGGCGGTGCTTGCCGAAGCCCTGCTGCGGGTCCTTGCCGGTGGCCGCGAGCCGCTGCCCGGCGGCGGCGACCAGCTCCCTCGTACGGGCCAGATCAGCCAGCCACTCCTGGTGGTCCTGCTCCCAGCGGCGGCGGGCGGCGGCCTTGGCGGTGCGGTAGCCGGCCCAGCCGTCGCCGTACCGGGTCACGGCCCGGGTGTCGCGGTCCACCTCCAGGATCGTCGTCGCGACGCGCTCCAGGAACGCGCGGTCGTGGGTGACTGCGACCACTGTGCCGCGGTGCGCGCGCAGCCGCTCCTCCAGATAGGTGGTGGCCCGGAGATCGAGATGGTTGGTCGGCTCGTCGAGCAGCAGCAGTTCGGGCGCGGCGGCCAGGACGCAGGCCAGCGCCACCCGGGACCGCTCACCGCCGGAGAGCGACCCGAGCGGCCGGTCCCGGCCCACGTGCGCGAGCCCGAGCCCGTGCAGCGCGGCATCGACGCGGGCGTCCGCCTCGTAGCCGCCGCGGTCCTCGTACACGGTCAACAGATCCCCGTACGCGGTCAGTTCGTCCTCCGTCGCGTCGGCGAGCGAGGCTTCGGCGGCCCGGATACGGCGCTCCAGCTCCCGCAGCTCCGCGAGCGCGGCGTCGACGGCGGCCTGGACGCTGAGCCGGAGGTCGAGCGCGAGGGTCTGGGCGAGATGCCCGACCCCGCCGGGGAACCGGACGGTGACCTCCCCGTCGTCCGGTACCTCGGCCCCGGCCAGCAGCCGGAGCAGGGTGGACTTCCCGGAGCCGTTCTCCCCGATGACACCCGCCTTCTCGCCGGGCCGTACGGAGAGCGACACCTGATCGAGGACGGTCCGGTCGCCGTACGACTTGGAGACGTCCTTCATCGACAATTGGGCGCGTTCGCGCATTGCTTCTTCCCTGAAAGTGACATGCCCGCGAGAGCGCGCGCGTCGAAGCGCGTCGGCGCGTGGCGGGGCCGGCTGATGTGTCGGACGGGCGCGTGGAAGCGGGACGCCGGCGGTCCGTTCAGAGGACCTGGGCCGGGGCGTCCGTGCCCGGAATCAGCGGAAGAAGTAGTACGAGTACAAACCCATGCGGGTCAGGCTACCGAAGGGCGCGAGGCGGCGCCCCCGGATTTCCGGCGACGAGAGGCCCTACAGCTTCGACGCCAGCTCGAAGGCGTGGGCGGACACCCAGGTGTACGCGGCCCGCACCTCGTCCACCACACCCCGCTCGCGCAGCGCCACCATCGCGGGGTCGCCCCGGTCGGCGGACTCGGCGATGCCGCGCCAGGTGCGGTCCTGCCACCACAGGATCGTACGGACGATGCCGTCCCGGTCGTCCAGCCCGTACGCGTCGCAGACCAGCGTGATCCGGCGGGCCGCGTCGCCGACGTCCGGCACACGCGGGCCGAGATCCAGGAACTGCCAGCACAGATGCGCGACGTCGTGCACGCGCTCACCGGGCGCGGCCAGGTCCCAGTCGATGAGCGCCACCGGCAGCCCGTCCGCGTAGACGGTGTTCCTGGGCGACAGGTCGTTGTGACACACCACCTCGTGCGCCCCGGCGAGCGACGAGCCGACCGTCAGGTCGTGGAACTCCCGCACCAGCCGCGCCACCCGCACCAGCCGCGCGTCCGACAGCGGCAGATCCGCCTCCCCGTCGATGTGCCCCAGCACCTCGCGCCCCTGCTCGTCCACTCCCTGGAACCGGGGCGCCCCGTCCCAGCCCCGCTCCTCGAACAGCCCCAGCAACTCGCGTATGTACGCGGCACGTTGATCCGGCACGTCGCGTGAGCGCCGCACGGTGTCACCGACACGTACGACCTGATTGATGAACCCACCGGGCAGAGGAGTCTCGTCCATACCTCCCACGATGCCAGGCCCCGGCGGGCCGGTCAGACACCCTTGCGGATCCGGGCCCGTGCCTCCGACCCGCGGATCGCCGTCGTGCGCGTCGAGGTGAAGAACTCGGCCGGGTCGCGGCGGGTGCGCCAGGGCAGCGCGTGCACATAGCCGTCCACCAGGCGGAACTGCTCCAGCGCCTCCTCGTGCCGGCCCTGCCGGGTCAGGAAGTACGCCAGCAGATGCCGCAGCTCCGGCAGGCGCGGGTGGTCCGCCGGCGCCGCCGCCGTGTCCGACAGCGCCGCGTCGACCAGGGCCGTCAGCCACGGGCTCGTGTAGTCGCGCGGCCCCGCCGACGCGTCGTGGTGGTCGTACCAGGCGATCAGCGGGAACGCCGTCATCAGCGTGCCCGGCGGCGCGTCGGCCGTCGCCTGGGTGGCGAACTCCTCGGCCAGTTCAGCCGAGCCGTGCCACCGCGCGCTCCAGTACCGCATCGCCGCCTCGTGCGCCCCGTACAGCGGCGCCGACGTGGGGTGCGGGGTGCGGGCCGTGATCTCCGCCCACAGTTCGCGCATCTGCTCCGGGCCGTATCCGACGCCCAGCGCCGTACGGATCTCGACGATGTACGGCGACGGGTCGTCCGGGCCCAGGGCCGCCGCGCGGGCGGTGTCCGCGCGGGCCGCCGGGAGCAGTTCGTGGAAGCTGTCCGCCTGCTCGGGCGTGGTGTGTTTCGCGTACGGCGAGCCCCGCAGCAGCCACGCGCGCGAGACCGTCGCCGACGCCTGGACCAGCTCCGCGTCCGCGTCCGGCGAATCGCCCGCGGCCCGCCACGCCCGCAGCCACGAGTCGTCCCGCGCCGCCGCCTCGCCCAGCACCCGGACGTACAGCGCGCGCCGCTCCCAGTCCCGGTCCTTGCCGGTCGCGGCCAGCAACCGGGCCACCGGCTCCCACCGCCCCGCCCGCGCCTCGTCCAGGGCCCGCTCCAGATCGGCGTCGGGCCCGGCCAGCTCCGTGTTCTGCCGGTCTCTGGGCAGCAGCCCCAACTCGGCCTCCGTCCCGACGAGCGAGGAGACGCTGCGGCGGGCCTTCAGCCAGAACCAGACGCCGAACGCGAAGAGGACGAAGGGCAGTACGCGTGCCATCGGGTGGCCCCCAGGGGTACGGAGAACAGGTCCAGCGGTGCTGTGGGGGTTCTGCGGAGTATGCACCACCGCAGGTCAGCGGGGCAATGGTGCCTTTCGTGGGCGATCCGGGCCACGCTGACGGAGCACCCGCTACCTGGGCAGCGTCGCCGGGTTGCCGCCGTTCGCCTCGTAGCCCGCCACCGCCAGCGCCCGGTACGTCGCGTACAGCGCCGCCGGGTCCTCGTCGACCGTCCACGGGAGCGCGCCGATGTAGCCGTCCACCCGCACCAGCTGGTGCATGGCCTCCGACCAGCGGCCGGCGCCCACCAGGAAATGGATCAGCAGATGCCGTACGTGCGCGAGCATCGGGTCGTCGGGGCGGGCCGCGTGCACCGCGTACAGCGCGCCCTCCATCGCCTTCGAGACCACCGCGCTGCCGTAGAAGTCCCGCACCAGCGTGACGTCCTCCAGGTGCTCGTACAGCGCGAACAGCGGCAGCGCCGCCAGCAGCGAGCCCTTCGGCGCCCGCGCCGCCGACGCCGTCGCGAAGCGGTCGGCCTCCTCGCGTGAGCCGTGCCACTTCTCGCACCAGTAGTGCAGCGCCGCCAGGTGCGCGCCCATGTGGTCCGGCGCGCGGTCGATGACCTTCGCCCAGAGCTGGTCGAACCGCTCGTGCGGATAGCCCAGCCCACGGGCCACGGCCAGCTCGACGATGTACGGCACGGGGTCGCCCGGGGCCAGCAGCGCCGCGTTGCCGCAGACCGAGCGGGCCTCCTCCAGGATGATCCGGAACTCGTCCGTGCCCACCGCCGACGAGCGCCACGCCTGCTGCACCAGGAACTCCGCGTGCACCTGCGCGCCGCCCGCGTCCTTCGGCGAGTCCGCGCGCCACGCCCGGAGCCACGCGCCGCCCACACCGGGCCGCTGCTGGAGTTCCAGCGACGCGGCGCCCGCGAAGGCCTGCACGCGCTGCCAGCGCACCTCGCTCTCCTTGGGCGTCCCGGCGAGCAGCTGCGCCGCCGCGCGCCAGTCCTGGGTGCGCTGGACGACATCGAGTACGTCGAGAAGGTCCTGGTCGGGACCGGGCAGCCGGAGGTCGAGATCCTCCTGCCGTACGAACTCGTAGTCGTCCGGGTCGGCGGCGTCCGGCGAGCCGGGCGCGACCTGGCGGATGCCACCTCCACCGGCACGGCGACGCATGACCGGGCCGAGGACGGCCACGACCAGACCCATCGCGATCAGGAACCAGAGAATCTCCATGCGTTCCATTGTCCCGGATGCCGATGACGCTCTCCGCCGGGCTCCGGCACCGCTACCCTCGGGGCTCATGAGCGACCAGCACAGCTTCGAGACCATCGCCATCCACGCGGGGAACACACCTGATTCCCTCACCGGCGCGGTCGTGCCCCCCATCTATCAGGTGTCCACGTACAAGCAGGACGGTGTCGGCGGACTGCGCGGCGGCTACGAGTACAGCCGCAGCGCCAACCCCACACGCTCCGCGCTGGAGGAGAATCTGGCGGCCCTGGAGGGCGGCCGGCGCGGGCTCGCCTTCGCGTCGGGCCTCGCCGCCGAGGACTGCCTGCTCCGTACGCTGCTGGCGCCCGGCGATCACGTGGTGATCCCCAACGACGCGTACGGCGGCACCTTCCGGCTCTTCGCGAAGGTCGTCTCGCGCTGGGGCGTGGAGTGGTCGGTGGCCGACACCTCGGACCCGGCGGCGGTACGGGCGGCACTGCGGCCCCGTACGAAGGCGATCTGGGTCGAGACCCCGTCGAACCCGCTCCTCGGCATCAGCGACATCGTGGCGCTCGCCGAGGTCGCCCGCGGCGCCGGCGCGAAGCTCGTCGTGGACAACACCTTCGCGAGCCCCTACCTCCAGCAGCCGCTCGCCCTCGGCGCCGACGTCGTCGTGCACTCCACGACCAAGTACATGGGCGGTCACTCGGACGTGGTCGGCGGCGCGCTGATCACCGCCGACGACACGCTCGGGGACGAACTCGCCTACCACCAGAACGCGATGGGCGCGATCTCCGGCCCGTTCGACGCCTGGCTGGTGCTGCGCGGCGTGAAGACGCTCGCCGTCCGCATGGACCGGCACAGCGAGAACGCGACGCGCGTCGCCGAGATGCTGGAACGGCACCCGAAGGTCAGCAAGGTGTACTACCCGGGCCTGCCCGACCACCCCGGCCACGAGATCGCCGCCAAGCAGATGAAGTCCTTCGGCGGCATGGTGTCCTTCCAGGTCACCGGCGGCGAGCAGGCGGCGATCGAGGTCTGCGGCAAGGCGAAGGTCTTCACGCTGGGTGAGTCCCTCGGCGGTGTCGAGTCGCTGATCGAGCACCCGGGACGGATGACGCACGCGTCGGCCGCGGGCTCCCCGCTGGAGGTGCCGGACGACCTGATCCGGCTGTCGGTCGGCATCGAGTCCGGCGACGATCTGCTGACGGACCTTCAGCAGGCCCTCGCGTAACGGAAGTCGGGGCTGTCACCAGCCTTCGAGCGGCGGGGTCGTGTCGGACGGCGGGACCGTCCACGGCTCCGCCGCCGACGCCCACACCGTGAACGCGACCACGGCCACCGTGACCAGCAGCCAGAGCAGCAGGCGCCAGGTGCGCCTGCGGTTCAGGAGACGGGTGCCGTGAGCACTCGCGCGGGCCGTCAGATCGACGGGGACCTTCGGATGCGGCAGATCGAGCATCCGGCGGACCTCGTCCTCCTTACGGCTGTGGCCGCTCATCGCGCGGCCTGCCGGGAGTGCGGCGACAGCAGCGACAGCGGCCAGTGCGGCGCCGGGCGGCGGGCCGGTGCGGGCCGGCGCATCGCGGTGACCGCCCGCGCGCAGATCGCCCGGACCCGCTCGACCGGCAGCCCCAGCAGTGCCGCCGTCTGCTCCTCGGCCACGCCCTCGTACAGCCGCAGCACCAGAATGAGCCGCTCCCGCGGACCGAGCCGGCCGAGCAGACCCTCACCCGACCGGGGGAGCCGCCAGGCGCCCCGCGCGTAACGGGTGGCCAGCTCCGTACGGACGCGGTCGTACGGGTCCGCGTCACGCAGCCGGTCCCAGTCCGCGTACGCACGGGCCAGGGCGGCCGTCAGCAACCGCTCCGCGTGGGGTGTGGCGCCGGCGGGCTCTCCCGTCAACAGCGTGGCGACGTGCAGCAGCCGGCCTGCCGCGCCCGCGACGAACGCCTCGAACTCCCGGGCGCGACGGCGATCCGCACCGGCCTGCCGTCGCTCTCGCACACCTCATATGAGGACAGACCCGGGCCCAGGTCAAGAGGCCGGCGGCGGCTCCGTGCCGGAGGGGTCGTCCACCGGGGTCCGGTGCGGTGGCGGTTCGGCCGGCGCGGGGCCCGACTGCCGTGCGGACAGCGCGGAGTTGAAGCGGGTGAGGAGGGTGCAGAACGATTCCCGCTCCGCCTCCGTCCAGCCGTCCGTCACCTGCGACATCAGCTCACGGCGGGAGGATCTGACCTCTTCGAGGCGGCTCAGCCCGCGCACGGAGAGTTCCAGGACGACGGCGCGGCCGTCCTCCGGGTGAGACGTGCGCTTGACCAGGCCGGTGTCGACCAGCGGCGCGACCTGCCGGGTGACGGTGGAGGAGTCGATCCCCATCCCCGCGGCCAGCGCCTTGACGCCCATCGGGCCTTCCAGATCAAGCCGGTTGAGCAACAGATAGGCGGCGCGGTCCATGGAGTTGCGCACCTGGCCGACACCGCCGAGGCGGGTCTGTTCGGCCCGGCGGGCGAAGACGGCCACCTGGTGCTGGAGCGTGTCGAGAAGTACGGCGTCGCTCGCGCTGTCGTCAGCGGCGGAGACGGATTCGGTACCGGCGGAAGGTGCCGGTGCGGACTCTAAAGGTGCGGAGCCGGAGGGTTCGGAACCTGCGGGTTCGGAGCCGGAGCCCGGGGAGGCCGACACAGCGGAAGTCATGTCCTGAGTAGGGGGCATGGCTGGGGCTCTCTCGTGCGGTGGTCGGTTGGTGGGGGACAGAGTACGCGGCCCCTGCCCTGCCCGTACCAGCCCTGTGTAAACCGGTGGACGCCCGTGGGCCGTCGTTCGGATCGGGCCCCGCGCTCGGGCGGCCGACCCGGTCATGAGCTGCGAGACTGGCGGTCATGACCTTCGGTACGTCCCGTCCCTCCGGATCATTCACTTCCGCTTCGGTGCGTGGCTCCGCGCCCGCCCTCATCCTCGACGACATCCGCGGGGCGCAGAAGATGCTCACCGGTGTGGCCCGGATGACCGCGATGGAGGGCAGCAGGCATCTGACCCACCTGGTCGGCTCCCCGGTCCACCTCAAGTGCGAGAACCTTCAGCGGACCGGGTCGTTCAAGCTGCGCGGCGCGTACGTGCGGATCGCCGGGCTCTCGCCGGAGGAGCGCGCGGCCGGTGTCGTCGCCGCCAGCGCGGGCAACCACGCGCAGGGCGTCGCGCTCGCCTCCACCCTGCTGGGCGTGCGCTCCACCGTGTTCATGCCGGTCGCGGCGCCGCTGCCCAAGGTCGCGGCGACCCGCGAGTACGGCGCCGAGGTACGCCTGCACGGCCAGGTCGTGGACGAGACCCTGGCCGCCGCGCAGGAGTACGCGCGGGAGACCGGCGCGGTCTTCATCCACCCCTTCGACCACCCGGACATCATCGCCGGGCAGGGCACGGTGGGCCTGGAGATCCTGGAGCAGTGCCCCGAGGTACGCACGATCCTCGTCGGTCTCGGCGGCGGCGGGCTCGCCGCGGGCATCGCCCTCGCGGTGAAGGCGGTGCGCCCGGACATCAAGGTGATCTGCGTCCAGGCGGAGGGCGCCGCCGCGTATCCGCCCTCGCTGCGCGCCGGGCGGCCGGTGTCGATCACCGAGCAGCAGACGATGGCGGACGGCATCAAGGTGGGCCGGCCGGGCGAGATCACGTTCCCGATGATCAGGGACCTGGTCGACGAGGTGCGTACGGTCTCCGAGGACGAGCTGTCCAGCGCGCTGCTGCTCTGTCTGGAGCGGGCGAAGCTGGTCGTGGAGCCGGCCGGGGCGAGCCCGGTCGCCGCGCTGCTGAGCACTCCCAAGGCGTTCCGCGGACCGGTGGTCGCCGTGCTGTCCGGCGGCAACGTGGACCCGCTGCTGATGCAGCGGATCCTGCGCCACGGGATGGCGGCGGCCGGGCGCTATCTGGGGCTGCGGCTGCGGATCACCGACCGGCCGGGCGCGCTCGCGACGCTGCTCGGGGTGCTGTCGGTGGCCGACGCCAATGTGCTGGACGTGAGTCACGTACGGACCGATCCGCGGCTCGGGCTGACCGAGGCGGATGTGGAGCTGCATCTGGAGACCAAGGGCCCCGAGCACTGCGTGGACGTGACGGCGGCGCTGCGCGAGGCGGGCTACACGATCCTCGGCTGAGCCCGCCCGTCGTCTCCGGCCTTCTCCGGCCTTCTCCCGTCATCTCCGGTCACCTTCCCGGTCATCTTCCGGATCACCGGCGCAGGCACCTTTACGTAGAGCTTACTTAATTACCTTGCCTGTCGCGATGTATCGCGTTAGCGTCAGGGCCCGCTTCCGTCCGCTTAGGCTCTTCAGCGACACGGATCGCACTATTTGATTGCATTTCATCGCATCTGACACCACCCGGGAGTACCTCTATGCCAGGCGCCATCTACGCCGAAGGCCTGGTCAAGACGTTCGGCGACGTACGAGCACTGGACGGCGTCGACCTCGATGTCCCCGAAGGCACGGTCCTCGGTCTGCTCGGCCCCAACGGCGCGGGCAAGACCACCGCGGTCCGCGTCCTGACCACCCTCCTCCAGCCCGACAGCGGCAAGGCCTTCGTCGCGGGCATCGACGTGCTCAAGCACCCCAACGAGGTCCGCAGGAACATCGGCCTCTCCGGCCAGTTCGCCGCCGTCGACGAGTATCTGACCGGCCGCGAGAACCTCCAGATGGTCGGCCAGCTCTACCAGCAGAGCGCCAAGGCCGCGAAGGCCAGGGCCGTCGAACTGCTCGAACGCTTCAACCTCACCGACGCCGCCGACCGCACCACCAAGACGTACTCCGGCGGCATGCGCAGGCGCCTCGACCTCGCCGCGGCGCTCGTCGTCTCCCCGCCGGTGATGTTCATGGACGAGCCGACGACCGGTCTCGACCCGCGCAACCGCCAGCAACTCTGGGGAATCATCGAGGAGTTGGTCGCGGGCGGTACGACGCTGCTGCTCACCACCCAGTATCTGGAAGAGGCCGACCACCTCGCCCACGACATCTGCGTCATCGACCACGGCCAGGTCATCGCGCGCGGCACCGCCGACGAACTCAAGGCCCGCACGGGCGGCGAGCGTGTCGAGGTCGTCGTCCACGAGCGCGACCAGATCACCCCGACCCACGACGTCCTCGCCGGCTTCGGCAAGGGCGAGGTGATGGTCGCCCAGCACACCCGCAAACTCACCGTCCCGGTCACCGGCGGAGCGAAACTGCTCGCCGAGATCATCAGGGAACTCGACGCCCGCGGCGTCGAGATCGACGACATCGGCCTGCGCCGCCCCACCCTCGACGACGTCTTCATCTCGCTCACCGGCCACGCGGCCGAGGAGGGCCGGGCGAACGGCGACGGCCCGGGGGACGGCACGACAGCGGCCAAGTCGGCCAGGCCGTCCGACACGATCACGGACCCGAAGGAGAGCGCCAAGTGAGCGCCGTAACCGAGGCCTCGCCCAAGGCCCTCGCCCCACCGCCGCGCGGCGGCGTCGTCCAGTCCGTCCGCGACTCGCTCGTCGTGGCCAAGCGCAATCTGATCCGCATGATGCGCATCCCGGAGATGATCATCTTCGGACTGATCCAGCCCATCATGTTCGTGGTGCTCTTCACCTACGTCTTCGGCGGCTCCATCAACATCCCCGGCGCCCCGTCCGGCAGCGCCCAGGCCTACCGCGAGTTCCTGATGGCGGGCATCTTCGCGCAGACGGTGACCTTCGCGACGGCGGGCGCCGGCGCCGGCATCGCCGACGACATGCACAAGGGGCTCATCGACCGGTTCCGCTCACTGCCGATGGCGCGCGGCGCGGTCCTCACCGGACGTACGCTCGCCGACCTCGTACAGACCGCCCTGACGCTCGTCGTCCTCGCGGCCGTCGCCCTGATCATCGGCTGGCGCACCCACGAGAACATCGGCAGCGTCCTCGCCGGCTTCGGGCTGCTGCTCTTCCTCGGCTACGCGTTCTCCTGGATCGGCGCGCTGATCGGGCTCATCGTCCGTACGCCGGAGGCCGCCACGTCCGGCGGGCTGATCTGGCTCTTCCCGCTGACCTTCATCTCCAACGCGTTCGTGCCGGTCAACGGGATGCCCTCGTTCCTTCAGCACGTCGCGGAGTGGAATCCGTTCAGCGCGACCGTGCAGGCGGCGCGTGAGCTGTTCGGCAACACGATCCCGGGCCGGGAGGCCTCGGTGACCGGCGCCTGGCCGATGGAGCACCCGGTCTGGGCCTCGCTGATCTGGTCGGTCCTGATCATCGTGGTCTTCCGCACGCTGGCGGTACGGCGCTACCGCTCCGCCACCGCGTAGCTCCCCCTCGTCATCCTGTCCTGATCCACCGGCCACGGGGGTGCCGGTGGATCAGGACAGAGACCTTCCAGCCCGGGCTAGCCCTGGTACGGCTTGGCGGCCAGGATCTTGACCATGGCCGTCTTGCCGTTCGGCAGCTCGTACTCCGCGTCGTCGCCGACCTTCTTGCCGTTCACGCCCGCGCCGAGCGGCGACTGCGGCGAGTACGTCTCGATGTCGGTGCTCGCGTACTCGCGGGAGGCCATGAGGAACGTGAGGGTGTCGTCCTCGTCGCCGTCGAACGCGATCGTCACGACCATGCCCGGCTCGACGATCCCGTTGTCCTCGGGAGCCTCGCCCACCTTCGCGTTCTGCAGGAGCTGGGTCAGCTGGCGCACCCGCAGCTCCTGCTTGCCCTGCTCCTCCTTGGCCGCGTGGTACCCGCCGTTCTCCTTCAGGTCCCCCTCCTCGCGGGCGGCCTCGATCTTCTGGGCGATCTCGACGCGCGCGGGACCAGACAGGTGATCCAGCTCGGCCCTGAGCTGGTTGTACGCCGCCTGGGTGAGCCAGGTGACGTTCTCGCTGGTCTGGGTCACAGGTGCTCCTCGTAGGTACTGGGAATACAAAGCAACGCCCTACCCAGAAGCATGTGCCTTCTCGGGTGGGCGAAACCACGAGCCTAACAATTCCGCGGCGCCAGGGCAGGACGAAAGGCATCAGAATTACATCGTCGCAGGTCAGCGACGTGAACCCGGACCAATGCCGGGGAGGGTCAGAGCCGGATCAGACGCGCTCGGACAGGAACCACGCGCTCCGGCCGCCGGTCAGCTTCCGTCGGCCGTACAGCCGACCAGCTCCGCGCTCGTGGCCTCGCCGGTCGTACGGACGGTGACGACCCGGTCGATCCGAGTCTCGGACCCCTCGAAGCGGACGTCCTTGCGGCCCACCTCGGCGCCGTCCTCGGCACGCGAACGGAGCGTGCACGTGCCGGCCGCGTCCGCGTCCTTGCGGACCTCCAGATGCACCTCGACCTCGGAGGCCGATACCCGCTTGAATTTGATGAGCTCGCCCGAGACACTCTGGCCTGCCACGTAGTCGTAACCGAACCAGCCGACGAGTGCGAGCAGGCCGACGCCGAGCACCGAGCCGACGATCTTGAGCTTGCGGTCCGCACGCTCGTCCGACGAGCGGCCGTAACGGTCCTCGGGAAGAGCCGGTGGACGTACCGCCGTCATGAACATTCCTCCCCGGAATTTTCCGTCTCTCGATTCCGTCACTATAGAAGCCGCCCGATGCGACATATCACTGAGGACCGAGTCTTGACTGACCAGCTGCGTTTGATGGCCGTGCACGCCCACCCCGACGACGAGTCGAGCAAGGGCGCGGCCACCATGGCCAAGTACGTATCCGAGGGGGTGGACGTGCTGGTCGTGACCTGCACAGGAGGCGAGCGCGGCTCCATCCTCAACCCCAAGCTCCAGGGGGACACCTATATCGAGGAGCACATCCACGAGGTCCGCAAGAAGGAGATGGACGAGGCCCGCGAGATCCTCGGCATCAGACAGGCGTGGCTCGGTTACGTGGACTCGGGTCTGCCCGAGGGCGACCCGCTGCCGCCGCTCCCCGAGGGCTGCTTCGCCCTGGAGGACGTCGACGAGGCGGCCGGCCGGCTCGTGCGGATGATCCGCGAGCAGCGCCCGCAGGTGGTGACGACGTACGACGAGAACGGCGGCTACCCGCACCCCGACCACATCATGACCCACAAGATCTCGATGGTGGCCTTCGAGTCGGCGGCCGACGCCGAGAAGTACCCCGAGGCCGAGTTCGGGCCGGTGTGGCAGCCGCAGAAGCTGTACTTCAACCAGGGGTTCAACCGTCCCCGTACGGTCGCGCTGCACGAGGCCCTGCTGGCGCGCGGTCTGGAGTCCCCGTACGGCGAGTGGCTGGAGCGCTGGAAGGAGTTCGGGCGCGAGGAGCGGACGCTGACCACGCATGTCCCGTGCGCCGACTTCTACGAGATCCGCGACAAGGCGCTCGTCGCGCACGCCACGCAGATCGACCCCGACGGCGGCTGGTTCCGCGTTCCGATGGACATCCAGCGGGAGGTCTGGCCGACGGAGGAGTACGAGCTGGTGAAGTCGCTCGTCGATACCTCCCTCCCCGAGGACGACCTCTTCGCGGGCATCCGCGACAATGCCTGATATGTATGCGACCCAGGCAGTGACGCAGCTCGTCCCGCTCGCCAAGGAGCTGGACGAGAACAAGGTGACGCCCGGCGTGCTCGGCTTCGTCGTCTTCGCCGTGATGGCGTGCGCCGTGTGGCTCTTGATGAAGTCGATGAACCGCCACATGGGCAAGGTCTCGTTCGACGAGGGGAAGCCGGCGGACGAGGCGAAGACGCCCGCGGCCCCGGCGGCCGGCCGACCGACGACATAAGGCGTACGCGCTCACGCGGTACGCGCCTTCGCGCTCCCGCCGGCCGCCCTCAAGGGCGCACGGTCAGCGGGAGTGCTCGCGTGTCCGGGGGCGGGGTGCTGTCCGCGGGACAGGGCCCGGGGAGTGCTTGCCGATCACGCCGGGCTCGCGGTCCCTGGCACGCACGCTCTCCGCGTCGGCGGTGGAGTCGGGTAGGCACGACACCCCCCAGGCCGACCAGCGGTTCCTGGTCGGCCCGGTCCAGGACCCGCCCGGCGTGGCCTCCGTACGGCGTCTCAGGCCCCGACCGCCTCCACCGGTACGCCCATCACCTCGCGCGCGTGCCGGTTCGGCACCATGCCCAGGCGCCACGCCTGCCAGCCGTCCTCCAGCGCGACGCCGCGCTCCAGCATCACGGAGAACGTCTCCGCGCAGTCGTTCAGCTTGCCGTCGCGTGACGGGTGCCGCGCCGCCACCAGCTCGGCCAGCTCCTGCTCCGCCACCACCGACCCGACCTCGACGCCGCCCGCCGAGGCGTACGGCAGCAGCGTGCAGCGCAGGAAGCGGGCCCAGTCGGCGCCCCGATGGTCGCCGTACGAGAAGAACAGCGCCGCCGCCTCGTCGCACAGCGCCAGCGCCTGGGCCGCCTTGCTGTTGCCCGCGTCGATGATCGCCAGCTCCAGACAGGTCCAGGCCTCGCCGTGGGCCACGCCGATCCGGCGGAAGTCCGCGCGGGCGTCGACGAGCAACTGCCGCGCGAAGCCCGAGTTGCGCAGATTCCCGGTCTGGACGGCCCGCTGGTCGCGGGTGACCCGGCCCGAGTGGTGCCGGGCGCAGGCCAGCCCGTACACGTCGCGCATCCGGGAGAACATCGAGCGCGCCCGCTCCAGTTCGCGTACGGCCTGGGCGGCGTCGCCGCACTCCTCCAGCGCCTGGCCCAGGTAGTACAGCGTCCACGCCTCGCCGCGCGCGTCCTCGTTGTCCCGGTGCCGGGCCAGGGCCTGGCGGAGCTGGTCGGCCGCCGACTCCTGCTCACCGTCGACCAGCCGGGCCCGCGCCAGCTGCGTCAGCGCCCACGCCTCGCCGCGACCGTCCCGGGTGCGGCCGTACAGATCCATCGCCTGGCCCAACTCCCGCTCGGCGCGCGGCACATCACCCATCCGCAGACAGACCTGCCCGAGCTGGAAGTGCGTCCACGCCTCGCCGTGCAGCGACTCGCCCTCCCGGTGCAGGACGAGCGCCGTCGACAGCAGCGCGACCGCCTCGGTGAGATTGGCCCGGTCCCGCTCCACCGCCGCCAGGGCGTGCAGCGTCCACGCGCGGTCGGCGCCGAGTTCGGCCGGGGCCTGGAGCTCCAGCGCCTCGCGCAGCTTCGCCGAAGCCTCGGTGAGATTGCCCTGGTGGTGCAGCGTGATGCCCAGCGAGCAGAGCGCGCGGGCCACGCCCGCGTCGTGGTGCGCCTCGCGGTAGAGGTCGACCACCGACGTCAGCGTCGACTTGGCCTTGTCCAGCTCGCCGAGCTGCCGGGCCGCGATGCCCGTACGCCACTGCACCGAGCGCGCCAGCAGCCCCTGGTCGACGGCCTGCGTCAACTCGCTGATCTCACCGAGCCGGTAGAGGTCCCCGCGCAGCAGGCAGTAGTCGCAGAGCGCGCCCAGCAGGGCAAGCACGGCCGCCTGGTCGACCCCCTCCGCGTGCCGCAGCGCGGCGGTGATGAAGCTCGACTCGTCGTCCAGCCAGCGCAGCGCGGCGTCGAGCGAGGAGAAGCCGTGCCCGCCGAACTGGTCGGCGCGCGTGGACGTCTTGCCGTCGACCAGCCGGATCACGGAGTCGGCCAGCTCCGAGTAGTTCTGGATCAGCCGCTCCTGCGCGGCCGTGCGGTCGGCGGGCTGCTCCTCGTCCAGCAGCCGGGCGTGCGCGAAGTTCCGTACGACGTCGTGGAGCCGGTAGCGGCTGGCGCGTACGTGGTCGAGCAGACCCGCCCGCGACAGCACCGTCAGCAGCCGCTCGGCCTCCTGCTCGTCGGTGGCCAGCAGCGCGGCGGCGGCAGCGGCGCCGAGCGAGGCACGCCCCGCGAGCGCGAGCCGCCGCAGCAGCCTGCGCGCCTGGTCGCTCTGGTCGGTGTAGCGCAGCCACATGGCGCGCTCGGCCGGGTCGACCGGGCCGTACGCCTCCAGGTCCGTGGCCAGTTGCATCGACGTACGCGCGCCGAGCGACGAGCCCGCGATGCGCAGCGCCAGCGGCAGACCGCCGCACAGCTCGCCGATCCTGTCGATGGTCTGGGCGTCGTACGGCCCGCCCACCGGCTCGTCGCCCGCGGTCTTCAGCAGCTCCTCGCAGCCCGCCCCGTCCAGCGCCTCGACCGGCAGCTGGTGCACCCACGCGGGGGTGTCCGGCGACAGCTCGACCGGCTGACGGGCCGTCACCAGGACGAGACTGTCGGAACGTTCGGGGACCAGGGTGCGGATCTGCTCGGCGTCGGACGCGTCGTCCAGGACGATCGTGACCGGCAGGCCCGTCAGATGCTGGTGGTACAGCTCGCTCAGCCGCCGCACCTGCTGCTCGGCCGACGACCTCTCACGGAACAGCAGTTGCTCGCGGGGCGCGCCGAGCCGGTTCAGCAGATGCAGCAGCGCGTCCCGCGTCGACAGGGGCGCCTCGCCCGCGTCGCCGCCCCGCAGGTCCACGACGCACGCCCCGCGGAACTGGTCCCGCAGCTGGTGCGCCGCCCGCACGGCGAGCGTGGTCCGGCCGGAGCCGGGCACGCCGTACAGCACGACGACGGTCGGCTTGGTCTCCGTCGACGCGCGGGCCGCGTGCACCCAGCGGGCGATCTGCCCGATGGCCTCGCGGCGGCCCGCGAACGGGCCTGAGGAGTCCGGGAGATGGCCGAAGGACTGTTCGAGGACACTGCGTCTGCGGGCCGCGGCACTGCGGTCCGATCCGCGCAACTGCGGTACGACGGTGGGTTTCTTGGTCGTACGCCGCGTCGCCTGCGTCAGGACGCGCTGCTGGTCCAGATACGGGCGGATGCCGCGTACCTCCAGCGCCGTCAGCCACTGGAGCCGCAACTGCTCGACGTCCCGGGCCTGTCCGGCCGCCCCGGCCCGTCCGGCGGGCCGGCCCGTCGACGCCACCTTGGCGACACCCGTCGCCGTACCGACGACCGCCACGATCACACCCGTACCGACGGCCGTCCCCGTCCCCGTACCGAGCCCGACGTCGGCGACGACGGCGGACGCGGCGGCAACACCCGCCACCAGCAGGGGTGTTCGCAGCGCACCTCCGCCGAGGCGCTCGCTCAGGGTGCGCCGCTCGGCGTCGGCCCGGTCGAGCTCCGCCTCGTACAGCGCGTACTCGTCCTTGGCGGACTCCGCTATCGCCTCCAACGCGCCCCGCCCGCGCGCCAGAAGCACTTTTCCGTCGATCCGCCCGCCCGAGCGCCGCACCTCTTCCTCGACGGCGCGTACCAACAGCCTCTCGGCCTCGCCCCGATGGCTGTCCCGCATATGCATCCCCCTCCGAGAGCATCCGGTGCTTCGGTGTGCCCCGCGCCAGTGTGCTCCGCGGGGCGCGCGAGCGCGAGGCGGCCTGCCGGGCCCGCGACGGTCTTTGCCACCGCTCCGCGCCGGGTGCCCACGCGCGTCACTCACGCGTCACTGTGCCCGTACGTCTTGCCCGCCCGGGGCCGCTGTTACGCCCGCGGCGGAAAGAGCCAGGTCAGTGGTGCGCCGGGTTAGGCTCAGGATGGCGGGTGCCGGTGCCGTTCCACAGCTACGGAGGAATCATGGGTGAAGGCGTTCTGCGTGCCGTTCCCGGTCCGGGCCCCGGCCGGGACGGCGAGGCCGACGAGCCGCTGCTGCGGGATCTCGTGGGGGCCGCGCTGCGGCGGGCACGGCTGCGGCAGGGGCGGACGCTGCGGGACGTCGCCGATCAGGCGCGGGTCTCGCTGCCGTATCTGTCGGAGATCGAGCGCGGGCGCAAGGAGGCGTCGTCCGAGGTGCTGGCCGCCGTCTGCGGTGCGCTCGGGCTGCGACTCGCGGACCTGGTGGGCGCGTTGCACATCGACCTGACGTCGAGGACGACCGTGTCCGTGGCGTCGACGGCGACGACGACGGCGAAGTGGGGCCGGCCGCGCCGGGGCGGACAGGCGAATCTCACGCTGCTCGCCGCCTGACATTCGTGGTTCGGGGCGGGACGGTGCGGGGCGGTGCGGGGCCCGGACCCCCGTGCCGGGCCCCGCACCGTACGCGGCTCAGGCCGTGCTCTCCGTCAGTTGCCGGGTCGTGATCACGCCGTCCACCAGGCCGTACTCCTTCGCCTGCGCGGCCGTGAAGTACTTGTCCCGGTCCGTGTCCTCGCGCAGCCGCTCCGGGCTCTGGCCCGTGTGATGCGCCAGGATGGACTCGATCTCGGCCCGCGTCCGCAGCACCTCCGCCGCCTGGATCTCCAGGTCCGCCGCCTCGCCCTGTCCCTGGGTGGACGGCTGGTGCAGCAGCACCCGTGAGTGCTGGAGCGCGGTGCGCTTGCCGGGCGCGCCCGCCGCGAGGAGTACGGCGGCGCCCGAGCCCGCCTGGCCGAGGCAGACGGTCGCGACGTCCGCGCGGACGAACTGCATCGTGTCGTAGATCGCGGTCAGCCCGGTCGCCGAGCCGCCGGGGGAGTTGATGTAGAGATGGATGTCCAACTCGCTGCTCACATGGTCGAGATGGAGCATCTGGGCCATGATCACGTTCGCGACGCCGTCGTCGATCGACGTACCGAGGAAGATGATCCGCTCGGAGAGCAGCCGGCTGAAGACGTCGTAGGAGCGTTCGCCGTTCGAGGTGCGCTCCACGACGATCGGGACGGTGTACTGCCCGCTCATGCCGCCGCCCCCTTGCCCGAGGCGCCGGAGCCGAACCCGAAGCCGAACCCGCCCGCCGCGTCGCCACCCAGCTCCGCGGCGCTGTGTACGACGCGGTCCACGAAGCCGTACTCCCTCGCCTGCTCCGCCGTGAACCACCGGTCCCGCCGCTGGTCCGCCGCGACCGTCTCCAGGCTCTGGCCGCAGTGCTCCGCGATCAGCTTCTGCATGGTCAGCTTGGTGTACGCCATGTTCTCGGCCTGTACGGCGATGTCGGCCGCCGTACCGCCGATCCCGCCGGACGGCTGGTGCATCATGATCCGCGCGTTCGGCAGGGCGTAGCGCTTGCCGGGTGCCCCGGCGCAGAGCAGGAACTGGCCCATGCTCGCCGCGAAGCCCATCGCCAGCGTGGCGACGTCGTTCGGGATGAAGCGCATCGTGTCGTAGACGGCCATCCCCGCGAGGACGGAACCGCCCGGGCTGTTCACGATCAGGACGATGTCGCTCTTGGGGTCCTCCTGCGACAGGAGCAGCAACTGCGCGCAGATCCGGTTCGCGATGCCGTCGTCCACCTGTTCACCGAGCACCACGATCCTGCCGTGCTGCAGGCGCCCGGCGATCTGGTCGTCGAACGGCACCGGGGCGGCCTCGGCGCGCGCCGTCACCGCCCGCCGTGGAACGGTCGAGAGCATGTTTCCTCCATGACCGGCCCCCGACGGCGGGCGCTCACCCGCCTCGGCCGGTCCACTCCACCCTGCGGACCCGGCTCCGGTGCGGGCGAGTGATTCTGCCGTGCGGAGATCTGCTCACCGCAGAGCGCCGCTACTGCCAGCCCTCCGGGGCCGGTCCGCCGCGGTCCGCCGACGTCGACAGGACCTCGCAGCCCATGCGCCGCGCCGCGTCGAACAGCGCCTCCCGGGCGCGGGGCCCGTCGCCGGGCGGGTAGGCGACGCGGATCTGGTGGCCGTACGCGGTCTCGTAGGTCAGCCGCCAGTCGAGAGCGGTCGCGGAGAAGTGATCCTGCCGGGCCTCGTCCCCGTCCTCCTCGTCGTGGTACGAGCCGCGGTCGGCCGTCGGCGCGAGGGCCTCGCGCAGGATGCGCAGCCGCTCGGCGTACGGCAACTCCCCATCGGACAGCCGGACATAGACATGGACGCGCTCCAGGAACGGATCGAACCAGGGCGTCGGCTCCACCGGCCCGCCGAAGACCGGGGTGTGGATCCGCCCGGTCAGCCACCCGTGCAGGAACGCCACCGCGCCCTGCTCGTGCGCGGAGTAGTACGAGCCCCGGGGATTCCACGCGACCACCGTCCAGCTGTCCGGCGCCCCGTCGGTCAGCCAGCACAGCCGGTCCCCGTTGTCCGTCCCGGCCCACGGCAGCAGCCCGCCGGGCTCCGGGTAGAAGGGGTAGGGGCACAGCTCGGGGTAGGTGTCGCGGAACGGGCCCTCGTCCTCCAGCAGCCCCCGCGCCATGGGTATCAGCAGGTCGTGCGGGCCGAACGGGTGCAGGGGCGTGATGAAGTCGGTGAACTGGCCCCGGCCGTAGCGCTCGACAAGTGCCTTGAAGTCGGCGGGCAGTTCACGCTCCAGCGCGGCCTCGACCCACGCCCAGTCCCCGGCCGCGTCCAGCGGTTCGGCGGGCGGTGGTACGAGGCGGACCAAGTCGTCGATCGTCGTCATGATCGCGAGTGTAGGGAGAGCCAGGTGTACATGCTGCGGCGTCTTACGCATCGCGCGTAGATGTGCAATCTTGTCTGCGTGACCGACGGTGCCAGCCGCGTGAACCTCAACTGACGTCCCATCAGCGTGAGTTGAGACCTTCGTACGATTGTGCCCGATCGGCCGTGCTACGCGCGTAGTTGACCTCCCCGTCCCCCCCACCGAAGAGGAAATTACAGTGAACAAGGTCATCAGAAGCACCGCGATCGGTGTCTCCGCTCTCGCTCTCGCGTTCTTCTCGTTCCCGGCGGCGGCCCAGGCCGCCCCCGCCGACACCAAGGCCCCGGCCGGCGCGCTCGCCAAGCTGAGCCACAGCACCGCCGCCGCCCAGCTCCGCAACGCCGGCATCGGCATCAGCTCCAGCGGCGGCTGCTCGGACCGCAACAACCCGACCTGTACGTCCCTCGAACAGGTCAACTCCGCCACCATCCAGGGCGCGATCACCCTCAAGAACGCCAGCGGCTGCGGCCTGACCGTCACCGGCGGCACGGAGACCGGCCACGCCTCGGGCACCTACAGCCACTGGAACGGCTACAAGCTCGACTTCTCCATGACGAGCTGCCTGACCAACTACGTCACCCGCAACTTCACCTCCATCGGTGGCAGCAAGTGGCAGTCGGGCGCCGGCAACATCTACTACAACGAGGTCAACCACTGGGACGTGACCTTCTACAACTGCGGCGGCTGCTGACCCCACCCCCGCCCCTCCCGTACGGACACTCGTAGGTTGCTCCCTCGCGCACGGGGGCGAGGGAGCAGCCTGTTCGGGCCGGGGGCGTCAGATGATTCCCAGGTCCACAGTGACCGAGAAGGGCGCGGCGGCCTTGATCACGCCGGTGGACATCTCGCCGTCCCTTGCACTGCCGGACGCCCGATTCGGAAGAGCCCGATGGCTGCCGGTCGGGGCACGGCCCTGTGAGAGGCTGGCCGGTATGAACCGGTTGGCTGGTGTGACCTCGCCTTATTTGTTGCAGCACGCGGAGAATCCGGTCGACTGGTGGCCGTGGGGGGCCGAGGCCTTCGCGGAGGCGCGGCGGCGGGATGTGCCCGTGTTGTTGTCCGTCGGGTATTCCGCCTGTCACTGGTGTCATGTGATGGCCCATGAGTCCTTCGAGGACGAGGCGACCGCCGCGTATCTCAACGAGCACTTCGTGTCCGTGAAGGTGGACCGCGAGGAGCGGCCCGACGTCGACGCCGTGTACATGGAGGCCGTGCAGGCGGCGACCGGGCAGGGCGGGTGGCCCATGACCGTCTTCCTCAACGCGGAGGGGGAGCCGTTCTACTTCGGTACGTACTTCCCGCCCGCGCCCCGGCACGGGATGCCGTCCTTCCGGCAGGTGCTCGAAGGTGTCAACTCCGCCTGGACCGACCGGCGGGCGGAGGTCGGGGAGGTCGCCGGGCGGATCGTGGGGGAGCTCGCGGGGCGGTCCCTGGCGCATGGGGGTGAGGGACCGCCCCGCGAGTCAGAACTCCATGCGGCGTTGCTCGGGCTGACGCGGGAGTACGACCCGGCAAGTGGCTGGCTCGGTGGCGGGGATACGAGGTTCCCGGCGAGCATGGTGATCGAGTTCCTGCTCCGGCACCACGCGCGCACGGAGTCCGAGGGTGCTCTTGAGATGGCGGAGGGGATGTGCGACGCCATGGCGCGTTCGAGCCTCTTCGACCAGTTGGGCGGGGGCTTCCACCGGTACGTACTGCGCCAGCAGTCCAATGGGACTTTGGTGCCGCACTTCGAGAAGATGCTCTACGACAACGCGCTGCTCTGCCGCACGTACGCGCGGCTGTGGCGCGCCACCGGATCCGATCTGGCGCGGCGCGTCGCGCTGGAGACCGCCGCCTTCATGGTGCGGGAACTGCGCACCGCCGAGGGCGGGTTCGCCTCCGCGCTGGATGCCGACAGTGACGACGGGGGCGGGAAGCACGTCGAGGGGGCGTACTACGTCTGGACGCCGCAGCAGCTCGGGGACGTACTCGGGGCGGACGACGCGGAGTTCGCCGCCCGGTACTTCGGGGTGACCGAGGAGGGGACCTTCGAGGAAGGGGCCTCCGTTCTGCAACTCCCGCAAGGGGAAGGCGTGGTGGACGCCGGGCGGGTCGAGTCCGTGCGGCGGCGGTTGTTCGAGGCGCGGGATCTGCGGCATCGGCCGGGGCGGGACGACAAGGTCGTCGCCGCGTGGAACGGTCTCGCGATCGCCGCACTCGCGGAGACCGGCGCGTACTTCGAACGGCCGGATCTCGTCGAACGCGCGACCGAGGCCGCCGATCTGCTGGTGCGGGTGCACATGGACGAGACGGCGCGCCTGGCCCGTACCTCCAGGGACGGCCGGGTCGGCGCCAACGCCGGCGTGCTGGAGGACTACGGCGACGTCGCCGAGGGCTTCCTCGCGCTCGCCGGGGTGACCGGCGAGGGCGTGTGGCTGGACTTCGCCGGATTCCTGCTCGACACCGTCCTCGCCCAGTTCACCGGCGAGGGCGGGGCGCTGTACGACACCGCGCACGACGCCGAGCCGCTGATCCGCAGGCCCCAGGACCCGACCGACAACGCCACCCCGTCAGGCTGGACCTCGGCCGCCGGGGCGCTGCTGAGTTACGCCGCCCACACCGGCTCCGAGCCGCACCGTACGGCCGCCGAGGGCGCGCTCGGTGTCGTCAAGGCGCTCGGGCCGCGCGCGCCGCGGTTCATCGGATGGGGCCTCGCCGTCGCCGAGGCGCTGCTGGACGGGCCGCGCGAGGTCGCCGTCGTGGGGCCGCCCGGCGATCCGGCGACCGTCGCGCTGCACCGTACGGCGCTGCTGGGGACGGCGCCCGGCGCCGTGGTCGCCGTCGGCCAACAGGCCGACGGCGAGGCGGAGTTTCCGCTCCTCGCCGGGCGGCCCCTGGTGGGTGGCCGGGCTGCGGCGTATGTGTGCCGGGGCTTCGTCTGTTCTGCGCCTACCGGTGAAGTGGACGTGCTGAAGCGGGAGTTGGGCGTACGCGTGTAGCAACGGGCCCGCCGGATGCACAGGTTGACGGCTTTGTGAAGCATGCAAAATCGGACGTAATCGCAGAGTTCACCGAATTGGGCCCTCTGTCGTCACACTTCCCCCCTATCTTCATCACGAAGGACACGTAATCGGGGGACCGGCGGCCGGGGGGGCCTTGCCGCGGTTCACCCGCGGCCAAGGGGGGCCATGTGGTCACGTCCGTATTCATCGCTGCCGTTTCGCTGGCGCTGTTCTGGATGGCGGCGTTCACGCTCTGGTGGCAGATGCACGCCTGGCGTACGCCGGAGACGCTGGCGGCGACACGATTCGACCGGCCGGACGGGGGACCGGCGCGTTCGTTCTCGCTGCTGCTGCCCGCCCGTCATGAACAGGCCGTTCTTGAGCACACCATCGAGCGGCTGCTGGAATCCAGCCACTCCCGTTTCGAGATCATCGTCATCGTCGGACACGACGACCCCGAGACCGCGGAGGTCGCCGAGCGGGCCGCCGCCCGCGATCCCGCCCGGGTCCGGGTCGTCGTCGACACCCATCTGTCCAAGAACAAGCCCAAGGCGCTCAACACGGCGCTGCCGCACTGCAACGGCGAGGTGGTCGGGGTCTTCGACGCCGAGGACCAGGTCCACCCGGAACTGCTCACCCATGTCGACCACGCCTTCCGCTCCACCGGCGCCGACGTCGTCCAGGGCGGCGTCCAGCTGATCAACTTCCACTCCAGCTGGTACAGCCTGCGCAACTGCCTGGAGTACTTCTTCTGGTTCCGCAGCCGGCTGCACCTGCACGCGCAGAAAGGGTTCATCCCGCTGGGCGGCAACACCGTCTTCGTCCGCACCGATGTCCTGCGCGACGCGGGCGGCTGGGACCCCGACTGCCTCGCCGAGGACTGCGACCTGGGTGTACGGCTGTCCAGCAGCGGCAAGAAGGTCGTCGTCGCGTACGACTCCGACATGGTCACCCGCGAGGAGACGCCCGGCTCGCTGATGTCGCTGCTGAAGCAGCGCACCCGCTGGAACCAGGGTTTCCTCCAGGTCTACCGGAAGAACGACTGGCGCCAACTGCCCACGCCCGGACAGCGGTTGCTCGCCCGCTACACGCTGATGACACCCTTTTTCCAGGCGATCACCGGTGTCGTCATCCCGCTCAACGTGGCCATCGCGCTCTTCCTCGACGTGCCCGTCGGGATCGCCTTCATCACCTTCCTGCCGGCCGTCACCGCGCTCGTCACCTTCGTGTTCGAGCTGGTCGGACTCCATGACTTCGGCAGACAGTACGGACTCAAGGTCCGGCTCACGCACTATCTCAAGCTCGTCGTCGGCGGCCCCTTCTACCAGGTGCTCCTCGCCGGCGCGGCCGTCCGTGCCGTGTGGCGCGAGCAGCGTGGCCGCCGTGACTGGGAGCTGACCAGTCATGTCGGCGCGCATCTCACCGGAGACAGCCGCGACAACCGCGACAGCCGCGACAGCCGAGACACCCGAGAGGACGTCCACGCGTGACCTCGACCCTCCCCGTGGAGGCGACGGAGACGGCCACCGGCCGGACCACCGAAACCGCCCCCGCGCAGCTCAGCCCTGCCCCGAGCCCCCCGGGCCCGGTCGCCGGGACCGCCCAACGGCGGCTCGACAAGCGGCAGTTGCTGATACGGCCCGTCGTCCGCTTCCGTACCTCCCGCGCCGATCTGCTCCTCTGCGCCGCCCTGCTCCTGGTGATCATGACCGTCCAGGGCTGGAACATCCAGCACTACCCGACCCTCAGCGACGACGAGGGCACCTACCTCGCCCAGGCGTGGGCCGTCCAGCAGGGCGAGGGACTCGCCCACTACACCTACTGGTACGACCACCCGCCGCTCGGCTGGCTCCAGATAGCCGCGCTCACCTGGCTGCCCTCGCTGATCGCACCCGAATCCATGACCGTCGGCACGATGCGCTTCGCGATGCTGCTGGTCAGCGCAGCCAGCGCGGTGCTGCTCTACGTACTCGCCCGGCGCCTGTGGCTGCCGCGCTGGGCCGCTGGCCTCGCGATGGCGCTGTTCGGGCTCTCCCCGCTCTCGGTCGTGCTGCAACGGGAGATCTTCCTCGACAACATCGCCGTGATGTGGATGCTCCTCGCCTTCTGCCTCGCCGCCTCGCCCAACCGGCATCTGTGGCACCACTTCGCCGCCGGACTCGCGGCGGCGGTCGGGGTGCTGACGAAAGAGACGATGCTCATCGTGCTGCCCGCCGTGCTGGTGACGATGTGGCGGCACGGGCACGCCGACACCCGTAAGTTCGCGGTCACCGGAGCCATCACCGCCTGCGCGCTGATCGGGCTCTCGTACCCTCTCTTCGCCCTGCTCAAGGGCGAGTTGCTGCCCGGCGACGGACATGTGTCGCTCTGGGACGGCGTCACGTACCAGATGAGCAGACCCGGATCCGGCTTCCTCCTCGACCCGGGATCCGGGTCGCACGGTGTGTTCCAGTCGTGGCTCTACTACGACCGGGTGCTGCTGTTCGGCGGTGTCGCGGGCGCGCTCCTGCTGCTCCTCACCGTCCGCTGGTCCGTCACCGCGCGGGCGCTCGCCGGACCCGCGCTCGCCGTCGCGATCCTCACCGCCGTCGCGCTGCGCCCCTCCGGCTACCTCCCGGCGATGTACGTCATCCAGGGGCTGCCGTTCCTGGCCCTGATGCTCGCGGGCGGCGCGGCCAGCGTCACGCACGCGCTGCTGCGCCGGGGACGCCGGCCCGACGAGCGCCGGGGCCTGACCGCCGTACGGTGGACCGCCCTCGCCGTGCTGGTCGCGGCCTCCGTCGCGTACGTCGCACCCCGCTGGTACGACGGCAACCGCACCGCGCTCACCGCCGACGCCAACGCCCCCTACCGGGCGGCCGTCTCCTGGATGGCGACCGAGGTGCCCGACCCGGCCGGCACCCGGGTCCTGGTGGACGACGCGATGTGGCTGGACCTGGTGCACGCCGGATACCGGCCGGGGCTCGGCGCCATCTGGTTCTACAAGGCCGACCTGGACCCGGCCGTCACCAAGACGATGCCCGGCGGCTGGCGCGACATCGACTACGTCGTGGCGTCACCGACCGTCCGGCGCGACGCCGCCGATCTGCCGCGCGTGCGCGACGCGCTCACGCATTCGACCGCCGTCGCCGTCTTCGGGGACGGCGAGGACCGGGTGGAGATCCGCCGGACCACGGACGCCACGGGAGACGAACGATGAGCATTCTTCCGGTACCTCCCCGCAGGACCGGGGACGGTGAACTCGGCGACGCGGAGCTGGAGTCCACGGCGGTCGCCGAGCCCGGCGCCGTCACCGTCATCATTCCGACCTTCAACGAGGCCGCGAACGTACGGGAGTTGCTGCGGCAGCTCACCGAGTCCGTACCGTCCAGGCTGCCGTGCGAGGTCCTGTTCGTGGACGACTCGACCGACGGCACCCCGGCGGCGATCGCGGAGGCCGCGCAGGACTGCCCGTTCCCCGTCGCCGTCATCCACCGCGACGAACCGGTCGGCGGTCTCGGCGGCGCCGTCGTCGAAGGACTGCGCACCGCCGGGTCCGAGTGGATCGTCGTCATGGACGCCGACCTCCAGCATCCGCCGTCCCTGGTACCGGAGTTGGTCGCCGCGGGCGAACGGACGACGGCCGACCTCGTGGTCGCCAGCCGGTACGTCGACGGCGGCAGCCGGGCCGGACTCGCCGGCGGCTACCGCGTCGCCGTCTCCCGCGCCGCCACCTGGCTGACCAAGGGCCTGTTCCCGCGCCGGCTGCGCGGCATCAGCGACCCGATGAGCGGCTTCTTCGCGATCCGGCGCGGCGCGGTCACGGCCGACGCCGACGGGCTGCGCCCGCTGGGCTACAAGATCCTGCTGGAGCTGGCCGTACGGTGCCGGCCTCAGCAGGTCGCGGAGGTGCCGTTCGTCTTCCGCGACCGGTTCGCGGGCGAGTCCAAGTCGACGGCCAGGGAAGGGGGCCGGTTCCTGCGGCATCTCGTCGAGCTGCGTACGGCGTCCGCGCCGGCCCGGATGATGGCCTTCGGACTGATCGGGCTGACCGGCTTCGTACCGAACCTGCTCGCGCTGTACGGCCTGACGGGCGCCGGGATGCACTATCTGCCGGCCGAGATCGTCGCCAATCAGTTCGGTGTGGCGTGGAACTTCCTCCTCATCGAGCTGCTGCTGTTCCGCAACCGGCGCGAACACCGGCACTGGGCGGACCGGGTGGGGCGCTTCGCGCTGCTCGCCAACGCCGATCTGCTGCTGCGGATACCGCTGATCGCCCTGTTCGTGGGGGAGTTGGGGATGGAGGTGCTGCCGGCGACGGCGCTGGCGATGCTGGCGACGTTCGTGCTGCGGTTCGCGGGGACGGAGACGCTGGTGTATCTGCCGAAGGGGAGATGGCGGCGCGGGAGCGCGGACGCGACCCGTCCGGCCCGTTCCGCTCCTCGGGAGAGGAGCGGCAGGCCATGACACCGTTCCGCAGGCCACCCGCCCGGCGCCGGCGCCGTACCGCGCTGCTCTCCGTCACCGCGCTCACCGCCGGACTGCTGCTCAGCGTCAGCTTCCAGCAGCCCGCGACCGCCGGTCCCAACCTTGTGAAGAATCCCGGCTTCGAGACCCCCGGCGTTGGGGGCGGCGCCGCGATGCCGGACTGCTGGTCGCAGTCAGGCTGGGGCGACAACGACTTCACCTTCGCCACCGTCGCCGACGCGCACAGCGGCACCAAGGCGCTCAGGGTCGAGCTGACCCGGCGCGTCGACGGCGACCGCAAGGCGCTGGTCACCGAGTCGGCGGCGTGCGCCCCCGCCGTACAGCCGGCGAAGCAGTACGACCTCTCCCTCTGGTACAAGTCGACGACACCGGACACCGCGATCACGCTCTTCCGGCACGACACCGTGGCCGGCTGGCAGTACTGGACCGACCTCAAGACCCTTGACCTGAGCGCCGGTTACGTACGCGCGGAGGTCCGCACCCCCGTCGTACCGCCCGGCACCGACCGGATCAGCTGGGGTGTCTCCGTCTTCGGCACCGGCAGCGTCACCACCGACGACTACGGCATGGAGGAGGTCACCGTCCCCGCGCCCGACCCGGACTGCACGGGCACGGCCGCGGACTGCGCCGACGGCCGCTGGGAGGTGCTGGAGACGGAGAATCCGGTGCGTTCCATGCACTCGGTGGTCCTCAACAACGGCAAGGTGCTGCTGATCGCCGGGTCCGGCAACGACCCGGAGCGGTTCGAGGCGGGGACGTTCACCTCGGCGGTGTACGACCCCGAGGACGGGACGTACGAGACGATCCCCACGCCCGACGACATGTTCTGCTCGGGCCACGTCCAGCTGTCCGACGGCCGCGTGCTGGTGATGAGCGGCAACAAGGGCTATCCGTCGGCGGACGGCACGGTCGGCTACCAGGGCTACAAGGACTCGTACCTCTTCGACCCGGCCACCGAGACGTACACGAAGACGAACGACATGAACGACGGGCACTGGTATCCGTCCGCCACGGTCATGGGCAACGGCGACGTGCTGTCCCTCGGGGGGCTGCGCGAGGACTCGTCCGGCTCCGTGACGACCGAACGCTGGTCGGCCGCCGAGGAGAAGTGGCTGCCGCTCGGCGAGGTCAACCAGACCTGGTCGTACTGGGGTCTGTACCCGTCGATGGTGCTGATGCAGGACGGCCGGCTCTTCTACTCCGGCAGCCACACCTTCGGCAACGGCACGCCAGGCACCGGCGCCTCCATCTACGACTACGACGCCAACACGATCACCGACGTGCCCGGACTGCGGAACAAGGACGAGCGCGACCAGTCGGCGAGCGTGCTGCTGCCACCGGCCCAGGACCAGCGGGTGCTGACCATCGGCGGCGGGAACATCGACAGCAACCCGGAGGCCAACCGCCTCACCGACATCATCGATCTGAAGGAGCCGAGCCCCCGCTACCGGGCGGGTCCGCCGCTGCCGCAGGGCACCGTGGACCTCGGGGGCCCCGGCGGGCCGCAGCCGCAGACCGGCGGGCAGGGCAAGATGTACGGCTCCGCAGTGCTGCTGCCGGACGGCACGGTGCTGGAGACGGGCGGCGCGCTGCACAACCGGGCCGATCCGGTCTTCTCGGCGTCGGTCTTCGACCCGGTGACGGAGACGTACGACAAGGTGGCCACCGACCCTCAGGCGCGCGGCTACCACTCGTCGGCGTTCCTGCTGCCCGACGGGCGGGTCATGGCGACGGGCGACAACCCGGGCAACGGCTCCTGGAACCACCAGGTGTCGCTCTACACCCCGTCGTATCTCTTCAAGGGGCCCCGGCCGGAGATCACTTCGCTGCCCGACCCGGAGTGGACGTACGGCGACACGCAGCGGATCACGGTCGACCGGCCCATCGCCAAGGCCGAGTTGATCCGGCCCGCGGCCGTGACGCACTCGTCGGACCCCAACCAGCGGTTCGTGGACCTGCCGTTGACGGTCGAGGGGAACGGACTCACCGTCGATCTGAATGTGACGGGCAATCCGAACATCGCGCCGCCCGGGTGGTACATGCTCTTCGCCGTTGACGCGAACGGCGTGCCGTCGGTGGCCGAGTGGGTGAGGCTGAGCGGCCCGGCGGCGTTGGCCGACAGGTCGGCGCCGTCGGCGTCCGCCCATGTCCACGATTTCGCGGGGGAGTTGGGGAAGCCGGCCAAGAAGCCCGCGAAGAAGCGGACTTCGGCGCCGGTGAGCCCGCAGATCTCGGGCTGCGACCGGCACTACGGCTCGGCGGACGTCTGCGTCCCGACGGTCTTCCCGGAGACGGTGCGGGCGACGAAAGGCACGGCAGGGACCAAGACGGGGACGAAGTCGCTCACGCGGGCGCGCTGCGACTGGCTCGCCGCGAACGGCTACGGCGTGCTGAAGGTCAACGGGAAGGACGATCCCCTGCGGCTGGACCCGGACCGCAACGGGCGGGCGTGCGGCTGAGACGACCCCTCTGACAGAAAGCCCCGGTCAGAGGGACAGCCCGCCTTCGAGCGAGTCGAGCGCGCGGTCGACGAGCACGGCCAGATTCTCCTTCTGGTCGTGCTCGGCCCAGTAGATCGTGACCTCGCGCAGCGCCGCCATCACCGAGGCGGTGAAGACCCGTACCTCCAGGTCGCCCTCGTCGCGCCCCGTACGGTCCGCGACCGCGCGGGACAGCAGGAGCGCGGTCTCCGCCATCGTCTCGGTCATCCTGGCCCGTACGGCGGGGATCTCCAGCATCAGCTTGCTGCGCTGGAGCAGCTCCTCGGGCTGGTCGGCGAGGATCGCCTCCACCGCCTGCCGCAGCACGGCGCGCAGCGACTCCAGCGGCGGCTCGTCGGCGGGCCGGGCACGGATGGCCGCCTCCATCACCGGGTCGTCGAACTCGTCGGTGAGGACGATGTCTTCCTTCGTCGGGAAGTAGCGGAAGACGGTGGAGGGGGAGACCTCGGCCGCCGCCGCGATCTGCTCGACGGTGGTCGCCTCGTAGCCCTGATCGGTGATGAGCCGGTACGTCGCCTCGCGGATCGCGACGCGGGTCTTGAGCTTCTTCCGTTCGCGCAGACCCAGCCGGGGCTGCTGCGCGTCGTCGGAGGGGAGGGGTGCGGAGGCGGCCATGCCGCTTATTGTCGGGCATCCGCCGGTGGGCTCACCACTTCCGTGCCGGTTCCCTCGCTCTCGCCCGTCAGGGCTGCTGGTACGCCACCAGCGAGATCCCGATGTAGTGCACGACGAACGCGGCGAGCGTGAGTGAGTGGAAGACCTCGTGGAAACCGAACCAGCGTGGTGACGGGTTGGGGCGCTTCAGCCCGTAGATCACACCGCCCGCGCTGTAGAGCAGCCCGCCGACGATGATCAGTACGAGGACGACGATCCCGCCCGTACGCATGAAGTCGGGCAGGAAGAAGACCGCGGCCCAGCCCATGGCGATGTAGCAGGGGGTGTAGAGCCAGCGCGGGGCGCCGACCCAGAAGACCCGGAACGCGATGCCCGCCACCGCCGCGCCCCAGACCGCCCAGAGGAGCGTCCGGCCGGTGGAGTCCGGCAGCAGCAGCATGGTCAGCGGGGTGTAGGTGCCCGCGATGATCAGAAAGATGTTGGCGTGGTCGAGCCGGCGCAGGATCGCTTCTCCGCGCGGGCCCCAATTGCCCCGGTGGTACACGCCGCTGACGCCGAAGAGCAGGCAGGCGGTGACGGCGTAGATCGCGCAGGCCACCCGCGCCTTGGTGGTGTCGGCCAGGACGATCAGCACGATTCCCGAGATCACGACGGCCGGGAACATCCCCATGTGGAGCCAGCCGCGCATCATCGGCTTGGCCGGGACGGGCAGCTGGATCTCGGTCGGTCCCCCTTCGGGTTGTCGGGGGTTCGCGAGCGAGTCGGACGCGGGAGAAGTCATGCGCTCATGCTACCTACGGGACCGTAGGTTCCGGATAGGAACGGCTGCTTGGGCTGCCCGCGCACCGGCAGGAGCGCGGGCGGGAGTGGTGATGCTCACGTGGGCGGCCCTCTGGACAGATGGGCGCGGGAGTCGGATGATCAAATGAGTGCGGTCGGCACCGGATGAGCGGTAACGAAGCGTCCGGGTCGCAGCCCCCACGGGGCATACACCTACAAACCCTCACCAAGGAGTAACCGTGGCGCGCGACACAGGGCTTTCCAGCGGAGACCCCCTCAATCCCGAGGCTCCCACCGCCCCGACCCGACACCAGGAGCTGATCTCCTGGGTCGACGAGATCGCGGCTCTGACCCAGCCGGACCGGGTGATCTGGTGCGACGGTTCGGAAGCCGAGTACGAGCGCCTGTGCGGGGAGCTCGTGGCCAAGGGCACGTTCACGAAGCTCGACCCGATCAAGCGCCCCAACTCGTACTACGCGGCCTCCGACCCCACCGACGTGGCGCGCGTCGAGGACCGCACCTTCATCTGCTCCGAGAAGGAGGAGGACGCGGGCCCCACGAACAAGTGGAAGGCCCCGGCGGAGATGCGCGACATCTTCACCGGTGAGCAGGGCGTCTTCCGCGGCTCGATGCGCGGCCGGACGATGTACGTCGTCCCGTTCTGCATGGGCCCCGTCGGCTCACCGCTCTCCGCGATCGGCGTCGAGATCACCGACTCCGCGTACGTCGCGGTCTCCATGCGCACCATGACGCGCATGGGGCAGCACGTCCTCGACGAACTCGGCGACGACGGCTTCTTCGTCAAGGCCGTCCACACGCTGGGCGCGCCCCTCGAAGCGGGCCAGGCGGATGTGCCGTGGCCGTGCAACACCACCAAGTACATCTCGCACTTCCCCGAGGACCGCGAGATCTGGTCGTACGGCTCCGGCTACGGCGGCAACGCGCTGCTGGGCAAGAAGTGTTACGCGCTGCGCATCGCCTCCGTCATGGCACGCGACGAGGGCTGGCTCGCCGAGCACATGCTGATCCTCAAGCTCACGCCGCCGCGCGGGGAGTCCAAGTACGTGGCCGCCGCCTTCCCTTCGGCCTGCGGCAAGACCAACCTCGCGATGCTGGAGCCCACCATCTCCGGCTGGACCGTCGAGACGATCGGCGACGACATCGCGTGGATGCGGTTCGGCGAGGACGGCAGGCTGTACGCGATCAACCCGGAGGCGGGCTTCTTCGGCGTCGCGCCCGGCACCGGTGAGCACACCAACGCCAACGCCATGAAGACGATGTGGGGCAACTCCGTCTTCACGAACGTCGCGCTCACCGACGACGGCGACGTGTGGTGGGAGGGCATGACCGAGGAGCCGCCCGCGCACCTCACGGACTGGAAGGGCAACGACTGGACCCCGGAGTCCGGGACCCCGGCCGCCCACCCCAACGCCCGCTTCACCGTGCCCGCCGGCCAGTGCCCGATCATCGCGCCCGAGTGGGAGGACCCCAAGGGCGTCCCGATCTCCGCGATCCTCTTCGGCGGACGCCGCGCCTCCGCCGTACCGCTGGTGACGGAGTCGTTCAACTGGCAGCACGGCGTCTTCCTCGGCGCGAACGTCGCCTCCGAGAAGACCGCCGCCGCCGAGGGCAAGGTGGGCGAGCTGCGCCGCGACCCGTTCGCGATGCTGCCGTTCTGCGGCTACAACATGGGCGACTACATGGCCCACTGGGTCAAGGTCGGCGCCACGGCGACCGCCAAGGGCGACGAGTCGAAGCTCCCGAAGATCTACTACGTCAACTGGTTCCGCAAGAACGACGCGGGCGAGTTCGTCTGGCCCGGCTTCGGCGAGAACGGCCGCGTACTGAAGTGGATCGTGGAGCGCCTGGAGGGCAAGGGCGAGGGCGTCGAGTCCCCGATCGGCGTCCTCCCGGCGAAGGGCGCGCTGGACACGGCCGGCCTCGACCTCTCCGAGGCGGACCTGGACTTCCTGCTCACGGTCGACAAGGAGGTCTGGCGCGAGGAGGCGTCCCTGGTCCCGGCCCACCTCAACACCTTCGGCACGCACACGCCGCCGGAGCTGTGGGACGAGTACCACGCCCTGGTGAAGCGCCTCGGCTGACCGGCTGCCCCGACCACCCCCGGAGAACGGCCCCCGGAGCCCATCCCTCACGGCTCCGGGGGCCTCTCGGCTTTCCGGGGTCCTACTTGACGCGGACGACCTGCGGGTCGTGGTCGCTCGCCTGGTCGGCGAACTCCGCGTTGATGTGCACCACGTCGTACTCCGGTTTCTTGACACCGGGGCTGACCAGGATGTGGTCCAGGGTCTGCGAGTTGCCGTCGTAGACGTAGCTGTAGCGCTCGTTCTTCGGCAGCTTGTCCATCAGGTCGGTCAGGATCCCGCCCCGGGTGAGGGTGGTGACCGGCTTGGAGAACTGGTAGTCGTTCAGGTCACCGAGGACGACGACCTTGGCCTTCTTGTCCTTGGCGAGCAGACCGGCGACGAAGTCGTGGACCTCCTGCGCCTGCGTCAGCCGCTGGGTCTCGGAGCCGAGCGTCGGCGGCTGGAAGACGCCGTGCGTGGGCTGGTCGCCGCCCTTGGAGTTGAAGTGGTTGCCGATCACGAAGACCTGCTCGCCGCGGAAGGTGAACTCGCCGACCAGCGGCTTGCGGCTGCTCTTCCAGGCGTCCGAGGTCGGGTTGATCCGGCCCGGGGACGCGGACAGCGTGATGTCCTTGCCGTGCTTGCCGGTGGTGACGACCTCGGTGGCGGTGGTGGCGTCGCCTCCGGGCCGGTCCACGAAGTCCACGCGCTTCGGGTTGAAGAGCAGGACGTTACGGATGTTGCCGCCCGGCTCACCGCCGTCGGTCTTGTCCGCCGGGTCGACGGAGCGCCAGTCGTACGCCGGGCCGCCGGCCGCCTGGATCGCGGCGACGAACTGCGCGAGGGTCTTGTCCGCGGCGACCGTGCCGTCGTCCTTGGCGCCGTTGTTGTCCTGGATCTCCTCCAGGCTCACGATGTCCGGGGTGGCGAGGTTCTTGACGATGCCCTCGGCGAGCCGGTCGAACTTGGCCTGCGGGTCGGTCGGGTCGAGGTTCTCGACGTTGTACGTGGCGACCGACAGCTCGTCGGACTTGCCCTTCTTCGCCACCTCGGGCTTGAGACCGCCCGACTTGACCGTGCCCAGGGTGGTCGCCTGGAGGCTGTATCCACCGAAGTTGCCGTAGTCCACCGGGCCGGTGGTCGTACCGGCGAGGGTGTCGCCCACGTTCGCCGTGACCTTCTCGCCGGTCAGCGAACCGAGCAGCAGACGGCCCGAGTTCAGCTGGTCGTACGAGGGGTAGACGGTGCCGCCGCGCGGGGTCGGGTTCTGCTTGGGCTTGGTGGTGACCCAGGTCTCGCCGTACGAGTTGGAGGCGCCCACCACGCGGCTGTCGCCGATCTGGACGAGCATGCCCTCACGGGACTCGAACCAGTCCAGCGCGTAGCCGGCCGGCTTCAGCGCGAGCGACTCGATGCTGAGCCCCTTCGCGTCCGGCGCGTAGGCCTCGGGCACCGACGTGGCGTCGATCGTCTCGGCCTTCGGCAGCGGGTTGCCGGAGGAGAGGACGACGGTCGTCGGGGCGGTCAGCTCGGTGAGCGACTGCGAGCCGGAACTCTGGCCGCCCGGGTAGTACTCGGTGACCTTGGCGCTGACCAGGACCGAGTCGCCGGCCTTCACCTGAGGGGCGGACGAACCGGTGAAGACGAACACGCCCTCGCTGGTGGCCGGGTCGTTGTCCGGCTCGGTGTCCTGGATCCAGAAGCCGCGGGAGCCGCTCACGCGGACCGCGGTGACCACACCCGGCACGTTGGTGACGGACTTCCCGGCCTGCGGGGAGATCCGGGTGCTGCCCTGGATGTCGTGGATCCGCAGCTCGCCGGGGGTGGTGTCGGTGGGCGAGGGGGTGGGGGTCGGCTCGCCGCCGCCGTCGCCCGCGCCCGCGCTGTTACGGGGCGAGGGCGTCGCGCCGCTGAAGTCGGCCGAGTTGTCGTCCGTGTCGGTGAGCGCCGCGTTTCGGGCCACCGAGTGGGTGTTGTCGGTGCCGGTCGCGGGCGCGCTCTCCCGGACGGTGGCGGTGCCGAAGCCGACCAGGTCCTTGATGTTCGTGTCGGCCGCGCAGTCGGCGGCGGTGACACAGGTCAGCGGGGTGGTCGAGCGGACGAGCGCGACGGTGCCGCTGCTCGCCGACATGGCGATGGTGCCGGCCGCGTCGGGGGCGGGCAGCGGGGTGTCGCCGCCGGAGCCCTTGGCCTCCTCCACGAGATAGCTGCCACCCGCGGGGATGGCGCCCTTGATCTCGGTGACCTGCCACTTGGACGTGGGGCTGGGTGAGCCGCTCAGGTACTGGACGGACCAGCCGGTGAGGTCGAAGGGACCGTCGCCGGCGTTGCCCAGCTCGATGAAGTCGTTGGTGAGGGCGGCACCGGAGTTGCCCCCACCGCCGAACACCTCGGAGATGACGGCGTCGGGGGACGGCGTCGCCTGCGCGGTGAACGGCAGCGCGATCAGCGATGCGGCCAGGCCGACGGGGAGTGCCACGGCGATCGCCTTGGCACGCCGGCCACGCAGGGCCGGGGGTATGGATGGGGACACGGTGAGCTCTTTCTTGCGTCTTCTTGCGGATGCGACGGGGAGGTACACGTGCGTCGTATGACATGTGCACGAAGTGTGAGGACCCGGGAAATCGGCTCAAGATACGCGCGTAGATAGAACGGCAACAAGAGGCTGTGGGCAGGAAATACCAAGTGTTTCCCGACTGTTCGCCGGATTTAACTTGGTTGTCCGGCAGGCGTCTGCGCGAAGGCCTCCCGGTTGAACGCTCAGGGGCGGCGGGCCGCCACCACCGCCGAACTGTCCGGTGTGGTGAGCACGTCCGTGGCATCCAGGTCCGGATGCGTGAGATAGAAGTGGCGCAGTTCGTCCACCTCGCCCTCGAAGCGGGGCGGCCACTGGGACGACGGGGTGAAGTCGTCCAGGATGAGCAGCCCGCCGGGGGCGAGCAGCTCGACGACCCGCCGCGGGTCGTCGCGCTTGCCGCCCCCGTCGCAGAAGAAGACATCGAACGGCGCGTGCCGCTCCAGCAGCCGCCAGTCCCCGGTGAGCACGCTGACCCGTTCGTCGTCCACGAAGAGCCCGGCCGCCCGCCGCGCCAGCTCCTCGTCCCGCTCGACGCTGATCAGCCGCGCACCGCCGGCGAGCCCACTGTGCAGCCAGGCGGTCCCCACCCCCGCCCCGGTACCGCTCTCCGCGACGACCCCGCCGGGCTTCGCGGCGGCGGCGAGCCTGAGCAGCCTGCCCACCTCACGGATACAGCTCTTGCCGAACCCGGCCTCGGAGGCGATCCGCTCGGCGGCCACCACCCGCTCCGGCACCGCACGCTCCGCCATGGTCATGTCTCCCCCTGTCGCCGAGTGCCCGCGACGCTATCCGACGGATGGGGCGCTGTTAGATTCGTGCGCGATGCGATCACGCGAGTACGACTACGACTTCCGCACCAAGGCCCGGCGAATACGCGCCTGGGGCATCGGCCTCCTGGCGGGGGCGGCGATCCTGTGGACATGGTGCGCCGTGTTGCTGCTCACGCCGTACTCGGTCGACACCGAGCCCGACGACGAGCACCCCGAGGAGTGCGAGTCGCGGCTGCTGACCGAATTCGGCACGGCCAACGACGGCCTCGGGAACGGCGATTGGTGCCAGAACGAACGCGACTGGCCCGAGGCCCTGGCCGTGCTCGGGCTCTCCGTGCCGCTGTCCGTCGTCGGTGTGGGGCTCTTCACGACCGGCAGCGTGACCGCCCGGATGAGCTCCCACGCCGAGGTGATGCGCGACCTCGACAAGATCTCCGACAACACCCGGAACACGTAGCCGGCACGGGCCGGGCCCGCGCCATACCGTCGGGTAGTGGGTGAGGGATTCCTGGCGGCGGGCCTCCGCATCTCCGAACCTGTTCCGCGATGAGTCAGGTGTGCGGGAGGTGAAGGGGCCGTCCCGTTGCGGAACGGGACGGGGTAATTCCCGAAGGCCGACCGCTCGTCATCATGGCCTCATTGCGGCGACTTGAGCATCTCCAGAAGGATGCGCCGCAGCTCGGTGCGGTCCTGCGGGGTGATCCTCGCCAGCCTGCGGTCGAACTCCGCCGCGAGCGCCGAGAGCGCGCGGTCCCGCGCTGCCTCACCCGCGTCGGTCAGTATGAGCCGATGCCGCCGCAGGTCCTCGTCGTCGATCTCGCGCCGCATGAACCCCTTTGCGACGAGGTTGCGTACGTAGACCGTGACGCTCGCCTTAGGGATCATCAGTGCCGCGGCGAGTTCGGCGGGATACGGCGACGCGGCCACCTCGGCCAGCACGAAGAACTCCTTCGTCTCCAGCCCGATTTCTCCCAGTTCGGTGCTGCACGCGTCCATGACGACGCTGAGCAGACGCTGGTTCAGCGTCCACAGCTGCGCCCCGTCAACCGCCACGCGAGCCCCTCCGTCCAGCCAGGTGGTACAGTCTTGAATTAGTTCCAAACTGTACCACAGCGGTCTTCGTACTGGCCGACCATGGAACAAACGCCGACTCGAAAGGCGCCATCTGATGCTTGAGCACATCACGATCCCGCGCGGACCGATCGATCTCGCAGCCGACCTCCACCTGCCCGACAGCTTCGACCAAGCGGCGCCACTTCGCGCCGTGGTGCTCTCCACGCCCGGCAGCAGCGTGAAGGAGCAGATCGGCGCCAACTACGCTTCCCGCCTCGCGGCCCGCGGCGTCGCGGCGCTCGTGTTCGACCCCGCCCATCAAGGTCAGAGCGGCGGAGAGCCCCGCGACCTCGAAGACCCCTACCGCCGCGGCGAGGACATCTCCTACGCGATCGACGCGCTCAGCGTGATCCCCGGCATCGCCCCGGACCGCATCGGCGTCCTGGGCATCTGCGCCGGCGGAGGCTACGCGGTGCACACCGCCCGCACGGACCACCGCATCAAGGCGGTCGGCACGGTCGTCCCGGGCAACATGGGCACGTCCTTCCGCGGCTTCCAGCCGGACGGCGCGGTCGCCGCGCTCGACGCCATGGCCGACGCACGCACCGAAGAATCCCGCTCCGGCGAGCTGACCCGCGTGAACTGGCTGCCCGACACCTTGGAAGAAGCCACTGAGGCAGGCCTGACCGACATCGACACGACTCAGGCGGTCACCTACTACCGCACCGGGCGGGGCGGGAACGAACACTCCACGAACCGCCGCCTCTCGCGCGGCGATTCGCTGCTGCTGGGCTACGACGCGTACCACCTGGTCGACCAGCTCTTGACCCAACCGCTGCAGGTCATCCTCGCCGGACGAATCGGCAACACCGGCTCCTACGAGTCCGGCATGCAGTTGTGGAAGCTGGCACCCAACCCGGTCGACCTCATGGTGATCGACGGCGCGGGCCACTACGAGATGTACGACGAGCCCGAGTACGTCGACGCCGCCGTCGACCGGCTCGTCGACTTCTACTTGAACAATCTGTGAATCAACGCTCTGTTACGCGGGCGCCTTCCCGACTGCCAGCAAGTGGGAGCTGGACGCGAGGAGTTCAGGGTAGGGCTCGGCCAGACGCGCCGCTGCCAGAACGGACTCGAAGAGATCTTCGCTCGGCTCCGGACCGGCGTGCTGCTCCACGGCCTTGAGGATGGACCACGCCGGTCCCTCGATCCCGAACACCGCCACATCCACAAGGCCGACGTCGCGCAATTCATCGGCGAGTTCCTCGGCGCGGTGGAAGTAAGCCAGGGTGAAGCCGCGCTTGCCATCGTGAACAGCCGTGCGGAGGATCGTGGAGATCGCCGTCCGCATCCGGTCGGCATGCAGGTGTGCGAGGGCGGTGTGCTCGAAGAGCGAGGAATACCTGTTGATGGCCCCGGCGGCCACGAGCCCGCCGGGCCGCACCACACGCAGCGCTTCGGACAGTGCCTGACGCCGGTCGGCCCGGTCGGGAAGGTGGTAGAGGGGGCCCAGCACCTGCACCACGTCGTAGCTCGCATCCGCAGCCTCAAGCGCGCGAGCGTCACCCAGCGATGAGGGGCAGACCGAAGCCGCTTGTCCGACATGCCGGGCGACTGGATCAACCAGGTCGACGTGATACCCGTCCTCGACCAGCCACCGGGCATGGACGCCCGTGCCACCCCCGACATCCAGCACGCGAGCCGGCGCGGGCGGGAGGAAGCGCCGCAGGAGTTCCCGCGTTCGCAGCAGTTCGAGCCGACCGTCCGCCGACACGCACAGTCGGTCACCCTCGTCGATGACGTGCGAGTAGAAGTGCTCGATCTCTGCCGCCAGCTCTGGGTTCGACATGTATTTGAGTATGACCTTCACTGGCTCACACAGAGCGGAGCATCGCGGCGAGTACCGGGCCGTCCGGCGTGGGTTGCTGCTGGCTGACTTGCTCGTATCCCCAAGCTTCGTACAGCGCTTTGACCTTGCCGTTTCCTGCCAGTGGATTCACCAGGAGTGAGACCTGCTTCTCCTGACGGATGGAGAGCAGTTCGTCATGGATGCGCTTGGAGGTCCCGCTGCCACGCCATGGCACGCGGAGCATGATTTCTTTCAAGGCCACGGTGGGGGTGTTCGTGTATGTCTCTGCGAGGGGTGGCGACATCCGCTGCCACCAACGGTCATCCGTCGCGAGGGTGTTGACGTAGGCATAGCCGACCGGGCTGTCGCCTTCGAATCCGATGACGGCTTCCCAGCCGGGTTCGGATCCGTGTCTGGCCAGTCGTTCCCCGTATCGCTCCACCGAGTTGTGGGGCTGGTGGAGCTGGTATTGGCGTGGGCCGGGCCGTCGGCATGTCACGGTAGGGCTGGTCGGGCAGGTGTTGGGAGCGCGATGTCACTCAAGAGCATTGGGAGTTACTGCTGCGCTCTTCCCAACTGCGGGTGAACGGGCTGGCCGGAGCCGTCGCGCGGAGCGCTTTGCCGAAATCCAGCAGTACGCCGCTGACGCGCGGATGCCGGCTGGTCAGGTCGGCGGGAACCGACAGTGCGGTCGCCACAGCGGCCTCCGCGTCGCCCTGCCCGAGCTGCGCGTGGGCGAGGCGCGCGGTGACGATGGCGCGGTCGCGCTGCATGTACGGGCGGAGGAAGGCCAGGCTCTTGTGGGCGTGGGCCTCGGCGTCAGCGTAGTTGCCGAGGCTGAGGTGCGCGGAAAGGGACAGCTCTTCGAGTTCCGCTTGGTCGCAGACTGCGGTCATCCACAGCGGGCGTGGGATGTCGGGGTCTGCCCGCCCGTACGCGTCACGTGCATGGGCGAGAGCCTGGCGGGTGGCTCGTGAGTCGCCGATGAGGGCGAAGACGGCCGCGTGGCGGGCGTGCCCGAGGGACGCGAACATCGGGTCACGGCGGGCGAGGGGCAGGTTGCGCGCGACGTCGTTCGCCGCGAGGGCGTCCGCCGGTCGTCCGATGTGGCGGTAGAGACTCCCGGCGTGGGACCAGATACGGAACTGGATGGTCGGATCTCCGGACATGGTCGCCAAGCTCGATGCCCGGTCGAAGTGGCGCTGGGCGGTGTCGAAGCGACGGCAGTCGATGGCAGCCCACATCGCGCTGGACGTGAACGACGCGGCACATCCGTACAGGGCCTCACGCACCCGCTGGCTGGCACCTCCACGCGCCTGGAGGGCCAGGGCCTGTCCGGCGAGAGCGGACGCCTGGCTCTCGATGGCGAGCCTGCTGCCGTACCGGACGTCGCTGGAGACCAGGGCCGCGAACTTGGACAGCAACCGCTGTACATCGCTGGCTCCTACGCGCTTCTGCGCTACAGAAGCCAGCGCCGTGCCGGTTGCGACGCTGATGAAATGGCGGCGAAGCACTGCATCCTCCGGTGATGCCATACCCGAGGAGGAGGGTTCTCCCCTCCGGGGGACGAAGCCCAGCTCAACGGCGGGGCAGTTGAATACTGCCTCCAGCGCCGCCCGTTGCCGACGGTGCGGCCACCGGGTTTTTCCGGTCAGCCAGTTGCGGACCGTCCGGTCACTGACGGAGCCCTCGTAGCCCGCCGCTCGCAGATCGGCGTTCACCGCTTCGGCCAACTCTGCCTGGGTGAAGCCCGCTTCTGCCATACGTCGCTTGAGGCTCTGGTTGTCCTCCACAGGATCAACGTAGCTACGCGATTCGCCCGCAGAGAACCGACTTCCCCGAAAGTTTCCGGTTCTGAGCGATTCACGCAGCACCCTCTTTTCCTCACGCTCTGTGTCGGAGAGTCGTTCACTGAGTCAGGCCGCCCGTACTTGTCCGCTCACCGACCCGAGGTCCTGATGCCTGTGACCACTACCGCTCGCCCCACACGCACCGAGCATCCCGGCTACACCCAGATCCTGCCGTGCATGGCAAGGAGTGCCCTTCCGGCCCGATCGCTCGTCCGCACCACGCTGGAGGCCTGGGGCCTGAAACACCTAGCTGACACAGGGGCTCTGGTCGTGACGGAGTTGGTGTCCAACTCTGTGGCACACACGCGTACTTACTCGATCCGCGTGACCGTTTCCCGGCCCAGCGAGACGTTCGTGCGTATCGCGGTGGCGGACAACTCGAAAACAATCCCGACGCTTCGGACGACGACCGGCGACCACCACGAGACCGGGCGGGGGCTCGCCATCATCGACGCGCTGACCTGGCGGTGGGGCACGGAGCTTCTCTCTGAGGGGAAACGAGTCTGGGGCGACCTGAAGTGCGAGGCCGGCGAGTGACGGAGGTGAAGCCCTGGGTTGGCGACCACGTACGCGACGAAGTCTCGGGGCGGCTGGCGATCCTCACCGACGTCCGCCGAGGCGACTACGTACTTCGGCCGGTGCAGGGTCCCGGTGAGTGGATCGCCGAGGATCCCACGCGGCTCCGGTTCATCGCACCGGTGACTCTGCCGCGACGTACACGTGAGCAGGGGGGATCGGGCACCACCGCCGAAATGGAAGCCCTCATCGACGCGGGCGCATTCTGGCGCCTGGCTCCCGAGTGGGTCCCCCGCGACGGATACGCGACGCCGAGCGCCGCGGTCCTACGGGAACTGGAGGCCGGGTTAAGGCGGTTGGCGCAGGTCAGCGTGAGCGAAGTCCCCGCGGAACCCCGTGGGACCGCAGAACAGACCAAGGAGGAAGAATGACGCAGACACCCGCACCGTGGGGCACGCGGCGAATGGGGTCGTACGCGGCCACCACCACGGTCCAGCAGTACAGGCCCGTGATTGACCCCGACACACAGATCGCGCTGATCGAGGACGAGCACGGTCGTACGGTCGAGCTGGGCAGTCACGGCACCAGCACCAGCGGTCTGACGCCCACCACGACCACCCCCGGTGACGGGTCCGGCCCCGGGGGTGCGACCGACGCGGACAGCACCGAGTCCTACGACCAGGACCGGAGTTCCGGTTGATGGAGGGCCGCAGGTCGGTACTGGTGCTGACCAATCCCTGCGACGTGACGGCGGACGTGGTGTTGCGGCTTCTCGCTGAACGCCGCCTTTCCGCGGTCCGTCTCGATCCCGGCGCCGACCTGCACGCGGGTGCTTCGCTCACCGCCACGTACCGCGCGGGCAAGCAGTGGGGCACCCTGCGCACGGCGAGCCGGGAACTCGACACCACCCGGGTTCGGTCGGTCTGGGTGCGCAGGCCCTCGCCGTATGGGGGTCCACCCGCGCTGGCCGGCCAAGACCGCAGGTTTGCGGCAGAGCAGTCGCTGTGGGGCGCTGGGGGCATCCTCGCGTCCCTGACCGGAGCGAGCTATCTCAATCATCCGTGGAACAACCGGGCTGCCGAGTTCAAGCCGTCTCAGCTTTTCACCGCACAACGCTGCGGATTCCTGGTGCCCAGTACGGTGGTTACCAACGACCCTCAAGAAGCACGGGAGTTCGTTACGTTCCAACCCGGCGGAGTGGTCTACAAGCCGTTGTGGAACACGCCCTACCGCGTTGACGACCAACCGCACAGCGTCTGGGTCCGGGAGGTGTACGGGCCCGAGATCACCGACGCCGTGTCCGTGTGCCCCCACATGTTCCAAGCCAAGGTGGACAAGGCTTTCGACGTGCGGGTGACCGCCGTGGGCGACCGGCTGTTCGGGGTCCGGATCGACAGCCCCGACATCGACTGGCGCCACCGCCAGAACCTCATGACGTGCACACCGGTCGAGGTTCCCGAGTGGCGTGTGCGGTGATGGTCTACCTCGCTGAACTTCGTTTGATCTATGGCGCGTTCGACTTCGCCGTAACCGCCTGCGGTGACTGGTACTTCCTTTGGGACGTGTCCACCGGTTCGCAGGCCCGCACGGCGCCCGACACCAACGGAGGATGGAGCGTCGTGCAGCGTGGGCCCGTCCCCCTGTGGGATCGAGTCGAGCGGGCCATGCGGCTGTGGCAGGACGCCGGCGAACCACACCAGCGGGAATTCGGCATCACCGTCTCGGCCGCAGGTCAGCGAGTGTGGCTCGGCACCCACCACGGCCCAAGCTGGGACCTGCCGATCTGACGCACGCGGACCGTCAGCCGGCGTCCACGAGCCGCTGCTCGTGCAGCGCCGCCGTGTGCGCGTCCATCCGTTCGGCCGCGAGGATCGCCGCCGCCGTGTCCGCCCGCGAGGCGGCGACGACCAGCGCCCGGCCCGCCAGGGCGAGTGCGCGGCGGTGCAGGTCCGCGGGGGAGTCGGCCGACGCGGAGGTGCGGGGCGGCGCGCTGCCGCGCAGCCGGGTCACCTCGTGGGCGATCCGGTCCGCCTCGTGGTCGAGCCCGAGGTCGTCGGTGACGGCGAGCAGCGCCGCGAGGTGCCCGGCGAGCTGGATGTCCAGCTCCTCCTCGCGGGTGCGGTGCGGGAAGTCGGTGTCCGCGTCGGCGCCGGCCATGGAGTGGACCGACTTGGTGCGGATCGGCTCGTACATGGGAATGGCCTCCTGCCGTCGTCAGGAGACCATCCTACATTGGAATCAGTCTAAAGTTGAGTCCGGTCGAACTGTGCTTTACGGCTGCGAGTAGCCGTCCAGGAAGTTCCCGATCCGCGTCACCGCGTCCGCCAGCTCCTGCGCCGCCGGGAGCGTCACGATGCGGAAGTGATCGGGCTCCGGCCAGTTGAAGCCCGTCCCGTGCACGACCATGATCTTCTCGCGGGCCAGCAGGTCGAGGACCAGCTGCCGGTCGTCCTTGATCTTGTAGACCTTCGGGTCGAGCCGCGGGAAGAGATACAGCGCGCCCTTCGGCTTCACGCAGGTGACACCCGGGATCCGCGTCAGCAGGTCGTACGCCGTGTTCCGCTGCTCCAGGATGCGCCCGCCCGGCAGGACCAGGTCCTGGATCGACTGCCGGCCGCCCAGCGCCGTCGCCACCGCGTGCTGCGAGGGCATGTTCGCGCACAGCCGCATGTTGGCCAGGATCGTCAGGCCCTCGATGTACGAGGACGCGTGCGTCTTCGGGCCGCAGACCGCCAGCCAGCCGGAGCGGAAGCCCGCGACGCGGTAGTTCTTCGACAGGCCGTTGAACGTGAGGGTCAGCAGATCCGGCGCGATGGCGGCTGTCGGGGTGTGGGTCGCGCCGTCGTACAGGATCCGGTCGTAGATCTCGTCCGAGCAGACGATCAGGCTGTGCCGGCGCGCGATCTCGGTCAGCCCGCGCAGCATCTCGTCGCTGTACACGGCGCCGGTCGGATTGTTCGGGTTGATGATCACGATCGCCTTGGTGCGGTCGGTGATCTTGCGCTCGACGTCGGCCAGGTCCGGCATCCACTCCGCCTGCTCGTCGCAGCGGTAGTGCACGGCCGTACCGCCGGCCAGGGAGACGGACGCGGTCCACAGCGGATAGTCCGGCGCCGGTACGAGGACCTCGTCGCCGTCGTCGAGCAGCGCCTGCATCGACATCTGGATCAGCTCGGAGACGCCGTTGCCGAGGTAGATGTCCTCGACGTCCAGGTCGATGTTCTTGGTCTGGTAGTGCTGCATCACCGCGCGCCGGGCGGAGAGCAGGCCCTTCGCGTCGCCGTAACCGTGCGCGTCGCCGAGATTGCGGAGGACGTCCTCCAGGATCTCGGGCGGGCACTCGAAGCCGAACGCCGCCGGATTCCCCGTGTTGAGCTTGAGGATGCGGTGGCCTGCTGCCTCCAGCCGCATCGCCTCGTCGAGGACGGGGCCCCGGATCTCGTAACAGACATTGGCGAGCTTGGTTGACTGGATGACCTGCATGACGGCGAGCTTACGGCCGGGTTCAGCGGGACGCCTGGTGTTTTTGACCACGTCGTCCGGAGTGTGAGACGGGCGGCCCCGGGATTCCGGCGGCGGCGCGCGCATTTTGTTGAGGCAGTGTTCACTTCGGAGGCCCGGACAGTTCACCCGGCCAGCGGAGGTTCCCACAACGCTGGGCGCTCATGAAGAAGCGCAGCACACTCCTCGCCCTGGCCACCGTCACGGTCATGGCCGCCACCACCGCTCTGCTGCCGTCGGCGCTCGCCACCGGCTCGCACACCAAGCCCGGCCAGGGCGGCAAGCTCGACCTCACCTTCCTCGGCCGCTACGAGAGCGGCAAGTACGACGAGGGCGGTGCGGAGATCACCGCGTACGACTCGAAGACCCGCAAGGTCTTCACGATCAACGCGCAGGCCGGCACCGTCGACATCCTCGACATCCGGAACCCCGCCAAGCCCCGCAAGACCGGCCAGCTGGCCACGCCCGGCGCCAACAGCGTCAGCATCCACGACGGCCTGGTCGCCGTCGCCCAGCAGGCCGAGGCCAAGACCGACCGGGGCACGGTCGCGTTCTTCCGCGCCTCCGACGGACGCAAGCTGAAGGAGGTACGGGTCGGCGCCCTGCCCGACATGGTGACGTTCACCCCCAAGGGTGACCGCGTCGTCGTCGCGAACGAGGGCGAGCCCGACTCGTACTGCCCGCCCGGCGGCGAGGAGCCCGCCGGTGTCGACCCCGTCGGCTCCGTCAGCGTCATCGACCTGGACCGGGGCCGGGGCGGCGACCTGCGCCGCGCCACCGCGCGCACCGCCGGCTTCGAGAAGTGGGACCGCAAGAAGGACGAGCTGACACGGGACGGCGTACTGATCTACGGCCCGAACGCCTCCGTCAGCCAGGACATCGAGCCCGAGTACGTGGCGGTGTCCAAGGACGGCCGCACCGCCTGGGTCACGCTCCAGGAGAACAACGCGCTCGCGCTCGTCGACCTGCGCCGCGCCGAGGTCGAGAAGATCGTCCCGCTCGGCAAGAAGGACCACTCCAAGCCCGGCAACGGCCTCGACGCCTCCGACAAGGACGGCGGCGCCAACATCCGCACCTGGCCGGTCAAGGGCCTCTACAAGCCCGACGGGATCCACGCCTTCACCGCGCGCGGCGGCGAGTACACCGTCAGCGCCAACGAGGGCGACGCCCGCGACTGGGACTGCTACGCGGAGGAGGTGCGCGTCAAGGACGTCGAGCTGAACCCGAAGGCGTTCCCCGACGCCGCCGCGCTCCAGAAGGACGACGCGCTCGGCCGCCTCAACATCACCACCACCTCGCCCACCGACAGCCAGGGCCGGGTCACCGAGCTGAACTCGCTGGGCGGTCGCTCGATCTCCGTACGCGACGAGCGCGGCCGGCTCGTCTGGGACTCCGGGGACGACCTTGAGCAGCTCACGGCCAAGGCGTTCGGCAAGAACTTCAACACCGACCACGCCGAGAACGCCCCCGACAGCCGCAGCGACAACAAGGGCCCGGAGCCGGAGGGCATCACCACCGGATCCGTGCGCGGCACGACGTACGCCTTCGTCGGCCTGGAGCGGATCGGCGGCATCGCCGCGTACGACCTGAGCGACCCGCGCCGCCCGAAGGCCGCCGGGTACGTCAACTCCCGTGATTTCGAGGGCGACCCGGAGGCCGGCACGGCCGGTGACCTGGGCCCGGAGGGCGTGCTGTTCGTCGCGGCGAAGGACAGCCCGACGGGTGACGCGCTGCTGGTCGTCGGCAACGAGGTCAGCGGTACGACGTCGATCTACCGGGTCGGCTAGACACCCGGCCGCCGGGGATCAGGGGCGGTCGGTACGCCGTACCGACCGCCCCGCCAGTACGTCCGTGCGCCGGCCGTCCTCGATCACGAAGCGGCCGTCGATCAGTACGTGCGGAACACCCACCGGCAGCGTGCGCGGGGACGCGAAGGTCGAGCCCGCCGCGACCGTCGCCGGGTCGAAGAGCACCAGGTCCGCGCGGTAGCCCTCACGGACCAGACCCCGGTCCGTGAGGCGCAGCCGGGCCGCCGGGCGCGAGGTCAGATGGGCCACGCACTCCTCCAGCGACAGGACGCCCAACTCCCGTACGTACCGCCCCAGATACTGGGGGAACGTGCCGTACGCGCGCGGATGCGGCTTCGCGCCCTGGAGGATGCCGTCGCTGCCGCCCGTGTGCACGCGGTGGCGCATGATCTCCCGCACGTTCTCCTCGTGCCCGACATGCTGGAGGATCGTCGAGCCGAGCCGGTCGTCGATCAGCAGCTTGCGGGCGGTCAGCCAGCCGCTCTCGCCGCGCAGCCGCGCCGTCTCGGCGATCGTCCGGCCGACGTACGCGGTGAGAGCGGGGTCGGCGACCCCGGAGATCTCGATGGTGTCCCACTCGATGGGCACCCCGTGGCAGCCGTCCGCGCCGATCTCCTCCATGTGGTGCCGGATCTTCTCCGCCGTCGACGCGTCCCGCAGCCGCTCCAGGATCGCGTCCTGGCCGCCCGCGCTCGCCCAGCTGGGCAGCATCGCCACCAGCGTCGTACAGCCCGGCGTGTACGGATAGGTGTCGAGCGAGATGTCCGCGCCGGTGTCCAGCGCCTTGTCCAGCAGGGCGATCAGATCAGGGGCCTTGCCCTTGTTCACGCCGAAGTTCATGGTGGCGTGGGCGAGATGGAGCGCGCAGCCTGCGGTCCGCGTGAGGTCGACCATCTCCTCGTACGCGCGCAGGGCGCCCGCGCCGTAACTGCGGTGGTGCGGGCAGTAGTAGCCGTCGTGGCGCGCCACCACCCGGCACAGCTCCGTGAGTTCGGCGTCGTCCGCGTACATGCCGGGGGTGTACGTCAGCCCCGACGACATGCCGACGGCGCCCTGCTCCATTGATTCGGCGACCAGTTGGCGCATCCGGTCCAGCTCGGCCGGGGTCGCCGGGCGGTCGTCCTGGCCGACCGCGTACATCCGGACCGTGCCCTGCGGGACGAGATACGCCGCGTTGACGGCGATGCCCCGGCCGTCGAAGCCGTGGTCGAGCCGGTCCAGATACTCGCCCACCGTCCGCCAGTCGAAGTCGACCGACGTGTCGCCCGGCCCGCCCCCGTTCCAGCCGGTGATCGCCCTGCGGACCTCGGCGAGCGTGGTGTCGTCGACGGGCGCGTACGACAGGCCGTCCTGCCCGATCACCTCAAGGGTCACCCCCTGCGCGGCCTTCGCCGAGTGGTCGGGGTCGCGCAGCAGCGCGAGATCGCTGTGCGCGTGCATGTCGATGAAACCGGGGGCGAGCGCGAGGCCGCCGGCGTCCAGGACGCGCGCCCCGGAGAGCGGCGCGCCCGCGCCCGGCCCGTGCCGGCGGATCGTGTCGATCCGGCCGCCGGTGACGCCGACGTCGGCCCGGTAGGAGTCCTGCCCCGTGCCGTCGACGACGCTCACGTCCCGTATGACGAGATCCATGGCTCAACAGCTCCTGTACCGGTCCTAGAAGAACGTACGGATGAGATCGGTGACCGTGCCGTCCGCGTCGACCAGCGGGATCAGCTGCCACTTGTCGAACGACGTGCACGGATGCGACAGACCGAAGCCCACCCAGTCACCGACCTCGATCACCGCGTCGGGCGAGGTGTGCAGCTTGCCGTGCTGGTCGGAGAGACCGGTCACCGTGATGCCGCGCGCCGGACGGATCTCACCGGTGCGCGCGTCGCGCACCACCTGCGCCTCCGGCAGGTCGAGGTCGTACGCCGCGTCCCGCTTGCCCGCGTTCACGAACGCCTGCTCCGGCGACGGGCGCGAGATCACCTGCGCCCAGAGCCGGAAGGCCGGCTGAAGGGCGCCCTCGGCCGGGACCCGGTTGAAGGGCGTCAGCCGCTTGTAGTGCCCGTCGTCGTGCGAGACGTACGCCCCCGAGCGCAGCAGCTTCAGTACGGGGCGGGACAGCACCGGGATCTCGGCGAACACGTCCGCCACAGCGTCGAACCACGCGCTGCCGCCCGCGCTCACCACGATCTCGTCCACGGTGCCGGAGAACCGGCCCGCCGCGTCGAACTCGGCCGCCAGCGCTGTCAGCCGGCGCAGCCAGGCGCGCACGTTGTCGTTGTCGGCGTGCGGCACCTCGCCCTCGTAACCGGCGACGCCCACCAGCCGCAGCGTCCCGGTGGCGGCGACGGCGTCGGCGACCAGCGCGCACTCGGCCTCCTTGCGGACACCGGTCCGCGCGCCGTCGCCCGCGCCCAGCTCCACGACGACGTCCACGGGGCGCGTGCCGCCCGCGGCGCGCAGCGCCTCGTCCATCAGCTCGACACCGCGCACCGAGTCGACGTAACAGATGAAGCGGAAGCCCGGGTCCGCGTCCAGCTCGGCGGAGAGCCAGCGCAGCGCGACCGCGTCGACGACCTCGTTGGCGAGGAAGATCCGCTGGATGCCGAACGCCCGGTAGACACGCACCTGGTGGGGGAGCGCGGCGGTGATCCCCCAGGCCCCGTGGTCGAGTTGGCGCGCGAAGAGCTGCGGGGACATGGACGTCTTGCCGTGCGGGGCGAACGCCAGGCCGTGGCGCTCGGAGTACGTCTCCAGGAGCGCGAGGTTGTGGGTCAGGGACTCGGCGGAGAGGGCGAGCACCGGGGTGGTGAACCCGCCGGTGAACAGGGAGCGGCGCTCGGCGGCCAGCTCGGCGACGGTGCGGCCGTCGGCGTCGGGGGGCAGCCCCTTGAAACGGTGGTCGAGACGTTCGTCCCTCAGGTGCTCTTCGCCGAGCCGTCCGCCGACCGCCATAGGGCTTCCTCCGTCTGTCATCTGTCTCGCATCGATCCCGTTGCAACATGTGCAACACCCATTGCGCATATCGCTTGACGCTGTCTAACATCCGAGCCGTTGCCGGGTCAATGATGAGCCCCGGCGCCTCCGGCCGACAGACGAACGAGGAGCCCCGAGTGCCCGCACCGGTAGCAGCGGACCCGACACGCCCCACGGAGGTTGTCTGCCTCGGCGAGTCGATGGTCACCTTCCTGCCCTCGCACCCCGGCCGCCTCGCCGACGTCCCGGCCTTCACCCGCACCATCGGCGGCGCCGAGTCGAACGTCGCCTGCGCGCTCGCCGCCGCCGGGCACCCGGTGAAGTGGATCAGCCGGGTCGGCGCCGACGGCTTCGGCGACCATCTCGTGGAGGCGATCGGCGCGTACGGCGTCGACACCTCCGCCGTACGCCGCGACGCGGACGGCCGCCCGACCGGCATCTACTTCCGTACCGCCACCGACCGTTCCACCACCGCCCACGAGGTCGCCTACTACCGGGCGGGATCCGCCGCGTCCGCGATGTCCCCCGGCACGATGGACCGCGCCGACCTGTTCTCGGGCCGCGTCCTGCACCTGTCCGGCATCACGGCCGCGCTCTCGGACGACTGCCTGGCCCTGATGCGCGAGCTGGCCGAGCGCGGGACCGGCCGCCCGCTGCTCTCCTTCGACGTCAACCACCGGCCCGCGCTGTGGCGCGACGACTCGGGACCGGCCGTGCTGCTCGCCATCGCGCGCGGCGCCGACCTCGTCTTCGTCGGCGACGACGAGGCCGCGCAGCTCTGGGACCTGCACAGCCCGCGGGCGATCCGCGCGGCGCTGCCCGAGCCCGCGGTGCTGGTCGTGAAGGCCGGGGCGGACGGCGCCACCGCGTTCGTACGGGACGAGGAGGACGGGGCCGACACCGTCACCTCCGTACCCGCCCTCGCGGTCGACGTCGTGGCCCCCGTCGGCGCGGGCGACGCCTTCGCCGCGGGCTTCCTGTCCGCGACCCTCCGGGGCCTGCCGACCGGGGCCCGGCTGCGCCACGGCCACCTGATGGCCGCCGCCGTACTCACCGACGCGGGCGACGTCTGCGTCCCGCCCGCCCGCGCCCACGCCGACCGGCTCGCCGCACTGGACGACGCGGCGTGGGGCGCGCTGCGCCTGGGCCCCGGCTGGACGTCCGAGGCCACGGACAGGACAGCCGGGGCCACGGACGGCGCGGCGTCCGCGGAAGCGGTGGCCACCTCATGAGCCAGACCGTCGACCGCGCGCTGAGCATCCTGCCGCTCCTCGCCCAGGGCCCGGCCGACCTCGGCCAGGTCGCGGCGCGGCTCGACGTACACAAGTCCACCGCCCTGCGGCTGCTGCGCACACTCCACGAACACGGCCTCGTCTACCGCCAGCAGGACCAGCGCTACCGCCTCGGCGCCCGACTCTTCGCGCTCGCGCAGGAGGCCGTCGAGAGCCTGGACGTACGCGAGATCGCCCACCCGCACCTGGTGTCGCTCGGCGAACAGTGCGGCCACACCGTCCATCTCGCCGTCATAGAGGACAGCGAGGTCCTCTACATCGACAAGGTCGAGAGCCGCTATCCGGTGCGGATGTACTCCCGGATCGGCAAACCGGTCGCCGTCACCGTCGCGGCCGTCGCCAAGCTGCTCATCGCCGACCTGTCCGAAGCCGAGCGCCGCGCACTCGCCGAGCGGCTCGACTTCCCCATGTACACCCCCCGTTCGATCCCGAACGCCGCCGCGTTCCTCAAGGAGCTGGCGACCGTACGCGAACAGGGGTGGGCCACCGATCTCGGTGGTCACGAGGAGTCCATCAACTGCATCGGTGCCCCGATCCGCGGTACGGACGGCCGGGTCGTCGCCGCCATGTCGGTGTCCGCGCCGAATGTCGTCGTCACCGCCGATGAACTCCTCGCCCTGCTCCCGCTGTTGCGCCGCACCGCGGACGCGATCAGCCGCGAGTACTCGGGCAACGCGCACCAACCGGCACCGGTGGCCGTACCGGCGCCCGCACCCCCCGCACCCCCTGTTCTGCAGAAAGAGATCTCATGAGCGACCAGAGCGCGAAGACCGCAGTCGTCCCCGCCACGCACGCCGCGCCGCCGGCCAAGTTCTCCCACGGCGTCCGCAAGGGCAACATCCTCCAGGTCGCCGGGCAGGTCGGCTTCCTCCCGGCCGTCCCGGGCGAGGCCCCGACCGTCGTCGGACCGACGCTCCGCGAGCAGACGCTCCAGACCCTCGCCAACGTCAAGTCCGTGCTGGAGGCGGGCGGCGCGAGCTGGGACGACGTGATGATGCTGCGCGTCTACCTCACGGACGTGGCGCACTTCGCCGAGATGAACGAGATCTACAACGCCTACTTCGAGGAGCAGAACCTCCAGGACCCGCCGGCCGCCCGTACGACCGTGTACGTCGGCCTGCCCGCCGGGCTGCTCATCGAGATCGACGCGCTGGCCGTACTCGGCTGAACACACCCGATCCGCACGGCACGGCGCCTCTTCCCCCGTACCCCTCGGGCGCCGTGCCGCGATCCCCCTGCACCGCGCACCGACGCACTGATGCACTGATGCACTGATGCACGAAATCAGAGGCCCCCCTCATGCTGCTCGCCGCCGAAGCACCCCCCGCGCCCGAGGCACCGCCCCACACCGGTGGCCTCCTGCTTCTCATAGACGGGACGGCCGGTCTGCTGACCGTCGCCGTCCTCGGAATCGTTCTTCTCCTCGTCCTGATCATCAAGGTCAGACTCCAGCCGTTCGTCGCCCTCCTCGGCGTCTCCATAGCCGTCGGCCTCGCCGCCGGACTGTCCGTGACCGAACTCTTCGGAACGGTCCAGAAGTCCGCGGCCGTCTCGATGATCGAGTCCGGCATGGGCGGCATTCTCGGCCATGTCGCGATCATCATCGGACTCGGCACCATGCTCGGCGCGATCCTCGAAGTGTCGGGCGGCGCCGAGGTGTTGAGCACCCGCCTGCTCAACCTCTTCGGCGAGAAGCGCGCGCCTCTCGCGATGGGCGTCACCGGTGTCGTCTTCGGCATCCCGGTCTTCTTCGACGTCGGCATCTTCGTCCTCGCGCCGATCGTGTACGCGGCGGCCAAGCGCTCCGGAAAATCGATCCTGCTGTACGCGATGCCGCTGCTCGCCGGCCTGTCGATGACCCACGCGTTCCTGCCCCCGCACCCCGGCCCCGTCGCCGCCGCCGGCCTCTTCGACGTCGACCTCGGCTGGGTCATCCTGATGGGCGTCGTCGTCGGTGTCCCGGCCGTGCTCGCCGCCTGGGTCTACGCCGCGTGGATCGGCAAGCGCCTCTTCGTCGACGTACCGCAGGACATGGTCGAGGCCGCGGCCGAGGCCAAGAGCGCCGTCGCCGCCGAGCAGAAGGCGTCGGGTGTCACCCCGCCCGAGCGGCCGGTCGCCCTCGGCACGGTGCTGGCGATCATCGGCACCCCGCTGCTCCTCATCCTGCTGGCGACGTTCTCCTCCATCGCCCTGGACCCGAGCACGGTCCGGTCGGTCGTGGAGTTCTTCGGCCACCCCTTCGTGGCGCTGACGATCGCGCTGTTCCTCGCGTACTACCTGCTCGGCATCCGGCGCGGCTGGTCCCGCCAGTCCCTGGAGACCGTCTCGACCGCCTCCCTGAAGCCGGTCGGCAACATCCTGCTGGTGGTCGGCGCGGGCGGCGTCTTCGGCGCCGTACTCAAGGGCAGCGGCATCGCGGACGCGCTCGCCGACACCTTCAACGACGTCGGTCTGCCGGTCATCGTGCTGGCGTGGCTGATCTCCGTCGTCCTGCGGGTCGCCCAGGGCTCGGCGACGGTCGCGATCGTCACCACGGCGGGCATCGTCGTACCGCTGGTCGAGGGCCAGTCCATGTCGCAGCCGCATCTCGCGCTGATCATCATGGCGATCTCGGCGGGTTCGATCTTCGCCTCGCACGTCAACGACGGCGGCTTCTGGATGGTGGCCAAGTACTTCGGCATCTCCGAGCGCGACACCCTGAAGTCGTGGACGGTGCTGGAGACGGTCCTGTCGGTGGCCGGATTCGTGGTCGCCGCGCTGCTCAGCCTGGTGATTTAGGTACCGTACGGCTGAACTGAACAGCTGACGGGGGGCTGGAGATGAACGGTCAGTACGGTCCGGTGCCGGGGAATCCATACGCGCAGCCGGCGCCGCAGCCGCAGCCGGCGCCGCAGCCGCCGGCGTACGCGCCACCGCAACCGCCGGCGTACGCGCCTTCGTACCCACCCCCGCACCACAACCCGGAGTTCCTGGCCGCCGACAGCCGCAGCGGCATCGTCGTCGACGAGAACGGCGTGACCTTCGACTTCGAGGGCCAGAGCGCCGAGTTCCCGTGGTCGGAGATCCAGAGCATCCACTCGAAACCGGGCGTCGGCGGCCACCGCCTCATGGTGGCCGTCGTCCTGCCCGGCGGGAAGTTCTACGAGTGCGGGGTGAAGGCGCGCAACAGCGTGACCCTCAACCACTGGTTCCGCGACCTCGGTCACGTGCTCAACGTCTATCTCGGCCGCCGGGACAATCCACCCCTCCCGCCCCACTGAACGGGCCCGGTCCGGCAGACGGAAACGGAACCGAGTCTGCCGGACCTCTTGCGCGATCTTCGCCGTCCCGATTTGGTGACCCGAGTCACTTACGGGGACGAGAGTGGAGGCGACGCATGGCAGACATCACCGACAGCGGCACAGCCGCGAGCAAGTCCGGCCCACGGAAGTCGAGTTGGAGGTACATCGGCCCCGGCATCGTCGTGGCCGCGACCGGTGTGGGGGCCGGCGACCTGGTCGCCACCCTCATCGCGGGCAGCAAGTTCGGCTACACGCTGCTCTGGGCGGCCGTCATCGGCTGCGTCGTGAAGATCTCGCTCGCCGAGGCGGCCGGCCGCTGGCATCTCGCCACCGGCCGCACCCTGTTCGAGGGCTGGCGCAGCCTCGGGCAGTGGACCACGGTCTACTTCGCGGTGTACGTCGTGGTCTGGGGCTTCGTCTACGGCGCGACCGCCATGTCCTCCAGCGCGCTGCCGATCGTCGCGCTCTTCCCCGACGGTCCCGGCCTCAAGACGTGGGCGGTGATCACGGGCCTGATCGGCCTGGTCTTCGTCTGGTTCAACCAGTACGCCGTCTTCGAGAAGGTCATGACGGTCCTGATCGGCATCATGTTCGTGGTGGTGGTGTACGTCGCGATACGCGTCGCGCCCGACTTCGGCGCGAGCTTCGCCGGTCTCCTGCCGGTGCTTCCCGACGGCTCGCTGCTCTACACACTGGGTCTGATCGGCGGTGTGGGCGGCACCATCACGATGGCCGCGTACGGGTACTGGGTCAACGCCAAGGGCTGGACCGACACCGGGTGGATGAAGGTGATGCGGCTGGACAACCGCGTCGCGTACATCACCACCGGCATCTTCGTCGTCGCGATGCTGATCGTCGGCGCCGAGCTGCTGCACGCCTCGCAGATCGCCCTCACCAAGGGCGACCAGGGGCTGGTGGACCTCGGGGCCGTCCTGGAGGAGCGCTTCGGCGCCACGACGGCCAAGCTCTTCCTGGTCGGGTTCTTCGCCACGTCCTTCTCGTCGCTGATCGGCGTGTGGCACGGCGTCAGCCTGATGTTCGCGGACTTCGTGGAGCGCTGGCAGCTGGACCGCAAGGGCGTCCCGGTCGACGAGGGGACGGTGGCAGAGGTCGCGGCGGGCAGGCGCGAGCGGTCGCTGCCGTTCCGGGCGTATCTGCTCTGGCTCACGTTCCCGCCGATCACGCTGCTCTTCCTGGACCAGCCGTTCGGCCTGGTCGTGGGCTACGGCGTACTGGGTGCCTTCTTCATGCCCTTCCTGGCGCTCACGCTGCTGTGGTTGCTCAACTCCTCTCGTACGCCGCCGGAATGGCGTAACGGCAAACTGAGCAACACCATGCTCGCGGCGGGCGGACTGCTGTTCGTCGTGCTGTGCGTGCAGCAGGTGCGGGACCTGCCCTGGTGATCCGGGCCTGAGGGGAACGCGCGGTGGCGCCGTCGGAGTCCGACGGCGCCACCGGTCTGTGGGGGGTGGTTCGGGGTACGGCGCTGCGGCTACAGGCCGTGGACGTGCGGGCCGACCGCCTTGGACCAGGCGCTGCCCGCCGCGGCGTCCCAGTTGGTGGACCAGGTCATCGCGCCGCGCAGGTCCGGGTAGGTCTTGGACGGCTTGAAGGTCCCGCAGCCGGTGCCCTTCGTCAGACAGTCCAGCGCGTTGTTGACGACGCTGGGATCGATGTAGCCGCCGCCCGCCGCACTCGGCGAGGCCGGTACGCCGATGCCGACCTGGGAGGGGTCGAGTCCGCCTTCGAGCTGGATGCAGGCGAGTGCGGTGAGGAAGTCGACGGAGCCCTGCGAGTAGACCTGTCCGTCGCAGCCGAGCATCGAACCGCTGTTGTAGTACTGCATGTTGACGACGGTGAGGATGTCCTTCACCGCGAGCGCGGTCTTGAAGTACTCGTTGGACGTCGACTGCATGTCGATGGTCTGCGGCGCCATCGTGAGGACGAAGCCGTCGCCCGCCTGACCGGCGATCGACTTCAACGCCTGTGTCATATAGGTGGAGTTGAGGCCGTTCTCCAGATCGATGTCGACACCGTCGAAGCCGTACTCGTCGATCAGCCCGGACACGGAGTCCGCGAACGCCTTCGCGGACGCGTCGTCGTTGACCGCGACGGTGCCCTTCTCGCCGCCGATGGAGATGACGACCGACTTGCCGGCGGCCTGCTTGGCGGCGACATCCGCCCTGAACTGCGCGTCGGTGTAACCGCCGAGACCGGCCGAGTCGAGGGTGAAGTCGACCTGCCCGGGAGTGCCGGTCGCGTCCGCGAAGGCGACGGCGATGATGTCGTAGTCGTCCTGGACCTCGGCAAGTGTCTGGACGGTGGCGCCGTTGTTGAAGTTCTGCCAGTAGCCGGTGACGGCGTGCGCCGGTACGGCGGCCGGCGCCGGGGCGGGTGCGGCATTGGCCGCGGGTACGGCCAGCGCGGCGGCGGCGAGAACGCCTGCCGCGGCGAGGATCTTGAGCGTGTGCACTGCATGGCCTCCGTGGGGGGAGAGGTGGGGGAGGTGCGGAACGGTGGCCACCGGTCCGTACCGCCGAACAAACTGGTCCAGACCATTGGCCTTGTCAAGGGCCTGGACGAGATGGGCCGCTTCCGGCCGCGCCCGCGCGTGCAGCAGCGCCGCCGGGGGAGCGGCGGCGCTGCTGGTCTGTGCGTGGGGGTTGCGGGGGTTACGGAAGTTACGGAAGGGCGTGGACGTGCGGGCCGACCGCGTTCGACCAGGCGTTGCCGGCCGTCGCGTCCCAGTTGGTGGACCAGGTCATCGCGCCGCGCAGGCTCGGGTAGGTCTTGGACGGCTTGAAGTTGCCGCAGTTGGTGCCGCGCGTCAGACAGCTCAGCGCGTTGTTCACGATGGTCGGGGAGACGTAACCGCTGCCCGCGCCCCGGGTGGACGCCGGTACGCCGATGCCGACCTGGGAGGGGTCGAGTCCGCCTTCGAGCTGGATGCAGGCGAGGGCGGTGAGGAAGTCGACTGAGCCCTGTGAGTAGACCTGTCCGTCGCAGCCGAGCATCGAACCGCTGTTGTAGTGCTGCATGTTGACGACCGTGAGGATGTCCTTCACGGCCAGCGCGGTCTTGAAGTACTCGGTGCCGGTGTTCTGCATGTCGATGGTCTGCGGCGCCATGGTCAGGACCATCCCGGAGCCGGCCTTCGCCGACAGCTGGCGCAACGCCTTCGTCATGTAGGTGGAGTTGATGCCGTGTTCGAGGTCGATGTCGATCCCGTTGAAGCCGTACTCCTGCATCAGGGCGTAGGCGCTGTTCGCGAACGCCGTCGCCGAGGCGTCACTGTTGATCGTCACGTTGCCCAGCTCGCCGCCGACCGAGATGATCACGGACTTGCCGGCGGCCTTCTTCGCGGCGATGTCGGACTTGAACTCGGCGACCCCGGAGTAGCCGAGCGCCGAACTGAGGTTGAAGACGATCTGGCCGGGCGTGGCCGTCGAGTCGGCGAAGGCGACGGCGATGATGTCGTACTGCGCCTGTACGTCCCTGAGCTTCTGGACGGTGGCGCCGTTGTTGAAGTTCTGCCAGTACCCGGTCAGCGCGTGCCTCGGTACGGCGGGCCCGCCCGGGTCGCCGCCGCCCGGTGATGTCCGGCCGCTGACAGCGGCCGACTTGGCGGACTCGCCGACCGCGTTGGTCGCCGACACCTGGAACTGGTACGAGGTGGCTGCCGCGAGTCCGGTCACGGTCGCCGAAGTCCCGGTCGCCGTCTGGACCTTGGTCCCGTCCCGGTAGACGTTGTACCCGGTCGCGCCGCTCACCGCGTTCCAGCTCAGGGCCACCGACGACGAGGTCACGGCGCCGACACCGAGCCCGGCGGGCGTACCCGGCGCCTGCGGGTCAGGGTCGCCGCCCCCGCCGCCGTCCGGCCCGAACACGGACACGTCGTCGACGAGGTACGCGCTCTGCCCGTACCAGCCGTGCGTGTACACGGTCACCGCGCGCGTCGACGCACCGGTCCTGAAGGTCGTGGTGAGCTGCTTCCAGCCGCTCTCGCCGGGCGTCCAGGTCGACACGTCGGTGGTCCCGGTGCCGCTGGCCCCGAGATACGCGTACCCGCCCTGGACCCACGCGCTCAGCGTGTAGGTCGAGTTGGGCTGCACGGCCACGGACTGCGAGCACCTGGCGTTGTCCTGCCCGGCGGGGGTCCCCTTCAACGCCCCGGCCCCACTCCGCACGGGAGCCCCGACGACGGCCCCGCTGCCACCGCTACAACTCCAGTTGGCGAGCCCGGCCTCGAAGCCGGCGTTCTTGGCGACATTGATGTCGGCGGCCTGGGCGACGCCCCCCATCCCACCCACACTCAGTGCCCCGGCGGCCAACACGGCCACCACCCCACCCAGCCAACTGCGGGGTCTGCGTCTGCCGTTCGGTACACGTTCCACTTGATGCCTCCGCTGGGGATGTCGGGAAGGAGGTGCGAGTCGGGAACGGTGGCCACCGCTTGGCCGTAAAAATGGTCCAGACCATTCAAGTTGTCAATACCTCTGGCACGAACTCCCGACGGGAACCCCGCTTCCGCCCCGCCGAGGCGAATTCCGGCCATTGACGGGTCCCTGATCAGTTCAGGCGATCAATTGCCCTGTGGTGGTGACAAGTTGTGTGTAACTTGTGACCGCCCGCATGGGGAGTGTGGGCATTGTGGGTCCCTTTGTGGACTCGATGTGCTGCTCTGGGGAGGGCGCTGTGAGGCGAGTCCTGGCACGAATACGGCTGCTGACGATCGGGGCGCTCGCCCTGACGATGGCCGCGGGCGCGATGTCGGCCCAGGCCGACACCCCGGAGCGCGAACCGCTACCACCGGCCCCGAACCCCCTTGCTGCACCTCACACTTCACCCGCGGGCCCGGTGTCTCCGGCGAGCACCCGGGCCGCCGAGCCGACCACCAAGAACGCCGTGTACGCGTACGACGCGGCCTCCCGCCTCGTCGGTGTCACCGACCCGGCGGGCGAGACCGCCCGCTACCGCTACGACGCGGCGGGCAACCGCCTCGGCGTCGACCGCTTCGCGTCCAGCACCCTGTCCGTCCTCTCCCTGGTCCCGGTCCGCGCGGCGGCGGGCGCCAAGGTCACCCTCTCCGGCACCGGCTTCTCCCCGACCCCCGCGGCCAACTCCGTAACGTTCGGTACGGCGGCGGCCACCGTCACCTCGGCGACGGCCACCCGCCTGGTGGTGACGGTCCCGGCGGGCGCGGCCAACGACAAGGTGTCGGTGACCACGGGAGGCGCGAGCGCCCAGTCGCCGGAGTCGTTCACCTCCACGTCGAGCCCCACGGTCTCGAAGATCGAACCGGCCTTCGGCGGGGCGGGCAGCCAGGTGGTCATCACGGGCACCAACTTCGCCGCCACCGATACCGTCGTCCGCTTCGGCGGCGGCACGGTCGCGGAGGTCACCGACCGTACCGACACGTCCCTGACGGTGCAGGTCCCGGCCGGAGCCGCGGACGGCCCGCTGGAGGTCGCCACCCCCGACGGTGAGGCCGTGTCCGCCGCCGGCTTCGACATCCGCTCCGCCGTCGGCGAGCTGGAGATGTCCGTCGAGTCGTCGCTGAACGACGAGACGCCGCCGACCCTCTCGGTCACCACACCCGGCAATATGGCCGAGGTCACCTTCGAGGCCCCCGCGGGCACGGACCTCAACGTCGGCATCACACAGGCGACGTTCAACTCCGTGACCCGGGCCCGGCTGGTCGACCCCCTGGGCGACCGGCTGAAGTCCTTCACCTTCAACGGACCCGAAGGGGAGGCCGAGTTCAACGACCTGCCCGTCGCCGGTCTCTACCGAATCGTCCTGGAGACCGGATCGGGCAACTTCGGTACGGCCGTGGTCACCCTCTCCACCCCCGTGACCAGCTCGTTCACCGTATCGGGCCCGCCCGCCACAGCCGTGTTCGACCGTCCGGGACAGGACCAACTCCTCACCTTCACCGGCACGTTGGGCACATCGCTGAGCCTCGGGATCGACGCCACGAAGCTGCCGCACCCGCTGTGGGCCCGGCTCTACGGACCGGACGGCACGGAGGTCGACAACAGCTTCATCTCCGTCGGCGGTGACGGCGGCATCGACCTCGACAGCCTGACCCAGTCCGGGACGTACACACTGCTGCTGGATCCCGGGGAAGGCGACGCCAAGGGCACGGTCACGGTGACCGCGTCGCCGTACGCCGACGCCGGCACGCTCGATCCGACCGGCGCGGCGGTCAAGGTGTCACTCACCCGGCCCGGCCAGCAAGGACGCGCCCAGTTCACCGGCACCGCCGGTCAGCGGGTGTCCCTCGGCGCCACGGCCACCGGTTTCGGCTCGGCCACCCGCGTCGACATCCTCCGCCCCGACGGCACACCGCTGGACCACCTGCTCGTGTCCGACGGTGACGTGGGGGACGAGTGGGACAGCGAGCCGCTGCCCGCCACCGGGACGTACACCCTCGCCGTACGCCCGAACAGCGACATCGGAACCGGTGAACTCGCGCTGACCCTGTCGCGTCCCGTCGCCCTGCCGGCTCTGCTGACCACCGGCGGCACCACCACCGCGACCATCGGCCGGATCGGCCAGAACGCCGAATCCTCCTTCCAGGGACAGACCGGGGCCGCTCTCTCCCTCGGCGTGACCGGCAACACCTTCGGACAGTACGTCGACCTCAGCGTCATCGCACCCTCCGGCGCCACCGTCATCGACGAACTCAACGTGTCCGCGGGCGATTCGGCGACCATCCCCCTGCCCGCGCTGCCGGAGACCGGGACCTACCGGGTCGTGCTGGATCCCTACAAGGGCGCGGTGGGAGCCGCGGGCCTCACGCTCTCCACCGAGGCGCAGGCCGCCCTCACCGTCGACGCCGCCGGACTCGTGACCACGGCGGCCCGTGCCGGACAGCAGATACGCGCCCGGTTCACCGCACCCACCTCCACCTCCCTCGGCCTGGGCATCACGGCCAACACCCTCGCCAAGTCCACCGAGATCCGGCTCATCGGCCCCGAAGGCGGCGCGGGCACGGATGTCGGCAGACTGGCCGGCAAGGCGTCCGACGCGTTCTACCTGGGCGGACTGACGGCGGGCGCCGCGTACTCCCTGGTCTTCGAGCCGTCGGAGGCCGCGACCGGCTCGATGACGCTCTGGCTGTCGAAGCCCGTCGCGGCCGGCGCCCTCTCCTCGACGACGCCCACGCGCACCGGCGAGATCACCCGCGCGGGACAGCAGCTGGAGTTCACCGTCAGCGCCACCGCGGGCTACGGCGCGGCGGTCACCTTCGGCGGCACCACCCTCACCACGTCGTCGGAACTGGTGCACCGGACACCGGCGGGCGTGGAGGACGACCTCGGCTCGCTCACCACCTCCGCCGGCGAGGGCGACCTGCTGGCGCCGCTGGCCGCCGGCACCCATCGGCTGTTCGTACGGCCGGGCGCCCCGGCCACCGGGAAGACCACCGCCACGTTGGTGCCCGACGCGAGCGGTGGCGTGCTGAACACCACCGGTACGCGCAAGCCCGTGACTCTCGCGACCGCGGGCCAGAACGGCAACTTCACCTTCACCGGCACACAGGCGCAGAAACTCACTCTCGGGCTCAACACCCCGCCGGGCGCCTGGTCGTTGTCCGTCACCGGGCCGGACGGCAAGCGGCTGGTCGACGGGCGCTCGATGAGCGCGACAGCCGTGACGTACGCGCTGCCGACGCTCCCGGCGGCCGGTACGTACACCCTGTCGCTCGACCCGAACACGCTCAGGACCGGTACCTGGACGCTGGGTCTCACCGCGGCGGCGTCCAAGGCGGAGAAGCCGGTGAGCGACGGAGCGGGACCCGACACCGCCGCTCCCGCCGCCCGCACCACCCCGAGCGGCCCCGACGCCTGGCAGCCGGACAAGGGAAACCTCGCCGGCTACGACTGGCTGGCCCGGCGCGGCGACGCCCCCAAGGGCCCGGCTGCGCTCCGTGCCCCGCCCGGCACCACGGCTCTCACTGGCCACATCCTCAAGCTCGACGGCAAGCCGCTGCCGAAGGTCACCGTGTCCGTGGGGAGCAAGTCCGCGAGGACGGACGCCCAGGGCCGATTCCTGCTGAGTGGTATCGCTGGCAATGCCACCACCCTGGTGGTCGACGGCGCGAGCGCGAACAACTCCAAGCGTAGCTACGGCCGTTACGACATCCGCATCAGCCCGAAGGCCGACCGGACGGTCGATCTCGGGTTCCCGGTGTGGATGACACCGCTGGACACGAAGAACACGGTCACGTTCGCCGCTCCGGCCAAGGCCGACGTCGTACTGAAGACCCCGAAGATCCCAGGACTCGAAGTCCGGATCCCCAAGGGCTCGGTGGTCCGTGACGAGAACGGCAAGCCGGTCACGGAGCTGGGCATCACGGCGATCCCGATCGACCGGCCGCCGTTCCCGCTGCCGGACAACGGCATCGTGCCGGTGTACTTCACCGTGCAGCCGGGCGGCACGTACGTCTTCCCCGAGGGGGCGCAGATCATCTACCCGAACTACACGCGCGAGGCCCCCGGCACCCGGGTCAAGTTCCAGGACTACGACCCGAAGAAGAAGGGCTGGTACGTCTACGGAGAGGGCGAGGTGTCGGCCGACGGCCGTCAGGTCGTACCCGACGAGAAGACCCGCGTGTGGGCCTTCCACGGAGCGATGTTCCACACCGACGACCTGATCCCGTGGGACATCTCCTGGCTCCAGGACGTCATGGACTGGCTGTCCGGGGACCCGGTCGAGCTGTCGACGGGTCTGCTCACCGACTCGCGTACGGACCTGGCGGTCGCGGACGCGCATGGCGGCGTCGAACTCACCCGCACCTACTGGCAGGCAGACAAGGAGAAGCGGGCGTTCGGCATCGGCCGCGACTTCTCCTACAACGCGTTCCTGCACTCGAAAAAGTCGTGGCAGGAGGTCGACCTCTACATACCGGGCGGCAGCGCCGTCCACTTCACCCGTACCTCATCCGGGACCGGCTGGACTGACGCGGAGTTCGAACCTCTCGACACCTCGTCCGCCTTCCAGGGCTCGAAGATCACCTGGAAGAAGAACGGCGGCGGCTGGGACCTGACCTTCCGCGACGGCACGGTGTGGGTGTTCCCGCAGTACGCGCCGCTGAAGGAGATCCGCGACCGGCACGGCAACACCACGACCCTGACCCGGCTGAACGGCGAGAACCGGGGTGAGATCACCCGTATCTCCAGCTCCGGCGGCAAGTGGATCTCGCTGACGTACGACCCGGTGCAACGCCGCGTCACATCCGCGAAAGACAACGCGGGTCGCACCACCTCGTACGAGTACGACTCGGCGGGCCGGCTGGCGGCGGTGAAGGATCCAGCGGGCAAGTTCAGCCGGTACACGTACGACGGCACGTCGAACCGGGTCAGGACGGCGACCGACGCGCGCGGCATCACCTACATGACGAACGACTTCCATACCGACGGGCGGGTGAAGGAGCAGACCCTCACCGAGGGCGCGAAGTTCTCCTTCGCGTACACGCAGACCGGCGCGGGGAAGGTCACGTCGGCGAACGTGACGCAGCCGGGCGGCTCGGTGCGCCGGGTGGAGTTCGACGCGGACGGCTACGGCGTCAAGGACATCGAGGCGTACGGGAGTTCACTGGCGCGGGCGACGCAGTACCACCGGGGTCCGAAGCACCGGATCGACGCGGTGACGGACCCGTACGGCCGGCGCACCGAGCTGACGTACGACGCGAACGGCTATGTCACCCGCACCACCGAGCTCGCGGGTACGGCGCAGGCGCGCCAGTCGGGTACGGCGGTCTACAACGGCCCGTACGACCAACCGACGTCCGTCACCGACCCGTTGGGCAACAAGACCACGCTTGCGTACGACGCGAAGGGCGACCTGCGGACGGTCACGGACCCCGAGAACCGGGAGACCGGCTTCACGTTCACGCCGGACGGCCAGCTCAAGACGGTCACGGACGCGGCGGACGCGACCACCGAATACACCTACCGAAACCGCGAGTTGGTGTCCGTCAAGGACGCGGAGGGCCGCACCGGGTCCCAGGTCCTGGACGCGGCGGGCCGCCCGACGGCGATCACGGACGCGGCGGGCTCCCGCACCACGATCACCTACGACGCGCTGAACCAGACGCGGAAGATCACCGACCCGCTGGGCCGGTCGACGGCCCTGGACTACGACGAGAACGGCAACTTGACCAAGCTGACGGACGCCCGTGAGAACAGCACGACCTGGGCGTACGACGACGCGGACCGCACCAGGTCGGTGACGGACCCGCTAGGCGCGCAGGCGCTGTTCGGCTACGACCCGGCCGGCCGGTTGACGAAGGCGACAAGCCGTTCGGGCCTGGTCGCGACAGCCGAGTACGACCTGTTGAGCCGGGCGAAGAACACCAAGTACGGCGTGAACGCGGCGGGCGTCGCCGAGTCGACGGTGACGTACGCGTACGACGCGGTGGACCTGCCGAAGACGCTCACGGACACGCAGGCGGGCGAGGAGAGCTTCGCCTACGACGCGTACGACCGGCTGAAGACGGTGACCGGCCCGACGGGCACGGTGGGCTACGACTACGACGCGGCGGACCGCCGCAAGGAGATGACGGCGGCCGGGACGACGACGCGCTACGGCTATGACACCTCCAGCATCCTGACGTCGGTCACCTCGGGCGGCCAGGAGGTGACGTTCGGCCTGGACGCGGTGGGCCGTGAGAAGACGGCGTCGCTGCCGGGCGGCATCACCCGTACGTCGACGCTGGACAAGACGGGCGTGATCTCGGCGATCGACTACACCCGCGGCACCACCGACGTCGGCGACCTGACCTACACCCGCGACAGCCGGGGCCTCCAGACGGGCCTCACGGGAAGCCTGGCGTCGGTGGCTCTGCCCGCCGCCGAGACGGGTGCGGTGTTCGGCAAGGACAACCGGGTCACGTCCCTCGGCGGCCGTTCGTTCACCTACGACGCGGACGGACAGCTGACGTCGGACGGCAATCGGACGTACGACTGGAACGCGCGGGGCCAACTCTCCTCGCTCACCCCTGTCGGCGACGGCCCTGCGGGTGTTTTCGGCTACGACCCGCTGGGCATCCGCAGCTCCAAGAAGTTGGGCGACACGACCCAGAAGTACCTGACGGACGGCTCGAACCCGCTGGTGGAACAGTCCGGTTCGGGCGCGACGGCGGCCACGGTCGCCACGTCGGGCCTGGACCAGTACCTGACCCGCACGGAGAACGGCGCGACGCAGGTCTACCTGACGGACGCGCTGGGCACGGTGGTGGGCCTGGCGAACGCGGACGGCACGGTCGCGACGAGCTATACGTACGACCCGTACGGCCAACCCACCACCACGGGCGCGGCCTCCACCAACCCGTACACCTTCACGGGCCGCGAGTCGGACGGCACGGGCCTGCTCTACTACCGCAACCGCTACTACGACCCCGAGTCGGGCCGCTTCATCTCCCAGGACCCGATCGGCTACGCGGGCGGCACGAACCTCTACGAGTACGCGCTCAGCTCCCCGACGACGTACACCGACCCCACGGGCAACAGCCCGATGCTGGCGGGCTGCGTCATCGGCGGCCTGGGCGAGGCGGGCCTGGACTGGCTGGGCCAGCGGCTCTCGGGCCGGAAGGTCGACTGGGGCCAGGTGGGGATGTCGGCGGCGCTGGGGTGCGCGGGGGGCATGCTGGGCAAGCTCAAGTGGGCCGACCCGGCGAAGAGCTGCAAGATCGGTAACAGCTTCACAGGCGACACCCCGGTCCTCCTCACGGACGGCACCCGCAAACCGATCAGGGACATTCAGATCGGCGACGAAGTCCTCGCCACGGACCCGGAAACGGGCGAGTCGGGCCCCCACCCGGTAACGGCGCTGATCAAGGGCACGGGCGACAAACAACTGGTCGACATCACCCTGTCAGACGGCAAAAGGAGCACCCTCACCGCGACAGAGGGCCACCCCTTCTGGGTCCCGGCCCTCGGCCGCTGGATCGAGGCGGACGAACTCACCGCGGGCCAGGGGCTTCAGACCAGCGACGGCACCTGGGTCCAGATAGCAGCCGTCGCCCACCGGGCGGAATCAACGACGGTCTACAACCTCACCGTCGACGACATCCACACGTACTATGTGCTGGCGGGGGAAACCCCGGTCCTCGTTCACAACTGCGGAGGAATGAAAGCCTCCGACCAAGTGCGCGACTTGGTGGCCAAAGGTAAAGTAAGAGAAGCCGCCGATGTTCACTATGAAGACATGGTGAGGGCACGCACGGGTGGTGTGTCCCAGGTTATTAATGGGCGCGAGGTGGACGCAGTTACCGGGGATGCGCTAATTCAGGTGAAGCGGACGTGGACAGCTGTTAACCGGCCGAAGAATTTCTTGAGCAAATCGACGAGAAATCAGATCAAGGCAACCCTCTCAAGCGCCGACGAAATGGGTGTGAGGGCCGAGTTCTGGTTCAAGTATGGCGTCCACGACGATGTTCGTAGCTACATTGAGGGCAAGGGTGGCATTGTGCGCATCGGATTCGGAGACTGATTCCCGTGGGGAGGTATTTCAACGTTCGAGGATTCCTCGACTGTGACTACCCCGACCTGGAGGTGATCCGGGGCGTCGTGGCCCAGTACAGGGGTGCGGGGAGCCGGTTCTGTCTTCCGGACGATGTGGTGGCCCTGTATCTGGGTGGTTGGTTGTATCAGGACAAGGAGATCAACTGGGTCGCCCACGCATTCTTCGGAGCTTCGATGAAGAGTGGGGGTGTGGATCTTCTCCTGGATCAGCTGGGGAGAATCGCCGAGTTGATTCCGGAATCAGAGGGAACATTCTTCGTGGACGATGATGAGGGCGGTCCTTCCTGTCGATGGGATGTGTCGAATGGGCGCGTGTCCATTGGATGAGAATCTCTCCATTGGCATCGCTGCTCGACCATCCCGGAGCGTGGCATCTCCTCTGCTGCGGCTCGTACTTCCGGCGGTTGGCGGGTGAGAGGGATGGTTGAAATGCGGCGTAGATCCTTGGTGGTTCTCGGGTCCGCCATTGGGTTGGGGGTTGTGGGCGCGGGTGTGGTCGCGGTGTTTGGGGGGAGAGGTCCGGCGGAGGCCGATGGGCGCTCCAGAGCGGGTGCAGATACTCGGATGGCACGGGTGTTGGGGGCGAAACAGCCGGAAAGGTTCGTGGGAATTGTTGTGCTTGATCGAAGATTGCGCGGTCGAGGAGTGGGTGGCTCGGTAGAGGCTCTGGTTGAAGAAAGCCGGGCCGTTGGCGGGGGCGACACCGGCGTCGCGTTCGGGTTGGGGGCGTCGCTCTTCGAGGGCGCGGAAGCCCAATCGCCACGGCAGTTGAAAGCGATGCCGTCCTTCGCCGGGGACCTCTTGGACCCCGCGCAGTCGCACGGCGACCTTCTCGTACGCGTCGCCGGCGAGGACGCCGGCCAGGTGCGGAAAGCCGTCGCGCGCGTCAAGGCCGTTGCCAACCAGGTTGGTTGGACCGTTCGTTGGGGGATCGACGGATTTCGGGCGGAGAATCGGGTTGAGGGTGGCCGGGGGCTGGCCCGTAATCCGTTCCACTTCACCGAGGGGTTCGGGAATCCCGAGACCGAGCAGGAGATCGCCGACCGGGCCGTCGTCCGGGAGGGGCAGGGCGAGCCGGACTGGGCCGTCGGCGGGAGTTATCACGTCGTGCGGGTCATCCGCTTCGCCACCGAGTTGTGGGACAAGGACTCCGTACCCGAGCAGGAGCGCATCATGGGGCGCCGGCGCGACGGGAAGTGGCTGGACGGGACGCCCACCGCCGAGCAGCCGAACTTCGCCGCTGATCCGAAGGGGCGGCGGACGCCGCTCGACTCGCATGTACGGCTCGCCGCCCCCGACCGCCGTAACCCGCCCCCACTCGTGCGCCGCAGCTACAGCTACGACCGGGGAGACGGCGACACCGGCATCGTCTTCTCCTGCTTCCAGCGGGACTTGGCCAAAGGCTTCGAGGCGGTCCAGAAGCGCCTGGCGGGCGAGGCGCTGGCGAAGTACGTGCTCACCACCGGTGGCGGCTACTTCTTCGTACCCCCGCCCGGCGACGCCTGGCTCGACGCCCTCGCTCTCGCCTAGCGTTCCGCCCATGACCTCCCCGGAGAGCGTGATCGTCCGCTGCCAGGACAACGCGGCTGTCGGGGTGACGTTCCGCGACCGATTCAGCTTCGACGCGGACTCCGTGCACTACGCCGTCGAGCTGCGGGCCCCAGGTCTGAACGCCCGTGTCGACGACGTCGTCTCCTGGATCTGGGACAGCGATCTCGCGCCCTTCCTGGAAGGACTCGCCGCCGACTACCGCGGCTGGAACGGTGAACGGAGCTGGCGCACACCGACGATGCCGACCTGACGGTGGCGGCCGTCTTCCGGTCCGGCGGGTACGTCGGGCTGACCTGAACCCTGTGCGGCATCCGCCAGTTCCTCCGCGGGGAGCGGTGATTGACTGGGCCGCATGACCGAGATGATCAGCTTGCCGGGGCCGGAAGCCGACTGGGCGTCCGCCACTTCCCCGACCCCCGGCAATCCCGCGCGGCAGTGTTCCGTCTTTCAGGCGGCGGCCGAGCCGTTGATCTCGCTGGCTCTGCTCGCCGTGGAGCTGGACTCGGTCGCCCGGCGACTCAGGTTGACCGTCGAGGAGTCGTGGGACGAGCACGGCGCCCTGCGTGCCGCGTTCTTCACCCTGGACGGAACCGACTTCGTCGTCACCCAGCACGAGCGCGATCCGGCGGGAACGTACGTCTGGGTCAGGAAGTCCGGACCTGTCGAGCCCGCCGGACGCATGGCCGTACTCCTCGCGGCCCTCGGCGTGGGCCCGGACGCGGTCGCTTACTCGACCTGGGGCGTGGGCACCGATCTGTCCCACGTGCCGGCCGCCTGGAGCCGGGGCAGAGGCAGGCGGGCCGAGTCGCACCAGAGGTTCTGGGAGGGGTTCAGCAAGCGGACCGGCATGTACGTCGGCCGCGTCACGTACGAAGGGGTGACGGCCTTCCTCGACGGCTACGACCACGCCGGCGGCGGCGTGCTGCTCAGCGGACTGACGGAGTGGCTCGCCGACACGAAGCAGGCCGGTCAGAACCTCGTCTGGTCCGCCCAGGTCGTCGGGGTGGTGTTCCCCGGCGGCCGGCCCGCCGAGCCGTGGTCGCCGGAAGAGCACTATCAGGCCGTCGCCGGGCTCTTCGCCCTGCTGGACGAGTTCTTCGCACACCTCCAGGGACAGCCGGACGCCACGCCGTAACCCCGGGCCCGTCACTCGTCCTGGAGCACTTCCGCCGCGTATCCCGCCACCACACCCACCACCAGCACCGCGTTCGACATCAGGACGCCCTCCGCCTCCAGGTCCGCCCACTGCACCACCATGTTCAGCGCCTGCGCCGCCACCCCGACCGTGAAGACCGCCAGCACGTGCTGCGCCTTCGAGTCGCGGAACGGCTCGCGGTGGAAGCGGCCCGCCGCCCAGGTGGCCAGGGCGATGCAGATCGCGTTGGGGATGTGGATCAGCATCAGTCTGCCGTTGAAGGTCTCCAGGTTCTCCGAGGAGGCCAGGTGGTCGTTGACCAGGGTGGTCTGCAGGTACTCCGTCAGGAGCAGGACGACGATGCCGGCCGCCCAGGCGCGGGCGAGGGCGAACACCGCCGCCCCGCGCCCCTCCTCCCGCTGTACGGGCGCCCCCGGGTAGCCGTACCTCGTCATCGCCAACCGCCTCCGTCAGTGCTCGTGCCTGCCCGGCCCTGAGGCGGGAACCTGAATCCCGCGCTCTCGGACCGCCGTGGAACTCTCAGACCACGGTGAAAAGAAGAACCGCCGCGAACCCGGCCGCCGCCAGCCCGCAGCCCACCACCAGCACCCCGTACTGGAGCACCGGCGACCAGTGGCCGCGCCCCGCGACCGTCGCCGTGCGGTCGGGGTCGGCCGGGTCGTACGCCACCGTCACCGGGTCGCCGACCCGTATCGACCGGCTCGCCAGATCCTCGAACTCGATCTGGCGGCCGTCCGGTGTACGGAACGCGAAGAAGTGCTGGCGCGCGTCCGAGCGGTTGTACGGCTCCTGCTCGATACGTACGCAAGTGCCTTCTGCCCGAATACCCGCTCGCAGCGCCCGATTCACGCCCGAAAGGCGACGCGCGTAGTGCGTTGCCAACCAGCCGAAAAGCAGAATCATGCCGCCGAAGAAAAGGTAATCGCCGCCCGGAACATCCATTGTGGACCGCCTAGTTGACCGTGATCGAGTCGATGATTTTCCGCAGATCGCCCTTGCCGAGTTTTCCCTTGACCGCGTCGATTCTCACGGCGTACGTCTTGTCGTCGGCGTCGAGACCCGCGATGATCACGCCCTCGACCCGGGTGCCGGCCTTCGGGTCCAGTGCTCCGCCCGGGGTCCCGGCCCCGGCGTCGGTGCCTGAATCCTTCTGGGTGAACTCGAAGTTGACCCGGCGGGCCTCCTCGCCGCCGTCCGGGCCCGCGACCTGGATCTCCTCCTGCTTCCCGAGGGTCGAGCCGAGCGCGACCCCGGCCTCGGCGCCGATCGCCGCCTCCTCCACCGAGTCGGCGTCGGTGAAGTCGAGTTGCACGGTGATCATGCCGATCGTGCCGCTCTCGTCGGAGAGCGTCGCCGCCGCGGCGTTGTACTTGCTGCGCTCACCGGCGCTCTGCGCCTCGAACGCCGCCGGGTGCGCCACCGTGACCGCCGGGGTCTTGAGCGTGCCCCAGCCCTCCGGCACCGCACCGCTCCCCGACCCGCTCCCCGCGTCCGAGCCGCACCCGGCCAGCAGCAGGAGCGCCGCGAGGGCGACGGACACGGTCGAGGTCCGCCTGGCCATCGTCCTGCCTCTCTTCTTGCTGCTCACGGCGCCGCTCACGGTGCTGGTCATGGTGTGTGTGCTCCTGTCCCCGGGATCAGTTCGCACAGTAGCTGTACGGGACATAGCTGCGGCTCTCTCCCTTCGGCGCACCCAGGAACTGGGCGTCGTTGAGGCTCTCCTCCTTCTTCTCGGTGGAGACCGAGAAGCCGAAGCTCAGACCCAGGTTCAGCTCGAATCCGTACTCCGCTGCCTCCGTCTGACCGGTGTACGTGTTCTTGCTGGACAGGCCCTCGTCGAAGAGCAGCTGGCCGAACGGGTCGTCGTCGCCCGGCCGCTTCGTCGGCGCGTGGTCGTCAAACATGTAGGCGAACGGCGCTCCGTTGTCGCCGGTGCCGTCGAGCCACTTCTGCGCGATCGCGCGCTGCTTGTCACCCTCGGCGCCGGGCTTGAGGACGATGGAGTTGGTGACGACCTCGATCCCGGTCTCGTTGTCCGTGCCCTTCGCGCTGCCGCTGCCGCCGCGCTTGTCGCCGTCCTTCTTGCCGTTGTCGCCGCCGACCGAGACGCCGTCCTTCGTGGCGCCCTTCTCGACGGTCCGGGTCATGTCGATACGCAGCAGCTCACCGGTCGTCTTGTCATGGCTGACGGTGATGGTGCCGGTCTGCGTCGTGGTCGCGCTCGACTCGCCGCTGATGGGCCCGGCCTCGTAGCCGACCTTGCCCGTGTACTCGATGGCGGCGCTGTACGTGTACGACTTGAGGTTCCGGTAGGTGTTGTCGGTCCACGTCACCTCGGGCGAGAACTTGAAGCTGCCGCCGAGCGTCGCGCTGAGCTTCTTCTCGTCCCCCGCCGAGAGCTTCATACCGCCGGCGGCACTGGCCTCCAGGCCCACCTTGCCGTAGCTGATGTGCCGGTTGCCGAGCTTCTCGTCGATGCGCTTGCGGAGCTGCTCCTCCTCGTACAGGGGACCGCTGTTGAAGAGGTAGGCGATGCTGTTGCCGAGCCCGCCACCACGCGAGTTGGCGTGCCGGTTGGCCAGCTCGTACGTCTTCAGGTCCTCGATGTCCTCGCGGAACTTGGCCGCGTCCTCCTCGCTGTCGAAGACCCAGGTGTCCCCGTTGGTCACCTTGATCCCGGCACCGAGTTCGACCTTGTCCGAGCCGAACTTCCCGACCTTGGCGCCCGGTTTCCAGTCCTTCTTGGCGGCGACGGACGCGGCGTCGGTGAAGGTCATCATCACCTGCTGGTCGTTGTCGTCGACCTTGCCGTCCTTGTTCACGTCGGTCTTGGCCTGGAAGGTCTGCTGCTGGAAGCCGTACTCCTCGCCCCACTCGATGAACAGCACCTTGCCCTTGGCGCCCGCCTTGTCGCTGATCGACGAGATCTGGCAGAGCGGCGGCTCGTAGTCGGCGTCGGTCTTGGGGGCGGACCGGTTCGGTTCACCACCGCCGGGGTCGCACGGGCCGAACGTGACCAGGCACTTCAACTGCTCTGCGATGCTCCCGTCCACGCCGGTGCCGACCATCGCCCCCGCGACGGCCGCCACGACCACCACCATGCCGACGTACTCGGTGGCGGAGGCGCCGCGGTCGCCCCGTGGTCGTCCCCGTATCAGTTCCCGTCCCATCAGACCGTCCCCCTCGGTGCCCGCACGACTTTTCTCGTACACGGAATCGAAACGGAGCGTACGGACGGCCCGGACCCGGTGGCGTGGGTCCGTGGACCCAACCCGGACCCAAAGCTGAACAGTTACCTGGTGGGCGCTTCGGCGGTCGGCTAGTTTCGACATCAAATGAAACATGGGTTAACGCCTGACTGCTTCGCCCGATTTTGGTGGTGCGTACGAAGTGAGCGGCGTACCACTGACATCGGTGAGGTGTTCTCTGTGCGCTAAGTCGTGGATAAAGTGCTGGGCGGTAGTCGAAGTCGCCGGACTTCAACGCCGACCAGAACTATCGAACACCGAGCAGCAGGACCCAGCAGTAGCGAAAACCGCGGTCGCCGGAACTCCGACGCCCGAGCTGAACGGGGATCCAGGTGTCAACCGCCATAGCCGTCACCAGTCACGATCTGGTGCTGCCGCCCACCGACCAGCAGACGCCCACAGCGGCCCTGTTGCAGGCCCCCGACGCCCAGCCGCTGGAGGCTGCGCTCGCGGACATGCAGGTCCTGGTGGAGCAGCACGGTTACGTCGTCGCCGTCTACTCCGCCTCCCTCCCGGTGGCGCACGAGCGGCGGCTGCACACGGTCCGCTCCATCCTGGAGAGCGACCGCATCGCCCTCCTGAAGCTGGACCTCCCGCCGCTCGGACTTGCCGTACTCGTCCGCCAGCTACGGCAGTTGTCCATCTGCGACTTCACCGCCGGTGTCGTCGCGTCGGCGGCCCGGCTGCTCTCGCACTACATCCACGCGGGCGCGCTGCTCAACTCGGTCACCAAGCTCGACCATGTCCCGGTCAGCCTCAAGGCGCACGCCAAGTCGTGGGTGCCGGGCTCGCAGTTCGGTGTCCTCGCCAACCCCGACCCCCAGTTGATCAAGATCGGCAACGGCGAGCTGACCGGACCCGAATTCGGCACGCAACTTCTGGTCGGAAAGGGACAATTGCAATCGGACTGGGTGACCGCGACACTCGCGCCCGCCTGGCAGGTGCAAGGGGTGCAGGAGATGGCACTTCTCGCGGATTCTCCAGGCTGGTGGGGAACGTCCAAGATGATCGAATTCGCCGCGTTCCTGCCGGACATCTCCGTTCTTTACCAGCTGGTTTCATCCGTACGGCGAGAGGGATGTTCCTGGTGCGGTCTCGAACTCATCGGTGATCGTTGCGGATTCTGTTCCGCACCGCTCTCACCGGCCGAGAACCAAACGAACGGTTCCGGTGTCCTGAGCCAAGGAGCACCCATGCGCCCCGGGCCGTAGGCCGCCTGGCAGGCGGTCCGTACGAGCCCGAGACGGTCCTCGTCCCGTGCCCGACCACCAGTCACTCCCCGTCCCACGTCATCGAACGAGGTTGTCCCGCCCATGAATTCACGGCAACGCCGCGGCATCATTCTCCTTCTCCTCTCCGTCCTCTGCGCCTTCGGCGCCTTCGCCGGCGTGCTGTCGGTCATCAGCGACGTGAATTCGAAGGTCGGACCCGAGGTGCCCGCGTACCGGCTGAAGGCGGACGTGGCCCCGTACACCGCGCTCGAGGAGGGGCAGTTCGAGAAGATAGAGATGCCCAAGCGCTGGCTGTCCGACAACGCGGTCACCGACCTCGCGGTCGTCAACGGCAAGATCGCGGTCACCCAGCTCAAGAAGGGGTCACTGCTCCAGGACGACATGATCGTCAAGAGGCCCGCCCTCGCCAACGACGAGCAGGAGATCGCGATCATGATCGACGCCGCGACCGGCGTCGCGGGCAAGATCAACGCGGGCGACCTGGTCAACATCTTCGCCACCTTCGCCGCCGAGAGGGAAGGCGACAACGCGCAGTCCCGGATCATCGTGCCCAACGCGAAGGTCATCGACGTCGGTTCGCTGACGCCGCTGGAGCCCAAGGACGACGACAAGCGCAGCAGCGGACCGAAGACCGCCGTCCCGATCACCTTCGCCCTCAAGACCAAGGACGCCCAGCGAGTCGCCTACGCGGAGTCCTTCGCGCAGCACGTACGCCTCGCCCTGCTTCCCGACGACAGCCCCACCACGCTGCGCCCCGGGGAGAGCACCTACACCCTCGAAGGGGACAAGTGAGGGACGAATGACGACCAGAATCCTTCCGGTCGTCGGCGATGCCGACGCCGCCAGATCCATCACCACCCTGCTCAGCCAGCTTCCCGACGCGGAGCCGGCCGGGCCGGTCGGCGACTCGACCTCGCTGATCGACACCCTGGCCCGGCTGGCCACGGAGTCGATCGACGAACTTCCGGAAGTAGTTCTGGTACACGAGCGGATCGGTCCCGTCCCAGCGCTGGAGCTGATCCGGGAGGTGGCGCTCCGCTTCCCGGCGGTCGGCGTCATCCTGGTCACCGCCGACGTGAGCCCCGGCCTCTTCTCGGCCGCGATGGACTCGGGCGCGCGCGGGCTGGTCGGTCTCCCCCTCTCGTACGAGGAACTCGCCCAGCGCGTTCAGGCCGCCGCCGCCTGGTCGGTGGGTGTACGGCGCCATCTCGGCCACGGCGGCGACGTGTTCACCGGTCCCGGTGGCACCGTCGTCACGGTGAGCGGGGCGAAGGGCGGTGTCGGTACGACGGTGGCCGCCGTCCAACTCGCCCTCGCCGCAAAGGCGTCGGGCATGTCGGTGGCGCTCGCCGACCTGGACCTCCAGGCCGGCGATGTCGCCTCGTACCTGGACGTGCAGTTCCGCCGCTCGATCGTGGACCTCGCCACCATCCAGGACATCTCGCCCCGCGTACTCCAGGACGCGGTGTTCACCCACCACACCGGCATGGGGCTGCTGCTCGCGCCGGGGGAGGGGGAGCGCGGCGAGGAGATAAACGACCGGTCCGTACGCCAGATCGTCAGCGCCCTGCGCAACCGCTACGAGGTCGTGATCGTCGACTGCGGGACGCAGACGACGAGCGCGAACGCGGCGGCGATCGAGATGGCGGACACCTCACTGCTGGTCACCACGCCGGACGTGGTGGCGGTACGGGCGGCCAAGCGCATGGTCAAGCTGTGGGACCGGCTCCAGATCCGCAAGGCGGAGGAGACGACGATCGTGGTGAACCGCTACATGCGGAACACCGAGATCCAGCCGCCGCTCATCGAGAAGATCACCAGCACCAAGGTGTCGCGGGTCGTCATCCCGGCGAACTTCAAGGAACTGCACGCGGCGGTCGACGCGGGCCGGATGCAGGACCTGGAGTCCAAGTCGACGGTGAAGCAGGCGCTCTGGGCGCTCGCCGGTGAGCTGGGCCTGGTGAAGGTGCCGGAAGGCGCCGAGAAGCAGGGGAAGTTCAAGGGAGACCGGGGCTCGGTCGGGGTTCGGCGCGGACGACGAGGCTGAGGGGGCACGTTGAACCATGAACACTCCACAGATACGGACAGATGATCGCGGCGGCGTATCCGGCGGCGTATCCGGCGGCGTACCCCGCCGCGTACGGCGCGCGCTCCGGGCTCGCGACGACCGCGGACAGGCCGCCGTCGAGTTCACCGGTCTGATCCCGCTCATCCTGGTCACCGCCATCCTGCTCTGGCAGGCCGCGCTGGTCGGCTACACCTTCGCCCTCGCGGGCAACGCCGCCGACGAGGCGGTCAGGGCCGGAACCGTGGCGGAATCCCCACAGACGCGCACCGATGCGTGCCGGGAGGCCGGCGAGCAGAACCTGCCGGACGCCTGGAGTGCCGACATCAACTGTGCGGAGGAGGGCGACCTCGTCAAGGCGCGGGTCGACCTCGACGTGCCGCTGCTCTTCCCCGGCTCGGTCAATTTCGGGTTGACCGTCCCGGGCCGTTCGGCCGCCGTGAGGGAGAGCTGAGATGCCGAAGCGATCCCTTCACATGCGGAGCGCCAGGAACAGGGCCAAGAACAGGGCCAGGAACAAGGCGGGAGACGGAGGCCAGGCCGCCATCGAGTTCGCCGGCCTCATCGCCCTCCTGCTCTTCGTCGCCCTCGCCGCCATCCAGCTCGGTCTCGCCGCGTACGCCGTCCAGCAGGCGGGTACGGCGTCCCGCGCCGCCGCCCGCGCGGCATCCCAGTACGACTACGACTACAAGGCCGTCGGCAAGGCATCCATGAGCGACTGGCTGGCCGACGGCGCCGACATCGACTCGGCGTGGTGCTTCGCCGACGAGGTCGAGGTCACCGCACGCGTCGACGTCCCGTCGATACTGCCGGACGTCTTCGACTTCGACGACGCCGAGAGGAGCACCACGATGCCCTGCGACTGACCGGGCGTATCCGATCACGTACACACGCACCACCCGAGCATCACACCGGCATCACCTGGGAGTTGAGGACATGAGCCTGAGGGCGCGCATCAGCAGCCCCGATCCGGCGAACGGACGCAGCGAAGAGAGCCTGCTCGTCGGCGTCTACCGGGCCAAGCTCCTTGAGGAGATCGACCTCGCGGAGATGTCCGCGCTGGCCGCGGCCGAGCGCCGGGCCAGGCTCGAACGGGTCCTCGGCCACATCATCAGCCGCGAGGGCCCCGTCCTGTCCTCCGGGGAGCGCTCCCAGCTGATCCGCCGCGTCGTCGACGAGGCACTCGGTCTCGGCATCCTGGAACCCCTGCTCGAAGACGCCTCCATCAGCGAGATCATGGTGAACGGCCACGAGCAGGTCTTCGTGGAGCGCAGCGGCCGGCTGGAGATGCTGCCGATGCGGTTCGCCTCCAACGAGCAGCTGATGCAGACCATCGAACGCATCGTCTCCACCGTCAACCGCCGGGTGGACGAGGCCAATCCGATGGTGGACGCGCGACTGCCGTCCGGCGAGCGTGTCAACGTCATCATCCCGCCGCTGTCCCTGAGCGGGCCCATCCTCACGATCCGGCGCTTCCCGCGCGCGTTCACCCTCCCCGAGATGATCGCCCTCGGCTCGCTCGACGAGCAGATGATGATCCTGCTGTCCGGTCTGGTCCGCGCGAAGTTCAACGTGATCGTCTCCGGGGCCACGGGCACCGGGAAGACGACCCTCCTCAACGCGCTGTCCGGTCTTGTCCCGTCCGGCGAGCGCATCGTCACCATCGAGGACTCCGCCGAACTCCAGCTCCAGCAGCCGCACGTGATCACCCTGGAGACCCGCCCGGCCAACGTGGAGGGCAAAGGCCAGGTCACCATTCGTGACCTCGTACGCAACTCCCTGCGTATGCGCCCCGACCGCATCATCGTCGGTGAGGTCCGTGGCGGCGAAACGCTTGACATGCTCCAGGCGATGTCGACCGGCCACGACGGCTCGCTCGCGACCGTCCACGCCAACAGCGCCGAGGACGCCCTGATGCGACTCCAGACCCTGGCGTCCATGTCGGAGGTCGAGATCCCCTTCGTGGCGATCAAGGACCAGATCAACAGCGCCGTCGATGTGATCGTGCAGCTCACCAGGCACGCCGACGGCTCCCGGCGGCTCACCGAGATCGCCATCGTCGATTCGCACGGGCGTGAGGAGTACCGGATTGTGTCGGTCTGCCGCTTCCTCGCCGAGCCCATGACCGCGGACGGCCAGGTCAAGGGGCAGTTCGCGTACTACCCCATGCCCCGCCGGATCGCGGAACGCCTCTACATGCGGGGAGAAGCCATCCCGCCCGCCTTCGGGGTCGCGCAGGCCGAGGACGAACTCACCGTCCGCAAGGCGATCGCCTGATGACCGCGCCCGCCCCGGCCTCCGCCTCCGACCGCAGCCCCTGCCCGCCGCTCACCCAGAAAGTGCCCGCACGACATGGATAATCTTCCGCTCCTGACGATCGGCATCACACTGCTCACGTGTGTGCTCGGTGTCGTCGGCGTGCACATCTACGCATCGGGCAAGGCCCAACACGAGGCGCTCGTCGAGCGGATGTCCCACTCGGGACAGCTGACGACGGGCAGCAGGCAACGCCGCTTCGGAGCCTTCGACCGCCGCCTGCGCAAGACGACCTTCGGCAAGCGCGTCGAACGCAAGATCACGGTGACGGGCCTCGATCTGACCCCGGGCGAGTACCTGGTCTACATGGCGGCCGGTCTGCTGGGCCTCTACTTCATCGTCGGTGCCATCTTCGCCACGTTCTTCGGCGTACTGGCGGCACTGGCCGGGCTCTGGGGCGGCAACGCGTTCCTGAACTGGCAGCGCGTCAAGCGCACCGAGGCCTTCATCAACCAGCTGCCCGAGCTGACCCGCGTACTCGCCAACGCGACGCAGGCGGGCCTGGCCATGCGTACGGCGCTGGTGATGGCGTCGGAGGAACTCGACAATCCCGCCGGCGAGGAACTGCGCAGGGTCGCCGACCAACTGGCCATCGGGCACACGCTGGAGGACGCGCTGGACGAGCTCGCCGAGCGGCTGCCCTCCCGGGAACTCGTCGTGCTCGTCACCACACTGGTGCTCTCCAGCCGTGCGGGCGGCCAGGTCGTGACCTCGCTGCGCAACCTCACGGAGACGCTCGAAGAGCGCAAGGAGACACGGCGCGAAGTCAAGACGGTGCTCTCCCAGATCCAGGTCACGGCGCTCGCGGTGCCCCTGATCGGTCTGGGCTTCCTGCTGCTCATCAACAACATGACACCGGGGGCGCTGGACAAGATGACCGGTGCCACGGTCGGGCAGGTCGGCACCATCCTCGCCTTCGCTCTGTACGCCGTCGGATACATCGCCATCCGGCGGATGTCCCGGATCCAGGTCTGAGGGGGCCACGACATGGGACTTCTACTCGCCGTAGTCCTGGGACTCGCCGTGTACGGGGTGTTCCAGGGAATCCGCCTGTACCGGGCCGACGCCAAACTCCCCGGCGACCTCGCGATCGCCCTGGAAGTGGGCGCCACCCGCACCACGGCCGTCGGCTCCGGAATAGACCGGCTCGGCATGCGCTACGCACCCTCCGTGCTGCGCATGATGGGCCCCAAGCGCGTCGACGCCATCCGCCGCCGCCTCGACATGGCCGGCAACCCCGGCGGTATGACGGTCGACCGCTACGCGGCGCGCCGCGCGGTCTA
>NZ_MDCR01000090.1 GCF_001723055.1 Streptomyces niveus
GGCGTAGGACCCGCCGCCGGCGCGGCCGGCGGCGGGTACTACGCCTACACGTTCTGGCAGGAGCGCTTCGGTCCGCCCGCCGACTTCACGGGCAGCGGAACCGCCCCCGTCCAGGTCGAGATCCCGAAGAACGCCGGGCTCGCCGAGATGGGCAATCTCCTCAAGAAGGCCGGTGTGGTCAAGAGCACCCAGGCCTTCATCGACGCCGCGGGTGAGCACCCCAAGGGCAAGACCATTCAGCCCGGTGTCTATCCGATGAAGAAGGAGATGTCGGCGAAGGCCGCGGTCGAGTTGATGACCGACCCGGCCAACCTGAATTCGCTGACCATCGCCGAGGGTACCCGCGCCGTGAAGGTCTACGAGTTCATCGACGCCAAACTCCAGCTCGACCCCGGTACCACGGAGGACGTCGCCAAGTCCGAGGCCGACAAGCTCGGGCTGCCCGATTGGGCCGACGACGACAAGAACATAAAGGACCCGCTCGAAGGATTCCTCTACCCGGCGCGTTACGACATCGGTGAGAAGACCAAGCCGGAGGACGTCCTCAAGCAGATGGTCGCCCGCTCCACGCAGGAGTACGAGAAGTACGACCTGGAAGGATCGGCCGAGAAGCTCGGTCTCGAATCGCCGCTCGACGTCGTCACCGTCGCCAGCCTGGTGCAGGCCGAGGGCATGACGCACGACGACTTCAAGAAGATGGCGTCCGTCGTCTACAACCGGCTCAAGCCGACGAACACCGCCACCAATCGGAAAATCGAATTCGACTCGACGTTCAACTATCTCAAGAAACAGAGCGAGATCGACATCTCGACCTCGGAGATCAGGAACAATCCCGATCCCTACAACACGTACTTCCACACGGGTCTGCCGCCCGGCCCGATCGGAAATCCCGGTGCCGACGCCCTGAACGCCGCGAAGACGCCCGACCCGGGTGCCTGGATGTTCTTCATCTCCATCGACGGCAAGACCACCGAATTCACCAAGACCCTGGCCGAGCACGAGAAGCTGGTCGCGAAGTTCAACGAACGACGGAAGAATGCGGACGACTAGAACAACGGAACGCAGGGCGGCCGTACTCGGGTCGCCCATCGCGCACTCGCTCTCCCCGGTGCTGCACCGCGCGGCGTACGCGGAACTGGGCCTCACCCACTGGTCGTACGACCGCTTCGACGTGGCCGAGGCACAGCTCCCCGCCTTTCTGGCCGGTCTCGACCCGTCCTGGGCCGGTCTGTCGCTCACCATGCCGCTCAAGCGGGCCGTCATCCCGCTGCTCGACGGGATCAGCGGGACGGCGGCATCGGTCGAGGCCGTCAACACCGTCGTCATCGACGGCGACGGGCGGCGTACGGGCGACAACACCGACATCCCCGGCATGCTGGCCGCCCTGCGCGAACGGGGCGTCACGGCGGTGGAGTCGGCGGCCGTCCTCGGTGCCGGGGCGACCGCGTCCTCCGCGCTCGCCGCGCTCTCCCGCATCTGTACGGGGCCCGTCACCGCCTATGTACGCAACCGGGCCCGCGCCACCGAGATGCGTGGCTGGGGCGAACAGCTCGGCGTCGACGTCCGTACCGCCGACTGGTCGGAGGCGGCCGACGCGCTCGGCGCGCCCCTGGTGATCGCGACGACCCCCGCGGGCGCCACCGACGAACTGGCCGACCGGGTCCCCGAACGCCCCGGCACGCTCTTCGACGTGCTGTACGACCCGTGGCCCACCGCGCTCGCCGCCGCCTGGTCCACCCGGGGCGGCCCCGTGGTCGGCGGTCTCGACCTCCTCGTGCACCAGGCCGTTCTCCAGGTCGAGCTGATGACCGGCCGCGCGCCCGCCCCGCTCGCCGTGATGCGCAAGGCAGGCGAACAGGCGCTCGGCGCCCACCGGGGCTGACGGCCGGTCCCCGCCCGCGTATCCGCTGGCTGGACGGAGTCACGGAACGGGTGGCCGGTCATGGCAGGATCGGGACCCGAGGATGCGTACCGCAGTCGTACCGTCGAAGCTGCCGAGAATTACCGAGGAGCACCGTTGAGCAGGTTGCGCTGGCTGACAGCCGGGGAGTCGCACGGGCCCGCACTCGTCGCGACGCTGGAGGGCCTTCCCGCGGGTGTGCCGATCACCACGGAGATCGTGGGCGATCATCTCGCCAGGCGGCGACTGGGCTACGGACGCGGCGCGCGCATGAAGTTCGAGCGGGACGAGGTCACCTTCCTCGGCGGCGTACGGCACGGCCTGACCATGGGGTCGCCGGTCGCGATCATGGTCGGCAACACCGAGTGGCCCAAGTGGGAACAGGTCATGGCGGCCGACCCGGTCGACCCCGAGATCCTGGCCGGGCTCGCCCGTAACGAACCCCTGACCCGCCCCCGTCCCGGCCACGCCGACCTCGCGGGCATGCAGAAGTACGGGGCGTCGGAGGCCCGGCCGATCCTGGAGCGCGCCAGCGCCCGGGAGACCGCGGCCAGGGTCGCGCTCGGCGCGGTCGCCCGCTCGTACCTGAAGGAGACGGCCGGGATCGAGATCGTCTCCCACGTCGTCGAACTGGCCACCGCCAAGGCCCCGTACGGCGTGTACCCGACCCCCGGCGACGTGGAGCGGCTCGACGCCGACCCCGTGCGCTGCCTGGACCCCGAGGCCAGCGAGGCGATGGTCGCCGAGATCGACCAGGCCCACAAGGACGGCGACACCCTCGGCGGCGTGGTCGAGGTCCTCGCGTACGGCGTGCCCGTCGGCCTCGGCAGCCACGTCCACTGGGACCGCAGGCTCGACGCCCGGCTCGCTGCCGCCCTCATGGGCATCCAGGCCATCAAGGGCGTCGAGGTCGGCGACGGCTTCGGCCTCGCCCGGGTGCCCGGCTCCCAGGCGCACGACGAGATCATGGTCACCGACGAGGGCATCAGGCGCGCGTCGGGCCGCTCCGGCGGCACCGAGGGCGGGCTGACGACGGGTGAACTGCTGCGCGTACGGGCCGCGATGAAGCCCATCGCGACCGTGCCCCGCGCACTCGCCACCGTCGACGTCGTCACCGGCGAGCCCGCCAAGGCGCACCACCAGCGCTCCGACGTCTGCGCCGTGCCCGCCGCCGGCATCGTCGCCGAGGCCATGGTCGCGCTGACCCTCGCCGACGCCGTGGCCGAGAAGTTCGGCGGCGACAGCGTCCCGGAGACCCGGCGCAACGTCGAGTCGTACCTCGAGAACCTGGTGATCCGATGAGCGGCCCACTGGTCGTCCTGGTCGGCCCCATGGGGGTCGGCAAGACCACCGTCGGCGCGCTGCTCGCCGAACGCCTCGGCACCGAGTACCGGGACACCGACGCGGACATCGTCGCCGCCGAGGGCCGCGAGATCTCGGACATCTTCTTCGACGACGGCGAGCAGCACTTCCGGGAGCTGGAGCGGACCGCCGTACGGACCGCGCTCGCCGAACACCCCGGCGTCGTCGCGCTCGGCGGCGGGGCGGTCCTCGACAAGGACACCCGTGAACTGCTCGCGGGCCTGCCCGTCGTCTATCTCTCCATGGAGGCGAACGAGGCGGTCCGGCGCACCGGTCTCGGGCTGGCCCGGCCGCTGCTCGCCATCAACCCCCGCCAGCAGTGGAAGCTGCTGATGGAGGAGCGCCGCTCCCTCTACACGGAGGTCGCGCGCGCGGTCGTGCCCACGGACGAGCGGGCGCCCGAAGAGGTCGCCGAAGCCGTCATCGAGGCGCTGGAACTGGGCGCCACGGCCGTCCCCGGAGCCGATCCGTCCGCCAACCCCGGCAAGGAGAACGACGCATGACGACGGACCAGGACCAGCCGGTCACCCGTATCCAGGTCGGCGGCACCGCGGGCCACGACCCGTACGAGGTGCTGGTCGGCCGGCGGCTGCTGGGCGAGCTGCCCGCACTCATCGGCACCCGGGCCAAGCGCGTCGCCGTACTGCACCCGGAGGCGCTCGCCGAGACCGGTGAGGCGCTGCGCCAGGACCTGGCGGACCAGGGGTACGAGGCGGTCGCCATCCAGCTGCCGAACGCCGAGGAGGCCAAGACCGTCGAGGTCGCCGCCTACTGCTGGAAGGCGCTGGGACAGACCGGCTTCACCCGCAGCGACGTCATCGTCGGCGTCGGCGGCGGCGCCACCACGGACGTCGCGGGATTCGTCGCCGCGAGCTGGCTGCGCGGCGTGCGCTGGATCGCCGTACCGACGACCGTCCTCGGCATGGTCGACGCGGCGATCGGCGGCAAGACCGGCATCAACACCGCGGAGGGCAAGAACCTCGTGGGCGCGTTCCATCCGCCCGCCGGGGTGCTGTGCGACCTCGCGGCGCTGGACTCGCTGCCCGTGCACGACTACGTGAGCGGCATGGCCGAGATCATCAAGGCCGGGTTCATCGCCGATCCGGCCATTCTCGACCTGATCGAGTCCGACCCCGAAGGCGCCCGCAACCCCGCCGGACCGCACACCGCCGAGCTGATCGAGCGCTCCATCCGGGTCAAGGCCGAGGTCGTGTCCAACGACCTCAAGGAGTCCGGCGTACGCGAGATCCTCAACTACGGACACACGCTCGCCCACGCCATCGAGAAGAACGAACGCTACAAATGGCGGCACGGCGCCGCCGTCTCCATCGGCATGGTCTTCGCCGCCGAACTGGGCCGCCTCGCGGGCCGGTTGGACGACGCCACCGCCGAACGGCACAGCGCCGTCCTGAAGTCCGTCGGACTGCCGCTGACCTATCGGGGCGACCAGTGGCCCAAGCTGCTGGAAACCATGAAGGTCGACAAGAAATCCCGCGGTGACCTGCTGCGTTTCATCGTCCTCGACGGTCTGGCCAAGCCGACCGTGCTGGAGGGACCGGACCCGGCCGTGCTGCTCGCCGCGTACGGGGAGGTGTCCGAGTGACCCGTCGGGTGCTGGTGCTCAACGGCCCCAACCTGGGCCGGCTCGGTTCCCGCGAACCGGACGTCTACGGCTCCGTCTCCTACGCCGGTCTTGTGGAGACCTGCCAGTCCACGGGCAAGGAACTCGACCTCGCGGTCGACGTACGCGAGACGAACGACGAGGGCGAGCTGATCCGCTGGCTGCACGAGGCGGCCGACGGATCGATCCCCGTCGTTCTCAACCCCGGTGCGTTCACGCACTATTCGTACGGAATGCGGGACGCGGCGGCGCAGCGCACCGCGCCGCTGGTCGAGGTGCACATCTCCAACCCGTACACACGCGAGGAATTCCGCCACACGTCGGTCGTCGCGGCCGTCGCCAGTGGCACGATCGCGGGGTTCGGCATCGGCTCGTACCGGCTGGCGCTGCGCGCCCTCGCCGAGGAACTGGACGGCTGACGACGGCCGCGACGACCGACG
>NZ_MDCR01000091.1 GCF_001723055.1 Streptomyces niveus
CCAATTGGCGACCGGCCCACCTCCCCCTTGCACGCCTTGATGGAGAGGCACACCCATGTCGCACTGCACCAACCCCACCGTGCTGGAGCGGATCTCCGACGCCGACCTGCGCGCCGACAGCCGCGCGGAGTGGCTGGCCGGGGAGTACCGCGCCGGCGAGTACCCGACCGCCCACGTCCACTACGACCTGACCGACGCCGCGTTCGTCGTCGTCGCCCCGCAGGGGGGTGCGTCCGCGTGACCGTCGCCCGCGAACGCCTCATCGCCCTGGCCGCCCTCGTCTTCTCCGTGCTGGTCATGGCCACCTCCGTGGACATCGGCCGCAACGCGATCGAGGCGGCCCTGTCCGGGCTGACCGCGTACGGCACTGTCGTGGTGCTGGCCGCGCTCGGTCTGTCCGTGGGGCTCCGGAAGATCTGGAAGGCCAGCAAGACCGTGCTGGCCGTCGCCGTCGTGATCGCCCTCGTCCTGTTCGGGATGGGCAAGGCCGTGGCCGAGGTGATGAGCTGATGCGCGCTCTCACCATCCGCCAGCCGTGGGCGGCCGCCATCACCTACGCGGACAAGCGCGTGGAGAACAGGGTGTGGCCGACCTCGTACCGGGGCCCCGTACTCATCCACGCGGGCAAGACCGTGGACCGTCGCCACGGCCCCATGGTCGCCGCCGTGGTGCGCGGGCTGCAGCTGGACCTGGGGGCCGTGCTCGCGGTCGCCCGGATCACCGACTGCCACCCGGACGACGGGGAGTGCACCCCGTGGTCGACCACCGGGAACTTCCACTTCGTCCTGGACGAGGTGACCGCCCTCCCGCTCCCGATCCCGTGGGCGGGCGCACAGCAGCTGTGGACCCCGCCGACCGTCCTCGTGGAGAAGGTGCGCGAGCAGCTGTCGAGCGAGACCGCCGCCCACGTTCTGCGTGAGGAGGCGGGCCCGTGCTGACCGTCTACGACGAGTTCGCCGGGGTCGGCGGCTCCAGCAAGGGCGCCACCGCGGTGAAGGACCGGGAGGGCAAGCCGCTCACGGAACTCATCTTCGCGGCGAACCACAAGAAGGACGCCGTGGAGGACCACGCCCGCAACTTCCCGGACGCCGACCACTTCGAGGGCGACGTGGCCCGCGCGAAGATCGAGACCTTTCCCCGGGCGGACATCTTCTGGGCGAGCCCGTCGTGCCCGCCGTGGAGCAACGCGCGGGGCAAGCGCCGGGACTTCGACAACTCCACCCAGGGCGTGCTGTTCGGGGAGAGCGAGCCGGACCCGGAGATCAAGCGGGCCCGCGCGCTCATGGAGGAGGTCCCGCGCTACCTGAACGCGATGATCCTGCGGGGCAAGCCCGTGCTGTGCGGAGTCGTGGAGAACGTCGTGGAGTGCCGCAAGTGGGACCAGTGGGGCCGCTGGCTCCGCGAGGTCCGGTGCGGGGGCCTGTACGAGGTCCGCGTGATCGCGGTCAACTCCATGCACGTCAAGGCCCGGGGGAGCCGCAGGGCTCCGCAGTCGAGGAACCGCCTGTTCGTCGCCTACTGGCTCAAGAGCTTGGGCCGGACGCCGGACTGGAACAAGTGGCTGCGGCCCCGGGCGTACTGCCAGGTGTGCGACGCCACGGTGTCGGCCATGCAGGTGTTCAAGCGCCTGAACGTCGACATGGGCGCGTACGGGCGCAACGGCCAGTATTGGTACCGGTGCCCGAATGCGAAGTGCCGCAACGCGATCGTGGAGCCCGAGGTGATGCCCGCCTCTGCCGTCATCGACTGGTCGATTGAGGGCCGCCGGATCGCGGACCGGGACGAGCCCCTGGCCGACGCCACCATGGAGCGGATCGCCCGGGGCATCGCGAAGTTCGCGAAGCCGTTCACGGTGCCCGCCGGCGGGACCTGGCGGACCGAGCCCGTGTCGGTCGAGGAACCCATGCCGACCCGCACGACCCGCGAGACGGACGCCCTGGCCGTGCCGCCCTTGCTCATCCCGACCGAAGGCCGGGACGGGAAGGTGGCGACGTCGACCGAGGAGCCGATGCGGACCCAGACCGCCCGCAACGAGACCGGACTGGCCATCCCGCCGTTCCAGATCAGTCTCCGGGGCGGAGGGTCGAAGAAGACCGCGTACGGCGTGGACGAGCCCGTGGGCACGGTCAGCGCGAGCGGGAACCACCACGGCCTCGTCACCGGCCAGCGTCTCCTCATCCCGTACTACAGCACCGGCACGGCCCGCACGGTCGAGGAGCCCGTGGGCACCGTGACCACCCGCGACCGCTGGTCGCTCGCGGAGGTCGAGGAGAACGTCGACCTGGGCGACGTGCGGTTCAGGATGTTGGAGCCCCACGAGATCGGCGCCGCCATGGCGTTCCCGGACACGTACATCGTCACCGGCAGCAAGCGCGACAAGGTGCGGAAGTACGGGAACGCGGTCACGCCGCCCGTGGCCGAGGTCATCGTGTCCGCGCTGGTCGAGGCGGTCACCGGTGAGCCGCTGGAGGTGGCGTGGTGACCCGCCGCCAGGGCCTGCAGATGAAGGGCGGCGTGCAGCTGCCGATGTTCGCCGTCGAGGTCGAGCCGGAGCCCGTCACCGCGGCGGGCCCGGCCCGGCCGGCGGCCGCCGAGTGGGCCGAGGCCCACGGGCTGGAGCTGCAGACCGGCCCGCACGGGTCGGCAGTGCTCAGCCCATGCGGCACCTACCGGTACCGGCTGGACCGGATCTGGGACGAGGACACCGCGCCCATGGTGTGGGTGATGCTCAACCCGTCCACCGCCGACCACGCCGAGGACGACGCCACGATTCGCCGTTGCACGGCGTTCGCGAAGGCGGCCGGGCACGGCGGCATGGTCGTGGTGAACCTGTTCGCGCTCCGCTCGAAGGACCCGGGCCAGCTCCGGCAGCACCCCGACCCGATCGGACCGTTCAACGAGGCCGCGCTGATCGAGGCCACCGACGACGCCGTACGCGTCGCGGCCGCGTGGGGCGACGTCAGCCGCTCCGAGCGCGCCCGCCAGGCCCACGCCGTCACCGCCCTGTTGGTCGACCACGGCCACTCCCTGGAGTCCCTGGGAGTCACCGGCAAGGGCCACCCCCGACACCCGCTGTACGTGCGCGACGAGACCCAGCTGACCCCGTACGACCCGCAGTCGCCAATTGGCGACCGCTCCGCCGAGCCGGAGGTGGACCGGTGAGCAAGGAGAACGAGGAGTTCAACCCCTGGCGATGGGACCGGGACAACGCCCGCAACGGGCAGGCCCGCCTCACCGTCGAGCAGAACGGCCACAAGGTCTCCCTGGACCACCGGGGCGTGTCGATCGACGGACAGCGGATCGTCCGGGACGACCCGTCCAAGGGCGACGCGCACGGCTTCCAGATCACCCCGTTCGGAACGGTCATGTACCGGGGCCAGGAGGTGGCCGCCATCGCGCCCTCCCCGGAAGGCACGGCCAACCCGGGCGAGGTGACCGTGTGGGGCAAGGACGGGCCGACGCTTCCCGAGCGCAGGCAGCGCGACCTGGCCGCACGGGAGCGTGAGGAGGGCGAGCGGCGCGAGCGGGACGACCGGTACCGCGCCGACCAGCAGCACCAGCAGGAGTTCACCCGAGGACAGGAGATGACGCTGTGAGCGACCAGAGCCCCGCGCCGTTCGATCCGGCGCTCTACCTGATCGAGCAGGCCCACCGGCAGCCCGTGCCCCCGACGTTCCGCCCCGGCCCGCAGCTGCCGCCGAAGCGTTCCGCCGGCCGTTGGCTGTGGGACCACTTCGGGCGCCTGGCCCCGGCCCTGGCGACCACGAGCATGTCCGCGCTCGCGTGGAGCTGGGGGCAGAACCTCCCGGACGGCTCCGCCGCCCCGCTGTGGATCACGGGCAGCCTGGCCGCGCTCGCGGGGTGCGCGGGGTGCGTCGCCGCGTCGAAGCAGCACGGCGACAACGAGACCGTGCGCGTCTCGTTCGGCGGGGCCGCCGTGCTCGCGTTCGCCGGGGTGACCGCGTGGACGCCGGACTGGCAGCTGGCCACCCTGCTGTGGGCCGGGTGCACCGCCGCGGTGTACGCGTTCTGCGCACCGCTGTGGCGGGCCGACCGCCGCGAGACCCGCGCTCAGGAACACGAGCTGGTCATGGAGGAGACCAAGGGTCTCAACGAGGCCCGGGTGAAGGCGATCGAGACCGCCGGCGCCGTGGCGACGGCTCAGTGGGAGTACCACCAGGAGCAGGCGAAGGTGGCCGCGATCGTGGCGGCCGCCGACGCCCGCCAGCGCCGCGCGATCCAGCCCGGCCAGGAGCTGGACGTGCAGGCCCTGCTGAAGGCCGCGCAGGTGGCCGAGCTGAACTGACCGACCCGGCAACGACGAAGGGCCCCGCCGTCACGGCGGGGCCCTTCTGCTGTGCTCGCTCTACGAGCCGGAGGGGCCGGGAATCCCGTCCGCCCGCCGCTGCATCCGTACGGCGGCCGTACGGATGCGGGAGAGGTCCACGGCAGTCTCCGCACGGTGGAACGGCGCCGCGTCGAGCGCCAGCGCCTCGTTCAGCTGCCGCAACGCCTTCTCCGCCGTGTCGGCAGCAGTCCGGATGGTCTGGCCGACCTTCTCCGCCGTGTCGTCGTCGTCCTCCACCAGCTCCGCGTCCACCACCTCGTCCTCGTCCTCGTCACGGTCGCCAATTGGCGACTGGTCGGAGGGGACGCCCAGTCCTTCCTGGTCACGCCGGGCCGCGATCACCGCGGCGGTGACCTTCTTCCCGCCGGACTCCAGCCGGAGGACTTCCACGAAGCGCCGGGCGCCCTCGTCGCCGTTGACCTTGACGACCGGGGCCAGCTCCCGGGCGTGCGACTCCACCACGGTGTCGAGCACAGCCGGACCCAGCGGGGCGAGTGCACGGTGGACTAGGGCCAGGTCAATGAGGCGGTACCCGTACGAGCGGTCCCAGCCCCACCGAGCCTTGACGTAGTGCCCGAACTTCTCGTGCCCCTCCAGCTCCCACAGTCCGGATTCGTTGATCTCGTCCAGGAGCTGGCCGACCTCTACGCGGTGCCGAGCCTGGAGCCGCCGGAGGCTCTGTTGGTACTGCCCCACGGACGCTTCAATGCGCGCCTCCAGGGCCTGCAGCCGCTCGCGGGGGCTGAGCTCCACCTCAGTGTCGGACGACGTCTGTGCGGGCAGCTGAGCGCCGCCGCCACGGGTTGCCAGGCCCGCAGTCAGGACGTCCCCGAAGCTGTCGCTGGCCTTGTCTGATGCCTTGCTCACCGCGCCACCACGTCCAGAACCTCCCGTGCCATCCGGTCCATCGGTGAACCGGACTTGACCTTGATCGGTTGCTTGAAGATATGCGCCGGGCCGTTCATCGCGCTGGAGAATTTGAACCGCGAGGCGAGCACCGGGTACTGGGCGGCCGTCAGCTTCTCCTCCAGCTTGTCCGCCGCGACGCCCTGGCCGACCATCGTCAGCATGACGTGCAGCTCCGGGTACGGGGCCCCCGTGTTCTTCAGTTGCTGGACGTAGCCCAGTACGGACGTCGCCCGATCCACTTCATTGGGTGTGGGCTGCAGGCACAGAATCACCTTGTCGACCGCGCTCATCACCGTCAGGTGCGGGCCGTCGTCGTGCTTCTCCCAGGCGGCCGTGTCGAGCAGGCACACGCCCTTCTCCGGACACAGGCGCTGTGCTTCCTGCCGGATGTGGTGCACCGCCGGCGCGGGGTAGACCGGGGCGCCGAGGTCGACCGCGTTCGCGTGCGTGTAGAGGGTGCCGTGCTCGCTCTTGCCTGGCACGTCGGTGTCGATCGCGACGCAGGGGACGCCGTACGACTTCCAGTGAGCCAGCAGGTAGGCGAGCAGAGTCGACTTGCCCGCGCCACCCTTTCCGATGAAGGCGACCCGGCGGCCCTGGGCAGGCAGCACCGGAATGGGGCGAGGTTTCGTCATGGCACCGGACGCTACCGCCCCACGCCGTGATCGAGAGGCCCGACCGGCGCACCGCAGGCAGCTTGTACGACCGAGGCGCCCGTTCAGCTCCGGGGGCAGTCGCCAATTGGCGACCGGGAGCAGGTGCGGGTGAGGGAAGACGCGGGGCTCTGCCCCACACCCCGGCCACCCTGCGGAGGGGGTGGGGGCACGGCTCGGTGGGTGCGGGTTGTGGGTGGTGGAGATGGTGGTGGGTCGCGGTGCGGCCCCCTCGTCGGACGGCACCCAGAGGGCACCACACCGCCCGCCGGCCATCCAGGACGCCTACGGCGCCGCTTCGCGGTCGGGCAAGCCCGATCCTGGACAGCCGACGAACGGCGCGGTAGGGCTTCGCCTGCCGCCCAACGAGGGAACCACCCCGCTCAGCCCGGACCGATGCCGCAGGCAGCACGCAGGGCGAGGAGCCGGTTACGGTGCTGCCCATGGGGATCAGCACGGGGGAACAGCCGGGATACGCACTACTCGTCGCGGCCGAGCCGCCCGTACGACACCCGCTCGCGGTCACCACGGCGTTGCCTCAGCTGGCCGCCGTCCCGCCGGCGCGTCTGGTCGGCACCTCGTACGCGAGCGTCGTACAGCTGGCCAACCCCGACGACCCCAACACGGTGTTGACGAACCTCCGCACCGCGGCCGCCGTCGAGGGCCCGCTACTCGTCTACGTCGCCGGGCACCTGGCCGTCGACCCGCGCCAGAACCTTCTCCACCTGGCCCTGGCCCGCACCACCGCCCGCACGATCCGGTACACCGCGCTCCCCTGGCACTGGATCGGTGCCGAGCTGCAGCGCCGCCCGCCGGGCACCACCACGGTGGTGGCCGACCTGGCGACCGACACGGACGTCTGGCAGGCCCTCGTCCACCAGGAGCAGTCCCTGGCCGGACCGTTCGCTCTGTACGGCGCCGTGCAGCTGCAGGACCGCCGCCACCGCCCCGGGCCCTCGTACACGAACGCGCTCGCGCACATCCTCCGCACCGCGCCGACGAGGCCGAGCGCCGAGCAGCTGCACCACCAGGCCGCCCGCGCGGCCGCCGTCGACGCCGCCGCCACCCTGTGGTTGGGAGGACAGGCGGTCGAGCAGGCCGCCCCGCACCCCGACGTCGACGTGCCCGCACCGAGGACCGAGGCGACGTCGACCACCGCGGCCGCCGTCGAGGAGGACCCCCACCTGGCGATCCGGGACGCGAGCCGCGCCGGCCGCCACGGCGAAGCCGCCGCCATCGCCGCCTCGTACGAGCAGGCCGCACTCCGGGCGCACGGCGCGCAGTCCGTCGAGGTGGCTCACTGGATCGAGGTCCGCGCGTTCCTCGCGCAGCAGGAAGGAGCGCCGGACCGCGCCTGTCAGCTGTGGCTGCAGGCCGCCGTGGTCCGGCTGACCGCCGACCAGCCCGCGCACCACCCCGAGGTGGCCGAGGCCGTCGACCGCGCCCACGGAGCCTGGCACCACGTCAGCAACCCGTCCCAACTCCGGCAGTTGGGCACCGAGCTGTTGAGTCTCCGGACCCGTGTCCCCGGAAAGAGTGGTGCTCGCGCGGACGTTCAGCGACGACTCGCCCACCTTCCCCGGGCCGTAAACCCCTGATATCTCGGGGTTTTCGGGCCTGCCCGCCACACGGGAAGTCGACAAGTGGCCTCCCGTGTCACGGGAAAACCACAAGACACGCGGGAAAGTGTGGACCACACGGGCCCCGTTATGGATAAGATCTTGGACATGGCAGTACGAGGACGTCAGCAGCCGGGCCGAACGGGAGTGTTCCCCTCGGACAAGCCGTTGCGCGCCACCGTGATGCTCAAGCCCGGCGACTACGTACGCGGGTTGTACGAGGAGCTGGTGAACGACCTTGGGATCTCCGGGGCCGAAGTGCTCCGCGAAGCCCTCACCGAGCTGCACAAGAGGGAAGCCCGCCGCAAGGCGAGGCAGGCCCCGAGGGCAGCCCAGAACACTGGTGAGGAGCTGCCCCAGACCGGATGACAACAAGGTCCGGACGCGCAAAAGCCCTGACCCGAAAGTTCAGATCAGGGCACCGCTCGTTCGGCGGGACCACCTCAGTCACAAGCTGCCAGGCGCGGGTCTGAGAGTCCCTATCTCCACATGTAGGCCCATTTCAGGCGCCGGACGGAAGTCCGGGGCCGGGCCTTCGTATGTGCCCCTTATCTAGCTCCAGGAGCATCAGCATCGTAGCTCATCGCTGCGATGGCGGCCCAGTGCGCCCTTCTTCCGGTGTGTCCGTAGTACAGCCGGAGTCGGCGCCTCGCGCGCCGCTGTCGCTGGAACACGAAACCGTCGCCGTACTGCGCTTTCCCCAGATCAGCCTGCCCATGTGGTACCGGGTTCTGGAGATCGCAGACAGCCGCGGTGAGCTACCCACGCGCCTGCGACGACTGGCCCGGTTCCTCTCCCAGCAGGAGCTGGACCGCGCCACGGGTCGCGTGATCGGCCAGTGGGACACGGGACGGGTCGACGGGGGCATGGACCTGGCCCACGGGTACGGCCTCACCGAGGGATTCGGGGATGACCGGTTCTGGGACGACCTGAAGTTGGCGTACCGCCACGGATACGTGGAGCAGGTCGTGAAGCCGGCCCCGGGCCGTCGCGCGGTCTACGCCCTGTGTCTCCGTGTTGACGCGATCCCGAGCGACCTCCCCGACGACCTGATGCGCCAGCTGAAGGTGTGGGACCTCCCCGAGGTCGAGGTGCGGCACGAGGACGCCCGGTACGGCCGCCTCACGGCCAGTGCGTCCGTGCCGCTGGCCGGAGCCGAGGCCGTCGAGGTGGACGAGCGGACCGCCGCCGAGCTGGCCGCCGCTCCGCGTTGGGAGCACCCGGCGGACTCCCCGGCGGCCGCCGCCGCCGAGGCCATCCGTACGTCCGCCAAGGCTCTGGGAGCGGACGCCGGGCCCCAGGATCTCCGGTGCTGGGCAGTAGCGGACCGGGACCGCGCCGAGGCCCTGAATCAGCGGCTGATGGGTAATGGCAAAACGTCTCCCTCTTACGCGAAGGGCTTTCAGCTATCTGGTCTTTTCTCTGCAGGTAGTAGCGGGCTGAGCTTGTCGAACGACATGGGACAAGCAAAAACGACGCCTTCGGCGGCGCCTGGAAAGAAGCCCTCGTTCCTGTTCGGGGACGACCCCAGCGCCGTGGCAGACAGGGTTCTGAGGCGTGCGTGGCACGCCTGGCGGGCCCAACTCGGACACGGCAAGGTGATTTTGCCCAACGGGTCCTGGGACGAGCTTGGACGCTGGCACGGCGGTTCGGCATGGTCCGACCTGCAGCGCACGGTCCGGATCGCGCTCCGTCGTTCCACCGAGAGCGAGCTGGTCGAGGTGCTGTCGAGCAGCGTTGCCGGGGTGGACGACGTGGGCCGCCTGGCCGCGTGGCGCCTGTGGCGGCTCATCAACTCCCGGAAGGACGCCCACGGTCACGGCCGCCGGCGGACCGCCGTTCCGGCCGCCAGCGTGGCGGAGTGGGACGACATCGAGACCACCGTGGCCAAGCGCGCCCGCACCCTCACGCAGTCGGTTGCCCACCCCGACCTCAGCAGCCGCGAGGAGGATCTGCGCGAGCAGAACCGGCGCCGCGAGGCCGCCCGCCTGGCCGCCGAGGCGGAGCTGGCCGCCGAGGCGAAGCGCGCCGAACTCACCGACCGGTGGGGCCTGGACCGCTGGACCAGCCGCAGCTCCGAGCCGGAGCAGCCCCGCCGCTGGTCGGCCCGACAGCCCGAGCACGTCCACCTGGCGGAGGTTGAGGAACGGCGGTACCTGGACATGCCCGTGGCCCGCTCCGAGGCCGAGCAGACGTACCGCGCAGCCCTGGCCCGCGCCCGCGCCGAGAAGCGCGCCCGCCGCCGCAGCTGACGAGGAATCGGCATATGCCGACAATCACGGTTCCCATGACAACCTAGGTTCACGACAGCTAGGGTTGTCGCATGGAGATGAAGGAACCGACCCAGGAAGAACGCGACCAGCTCCGCCAAGCCCTGCACAAGGCCCTGGCGAAGCTGGGGGACGCGGTGTACGAGCGGCTGACCGCCGCACGGCCGGACGACGCGGAGGCGGAACTGGACCTCACCCGCCCGGAGATCCCCCTGGCGAAGCTGATCGTCTGCAAGTACGCGGACGAGGAGCTGGACGTGCTGGCCGAGCGGTTCGCCCGCTCCGCCGGAGCAGCCGGAGCCAACTACGCGGAACTGGGCACCGCATGGGGGATCTCCCGCCAGGCAGCCCGGAAGCGTTGGCCGGGAGCGGTGAGCGCGATCAACGAGCGCGCGAACAAGGAACCCGTCCACTTCGAGGCGTTCGGCGGGGAGGCCAGGGTGACCTTCCACCCGGAGGACGGGGGCTGGTGGTGGATCGCCACCGCGGCCAACCGTCAGGTGCGCGAGGCACCCGAGAAGGCCGAGTACGACACGAGCGAGGAGGCCGCGGCCGCAGCCGGCGCGTTCCTCGCCGCGAACACCACCACCGAGGAGACGACTCGATGAGCCTGCCCGAACTCCCCGCCCTGGCCGCCGCCCTGCAGACCCTGTTCGACACGTACCCGACTGACGCCGACGAAGCCGAGCGGCTGACGCTCGCGCTGGAGTCCGGGGACGAACGCCAGGTCGTCAGCCTGCAGCCGGGCCAGGCCGCATGGTTGACCACCCTCGTCCAGGACGAGTTCGTGAGCTGCCGCAACGCTCACTCGGACGGGAACGGGCGGTGCGCGCACTGCACCGGCCGGGGCGTGGTCGGCGCGACGAAGCCCACCGTCTGGATCATCTGGCAGACGGACGGAGCCGGGCCGGGCCGTCCCTGCCTGGACGAGGCCACGGCCAAGAAGCGCGCCGAGACGCTGTACCTGGACGGGCTGCACTCGGACGACCAGGAGGAGGCCCGGCTGGAGTGGACCGGCGGAGGCGACCTCTACGAGCTGGAGGACAACGGCCAGGACACCGGCTGGTGTGTCGGCCCGGAGGAAGTCGAGACCCCGGCCCGGACCTGGACGTGCACCTTCTGCGGAGAGGACAACGACGACGCGTTCGCGGTCTGCCCCGGTGACGGACACCGCCGCCCGGACGCCGCCTGACCAGCACCGCCGCAAGAGGCAACGGGCAACACCGCGAACCGACTACCGCCGCCCCCGGGCGGCATGGAGGCTGGACAGCATGGAGACCACACCGCAAGACCTCAGCACCCTGTACTGGGACGGACACGTCCAGAGCGTCATCACCTCGTACGGCGCCGGCCACCACGACGACCCGGGCGGCAACGCCGTGGTGGTCGACACCCGGCCCCTGCGCAACCCGCCCGAGGACCCCGAGGTCCGCGACCGGATGCTGCACAGCAACGGCCTGGACCCGGAGGTCCGCCGGTACGTCATGGCGACGCCGGGCGCGAAGGAGCTGGTGGCGCAGTCCGCCGAGAAGGTCCGCATCCTGTTGGAGCGCGACAACCTGAAGCAGTGGACCGGCGGTCCGCAGCAGTACCGCGTGGATGTCCACGTGGTCTGTGGTGGCGGCCGCCACCGTTCGGTGGCCGTGGCCGAGGAGATCGCGGTGCACCTACGGGCGGCCGGGATCGGGTGCGAGGTCGAGCACCGGCACATCGAGCGGCCGATCCTGCAGAAGTGACGCGGCCGGGACCGTCGTAACCGGCCCCGGACGCGCACACCAGGACACCACATCGAGCAGGCCCCGCCCATCAGGGCGGGGCCTGTCCCGTGCTCAGGACCCGAACGCCTCCCGCCATCCGCTCCGTACCCCGCGGCCCACGGCCCGCCAGGACGACAAGAAGCAGCTGCACCCGTCACCCTCCCGCCGGGGGCAGCCAGCCGCGTGCCCGCGCACGCCGAGCCGGACGAGGGAGAAGGGGAGCACGACCAGCTCCGCGAGCAGGACGCACGGAGCGACGAGGAGGACCAGGACGTGAGAGCGCCAGCGGCGCGTGTTCGTGTTCATGGTCGGCAGTCTGGAACGGTTCCCCTGTGGACAGTTTCCGGCGAGAGCGGCTGACGCCCCCTCAGAACGGCCCGTCGAGGGCCGGATAGGGTCTGTTCGATGTCACAGTTATGCCAATTACTGTGACAGTGCAGGTCAGAGCGTTGGAGGCGATCAGATGCGGCTCGCGGGGTACATCCGGGTGTCGACCGGCAGTCAGCTGGACGGGTTCGGGCTGGAGGACCAGGAGCGCATCGTGCGCCGCTGGACGCGCGAGCACGGCCACCGCCTCGTGAAGCTGTTCGTGGAGAAGGCGGTGCCGGGCACCGTCGCCGGGGACGAGCGGCCCGAGCTGGCCGACGCCCTGTTGTGGATCGAGGAGAAGCGCGTGCACGGCATCGTCGCGCCGAACCTTGACCGCCTGGCCCGCGAGCTGGTGGTGCAGGAGGCGGCACTGGCCCAGACGTGGAAGCACGGCGGCCGCGCGTTCATGGCCGATCAGGGCGAGATCCTGCCCGACGACCCCGAGGACCCGATGCGCACCGCCATGCGCCAGATGATGGGCGTGTTCGCGCAGTTGGACCGAGGCATGACCGTGGCCAAGCTCCGCCGCGGCCGCCGCATCAAGGGGGAGAAGGGCCAGTACGCGTACGGCGCCCCGCCGTACGGATGGGCCGCGCACAAGAAGGAGCTGACCGAGGAGGAGATGGAGCAGGCAGGCCGAGCCCGCGCCCGCCAGCTCCGGGACGAGGACGAGCTGTCGTTGCGCGAGATCGTGGCCGTGCTGGAGGCCGAAGGGCTCCGCCCGAAGCGCGGGGAGCGCTGGCACCCGGAGACCGTCCGCCGGATGCTCGCGAACACGACCGACCGGCCGCCGACCCTGCGCCGGCGCGAGCGCACCGCGTAGGGACGACGAAGGGCCCGGCCAGGCGGCCGGGCCCTTCTGTCTGTTCCTCGTCAGGAAGCCGGGGGCAGCGTCCGTTCCGCCAGCTGCCCGACCGCCGCCCGCCGGGCCGAGTCCCACCCGGGTTGGGGAGGAAGGCTCCGGAGCAGGCCGCGCAGCCGCTTCGCCTCCACCACGGTCACGCCGCCCAGTTCGAGGCGACCGCGCGGAGCCGGGACCTTCGCGCCGTGCACGGCGACCACCGGCCGGACCGGGACGCCGAGGGCCCGAGCCGCCTGTTCCGCCTCCCAGACCACCGTCTGCAGAGCGCGGGTCTGGTCGTAGCGGCCGTACCGGAGGGTGCCGCCCTGCACCGTCAGCTGGGACTTGTCCGACGTCCAGTTCTTCGTGTCGACGTACAGGGCGCCGGCGGCCGTGAAGGCGAGGTGGTCGAGGTTCGCCCGACTCCCCGGGATCGCCCGATCGTGCAGCACCACGGCGTGGCCCCGGCGGACGAGCGGGGCCAGGAGCTTGGCCGTCCGCGCCTCCCCGGCGGCCCCCACCGCCCAGCTGTTGTGGCCCCGGCGGTACAGCCGCCGTACGCCGAGCCCGACCACGACCAGCGCGGCGACCAGGCCGAGCTGCCAGTTCGTCAGCGAGCCGGCCGCCGACCCGACCACCGCGGCGGCCGCCGCGAGTAACGGCAGCAGCACCCGGGCCCGTCGATGCTGTGCTGCCCGCTCCGCTGTCCGAGCCGCCTCACCCATCCGGCCCGCGCTCGCCCCGGCTCCGCTTCGGTGCCCCGCTGTCGTCATCCCGCCGCCCCTCCCGTGTGGTTACTGCCCGTACCGGGACGGTAGCGCCCGGGGGTGACACCGCACAGGCGAAAAGACCGGCCACCGTCACATGGCACGCGTAGCCGCCTCTCGTTGCCGACTGCGGCCCGTCCGGGGTGCCAAAAGACGGCAGCGGCGGGAGGGGGGAGGGGTGGCCCGGGTGCGGTGTGCCGTCGACTCCGCCGGAGTCGGGCCGGGCGCCGTACTCCCGCCGTCGCGGATGGCGGGAGCGTGAGGAGACCGCACCGCCGGCCGTGGCTGAGGGGGAGCAGCAGCTGCCGCGAGGTGGCCGAGCCCGTCGTGGGCGCTCCGCTCAGCGCGGCACCGTGGGCCCGACCCGTTCGGCGAACTGGGAGACTTGGGCAGGTGAGCACCACCCGCCGCCCGTTGGGCACCGGACCCCGCACCGCCGAGGAGCAGTCGCCAATTGGCGACCAGCGCGAACGCGGCCGGACAGCAGCAGAGCGGGCAGCCGTCGAGCCGCCCGCCCTGGCCGTCGAGAACGAGGTGGTGGAGGCGCGGCCGCCGGGCCGCCGCCCGTTGGGCACCGGGGGCGCCCGCTTCTAGTTTTGCTCCCTCATTTGAGGGCCGATTTATGGAACTTCCCCAGGTCAGATGGGGTAACAGTCGCCCGGACTGTTACCGCGATCCTGGGGGAAGTGCCCGCCGCCGGCGGGCCGTTCGCTCCGGCCGAGCCGGGACGTCCGCACGGTCGACGCGTACCGAGGTGGGGCCCTCGTCCGGCTGGACGTCGAGCACCAGGCGCAGGCCGCCGCCGCGGTGCGTGAGCCGGGTCGGCTCACCGGCCTGCAGCGCGGTGCACGCCTGCAGAAGCGGCAGCAGGATCTCCACCACCCGCTCGCCCCGCTCGCGATCGTCCGTCATGACCCTGATCTGCACCATGAGGTGAACCCCCTTCTCAGTCGACCGAGGAGGCCACGGGCGCGGCCATCTCACGAAGTCGGTCGAGTACCGCCCGGACGTCGCCCAGGGCACGGTGGCCGCCGCCGAGCGCCTGCCAGCTGTAGTTGCCCCAGTAGTCCGACCAGTCGCCGTACCAGTCCGAGTACGGCACCATCGCGTCCTCCAGCGTCATGCCGTCGAGCCAGGCCGCCGCCGACGCCGCCGGGTCCTCGTGACCGGCCGCCCGGTAGTGCCGGGTCAGCTCCCAGCGCAACACCCCCTTGTCGTACGGGGCGTTCCAGATCAGGCACCGCCGCCCGTCGAGCGCGGCCGTGAGGCCGACGAGGATCTGCCCGAACAAGGGCGCCGTGGCCACCGCCTCGTCCGTGATGCCGTGGATCTCCGAGGCGTCCGCCGGAATCGGCCGCCCGGGGTTGACCAGGGTGTCCACCAGGACGTCCCCGGAGCCGGAGATGACCGCCAGTTCCACCACGCACGCTTCCGCGTCGAGCCCCGTCGTCTCCGTGTCGAGGACCACCAGGGCCTCGTCCGCGAGCGCGGCCGCCGCCCACTCCTGCAGTTCGAGCACCCGCCGGCGCCGGGCCTCCCGCTCAGCCTCCCGGGCCTCCACCGCCCGCTGTTCGGCTTCCGCCCGCTCCCGTGCGTCGCGTTCCTCGCACGGCGAGCACCACCGCGGCCGCCAGTACCCGTACGGGTTCGCCTCCCGCCAGCGGCGCACCGCCGCTTTGGTGGCCGTCTTCACCGAGCAGTCCCGACCCGGGCAGGTGATGGAGTACAGCACCGCCTCAGTCTTCCGGGCCCGTTCTTCCGCGAGCTGGGCACGGCGGCAATCGCCACACCGGTTGTGCGCCGCCGGGTACGGACGCTCGCGCACCGTCCCGCAGCCCCAGCACGTCCGGGCCCGCTCGCGCTGCCGGGCCAGCTGTGCCTTGTGCCAGCACTGCGAGCACGGGCGGCCGTTCAACCGGTGCTCGCGCACCTTGCCGCACTCCGGGCAGGTCCGGGCCGCCTCCATGCGCTTCTTCACCGCCGAGGACAGCGGCCGCATCTTCACCGCGGCCGCCGGGTCGTACAGCGGCACCTCCAGGTCGTGCTTGCGCAGGTAGAGGTACGCGAGGACGGGCTGACCGTCCGCCAGCTTCAGCCGGGCCTGGCCCAGTTGCGTCTGCGTTTGCAGGTACGCCGGCGCCTGCCCCCACCGGTAGACGGGCAGCCCGCCCGTGAAGCCGTAGGGCTCCCCGCGCGGCACCCGATCCGGGGCCTGATCTGCGCTTTCACGACTGGCCGGGACCGTCCCCGCCGTGCGTGCCGTCGTTGCCGTGCTCACCCGTACCTCCCGAGGACAGTCCGCCGGAATTCCCGACGCTAGCATTTATAGACCCCATTCGGGCCGCTTTTCAAACTCCGCCATCCGAGGAAATCGAAAAAGCCGGAGGACGCTTAGAACTGTGCGCGCGAAGCCGGATTCTCTTAAAGGAGATCCTTTTAATTCACCGGCCGGGGCCGTCACTCGTTCGAGTGAGGGCCGTACGCGGCCAGGGCCTCCCGGATGATCCGGGCGGGCGGGTAGAGCAGGCGCGCGAGTTCGTCCCGGCGGGTCTTCTGTTCCTCTGTCAGCCGGAGCCCGGAGCCGACCAGGCCCAGTTCGTACAGCCGGGCCAGCGGCTTCTCCGAGACCCGCCACGAGGCGGTGCGCAGCTGCAGAGCGAGGTCCGCCGGGAAGGCGTAGTTCCGCTGTACCAAGGTGATTCCAGCACTCGCCCCGGGCCAGCGGCCGGACAGCGCGAGGCGGTCGAGGTCCGATTGCGTGAGCGGGGCCCACGGGCCCGCCAGGTCCTCGTCCGCCAGGCGCCGGCGGACCGCCTCCCCCACCACGACCTCCAGGGCAGGCCAGTGCTCCGGACGCATACGAGCGACCTGTACGCGAGCGTCGCGCGGCCGAATGCCGGACGCCACCAGCTCCCGCACGGTCTCCTTTTCCTCCAGCCGCCGCCGCTTATCGAGCAGCGCAAGCGCACCCGCTTGTGACGCGGTGATCCAAGCCGTAACGCCGATTTTCTCCATGCACTGATTCTAAAGGAGATCCTTTCCGCGCGCCCCTGCGCTCCGGCTGCATTAAAAGGATCTCCTTTTGTCGGGCGCGCCCCGCTTCGCCTTACGATCTTGAAAAGGCGATCAGCCGGGCAGGCCCAGGTCGTCCAGGGACGCCCCGGCGGCCCATTGCTGCAGCTGGCGGCCGTCGAGCAGGTGGACCCCGCCCTGGCGTGAGGCCCAGAGCACATCGGCGCGGCTGTACGAGCCCCTGCTGACCACGACCCGAATCAGGTTGTCGACCCCCGGGCGGCCCGCCTCCCGCAGGGGAGCGGGACCGGTCGGCGCGCCCTCGTCCGCCGCCTCGTCCGCCGGGCGGAACCCGACGTCGAGCTGGCGGCCGCCGCGGTCGCGTGCGTACAGGCGGGGCCGCCCCTCGTCCGGCATCGCGATGACGTGCCAGCCGTCGCGGCGCAGCATCCGTTCGGCGGCCGCCGCCAGGCCGTGGTCATCGAGCACGCCGAGTTCGGTCGAGGTGTAGATGCCGCCGCGCCGGCGGGCCGCCGCGCGGCGCCACCGCATACCCACCGCCGTGGCGGCCGCGAGCAGGACGACGCCCAGCACCAGGCCGCCGACGCCGAGGGCACGGTGCAGCCAGACGAGGAGGACCAGCGGAGCCGCCGCGGCGAAGGCCAGCCCGACGAACGCGGGCAGCACGTCGCGCAGTTCGGGGCCGTACCGCCCCTGTGCCCGCAGCTCCGCGACCGCGCGTTGTCTCTGCGAGCGACGCGACCCGGGCACGGGAGGTCGTCTCCACCACAGCTCCACCTGGGTCAACTCCCCATCACCGCCCGCCGTTCGTCCCTGCCCGTAGAGATACCCGCTCGCGGGAGTCTCCCGCCAACCGGGACGCGGACCGGCCACGAACTGGCCGGACGAGATACGGCGAACCACTTGCGCCACCTGTTGGGGAACCCCTACAGTCAAAGGTGTTGGGGAACCCCAACACCGACGAAGGGAACCGCACATGACGACCCCTCAGCACCGCCCCCTCCCGTCCCCGGTGGACGAGCCCATGGCCGTGAGCCGGCCGGGCATGGAGCCCTGGGAGACCTCCGGCCGGACAGCCCACTGGCCGGACGGAGTGGGCACGTACACGCTCGCGTTCCACGGCAACAAGCAGTGGAGTATCGCGGACGAGGCGGACAGCGCCATCCTGGCCATGGACGCGATCCAGGCCGGGAACCCCAACCTGGGGGAGGAGTTCATCTACGCGAACCTGCGGGACATCCGGCGCCTGAAGCAGCGGCTGACCGCCATCGAGGAGGAGCTGTTGCTGATGGCCCGCGAGCCCGACGAGGACGGGGACAAGGTGTCGTGGCGCGACCTGGGCGAAGGGCTGGGCCAGCACCACACCACGGTGAAGGAGCGGCACGACCGCATCGCGGCGGGCGGCACCCACAGCTTCCGCCGCTGGCTCACCGAGAACACCCCCCGCGCCGACCTCTACCCGACCAACTGAAGGGCGACCACCACCGTGAGCACCGACGCGTACAAGGACTTCCAGGCCCTCCAGGTCCGCCGCCCCGACGACCTCCCGCCGGCCGTCCCCCTGACCTGGCAGGCGGAGAAGCACTCCCAGCACGCCGAGCGGCTGTCGAACCGCCGCCTGCCCGCCGACTTCCCGCACGAGGTCGAGCGCGGCGACGCGGGCGACGCGCTCGCGCAGCTGGCCCTGGGAGAGGCCATCCGCCGCACCGCCCTGAACTACCGCCCGAGCACCGTGCACGAGGCCCTGCAGTTGGGCGCGACCTGGAACGAGGTGGCGGCCGCGCTGGACTGCACCCCGGACGAGGCGCGCGACGTGCTCCGGTCCTACGCGGACGGACAGCGCCGCCTGTACGAGGGCGACGAGCGCGAGGGCCGCCGCCCGATCGGCTTCACCGTCGAGCAGCACCAGGAGGCGCACGCGCTCACCGAGCTGGCCGACGACGAGTCGGCGGCCGTCGAGGAGGACCGGTGATCCGGGACGCCGTGACGTGCGACCGCGACGGGTGCGTCGCGCTGTTCCTGGAACCCGTGGACGACCCGTACGCGCTGGACACCGACGAGTTCGAGGACGTCATGAAGCGCGCCGGGTGGACCTACGGCGACGACGGGCACCGGTGCCCCGGGTGCGTCCGGGGCACCGGCCCGGTGCTGGAACTGGGGGAGTGCCCGCGCTGCACCGGGACGACCGTCGACATCCCGGCGGGGGCGCGGTGCCACTACTGCGGGCACGTCGAGCCCCACCCGAAGGAGGAGTGGTGATCCTGCGAGCCATCCGCCGGCGGCGCGAACGCCTGGCCGCCGAACAGCAGGCCCGGCACTTCCAGGCCCAGGTGCAGCAGGCCACGGACATGGCCATCACTGCGGCGGTGCGGGCCCGCCTCTCCGAACCCGTGACAGACATCCACGTCACCTGGCCGTTACGGGTCACGGTGGGCGACGTCCTCACGGCCGCGCGGGAGCACTTCGCCCTGGACGTCCACGAGGCAGACGCCGCCGCGATGCTCCGGCACCGACTGGAATGGCGGGGGCACGCGGGGTGGGGCGACCTCGTGACCGACGCCTACGAGTACGACGACTGACCGACCCTCAGCACCCCGACCGGCCGCCCCTGGAACGCGAGTTCCAGCGGCGGCCGTTGCCGTTCCAGTCCGCCCGAACCCCTCCCGCTTTGTAGCGTGTTCACGCTACGATCTGAGACATGCCGACTCAAGAGGGAACCCGGATCACCGCCGCGCTGGAATCGACTTGGGCCGCGTTCCAGAAGCACCACCCCGACCTTCCAGACGTCGTGATGATCACCGGCACGGGTACGCAGGGGCGGAACAAGAAGCGGCCGTCCTGGGGGCACCACACGGCGGACCGGTGGCTGGACGCGGCGGCCGGCGGCCGCCGGGCGGAGCTGTTCATCTCCGGCGAGGCCATCGCCGTGGGCGGGCAGATGGTGGTGGAGACCGCGCTGCACGAGGCCGCGCACGCGCTCGCGGCCGCCCGGGGCATCCGGGACACCTCGTGTGCGGGCCGCTGGCACAACCGGAAGTTCGCGGCCCTGGCCGAGGAGTTGGGGCTGGAGCCGCCGAAGCGGGCGGAGAAGGTCATCGGCTTCTCGGAGGCCCCGATCACCGCCGCCACGGTCAGCCGGTACGCGTCCGTCATCAGGAAGTTGGACGCCGCCGCCCTGGCCCGGATCGAGGCGCCCGACGAGGGCGGGGACCAGGAGCAGGACGAGGACGGGAAGAAGGAGGGCCCGCGCGGCGGGAAGGGCCGGGCGGGTAAGCGCCTGGCCGTGGCGTGCGAGTGTGACCCGCCCCGCCGGATGCAGGTCACCCCGAAGCTGTTGGAGGGCGGGGCGATCCTGTGCGGGGAGTGCCGCGAGCCGTTCGAGGCCGAGGAGTCCGCCGAGGACACCGAGCCGGACGAGGCCGCCGCATGAGCGAGCCGACCCCCGCGGTTCCCTGGGACCGACTGGCCGCCGACCCGGCGACCGCCGCCCGGTACGAGGCGAAGGTGTACCGCGGCCCCGGCCCGACGCCGTGCCACTGGTGGCTCGGGGCCATCAGCGACTCCGGGCACGGGAAGCTCCGGGCGGGCAGCCGCCCGGCGGGCACCTCCCGCGTGGTGTCGGCCCACGTCCTGGGGTTCGTCATCTGCCACGGCGCGGCCGCACTGCGGAACGGCGCCGTGGTCCGGCACACCTGCGACGAGAGCAGCTGTCAGAACCCGGACCACTGGCTGGCGGGGGAGCGGCTGCAGAACATCGTGGACTACGCGGCCCGCCGGGGGCTGACCGGTCACGCGCTCGCGGACGTGCGGGGCGCGGCGGGTCGGGCGGTTGCGGTGAGGGACGCGATCCTGGTCGCCGAGCCGGGCACGGAGGCCGCCGCCATCGCGGCCGCGCTCGCGGCCGGCCACCCCTCGGGGGAGCACCAGGACACCCTCTGGTGAAGGCCGCTTCGTAGCGTGGACATGCTGTAGCGGGGCGGGGCGCACTGGTTCCGCTTCGTCTCGCCGGGCGGTCGACGCCGCCGCCGGATCGGAGCGTGTTCACGCTACGGCGGACGAGGTGGGGCGGCCCGCCGTAGCGGTCGCGGTACGGGCCGCCGCCGTGGGGCGGTTCACAGCGTGGACATGCTACGACGTGCGGGCGGGCCGGGGCCGGTTTCGCGGCCCGCGCGAGGGGCCGTCGGGCGTGCGGTTCGCAGCATGTCCACGCTAGACCGTCCGTGGTTCGCGGCCGCCGGCCACCCGGGCGACGCCGCCGCCGAAAAACACGCTTGGTAACAGTCGAGGCCCGCCCCCAGTCCGGGGGTCGGGCCTCATGTCGTCTGTGGCGCAGCCTACCGGGCGCCCACCGGTCGCGGTCAACTCTTGCGAGAGGGGCAACCCTCTCGCGCTCTCCCGATCCTGGCTGATCTCTCTCTGCGTCTTCCCCTCGTCTCCCCTTGCTCTCCCTCTTGCTTGCCCTTGTCGATCTCCTCTCCCATCTGCCTACTTGCCCTCTCCACCCCCTTCTCTTCCCGGATCTTGAAACCTGAGCTACCTACCAACTTCAACACACCCTTGCATTACCATCCGATGGCCCGTACCGTGATCACATGACCGCTACTGTGAGCCCGGGATCAGACCCGGGATACCTCATGAACGCGGTCGGTCGCGGCGGTGAGCACTACTACCTGAAGTCCATCGAGCAGGCCGGAGAGCCGGCCGGGATCTGGCTCGGGAGCGCCGCAAATGATCTTGGTCTGACTGGTGAAGTCGACCATGAGCTGATGAGCGACATGTACTCGAAGTTCACGCACCCGGGCCTCCACGCGGAGGTTCGGGCGTCACTCTCTGCGATCACGGCCGAGCCCGGATCGGACGAGTACAACGCCCAGGTGGCAGCCATCTACGACGAGGCGCGGGTGGGCCGGAAGCCGTACGACTACACCAAGTCGACGGAGGAGAAGGTGGCCGCCGCGGTGGAGAAGCTGGGGCCGGATTCGACGCCCGAGCAGCGCCGCGCGGCGGAGCTGAAGGTGCGCCAGAACGCCCCCTCCAGCCGCTCGTACTACGACGTCACGTTCTCCGCGCCGAAGTCGTACAGCCTGCTGCACGCCGGGTTCCAGATCGAGGCCGCGCGGCTCCGCGAGGCCGGGGACCTGGAGGGCGCGGCGGCCGCCGCCGAGAAGGCCGATCAGGTCTGGGAGTGCCTGATGGAGGGCGTCCAGGCCGGGCTGGAATTCCTGGAGGAAGAGGCCGGGTACGCCCGCGACGGACGCCACGGTGCGAAGGACCCGGACGGGGCCCCGATGGGCCGCCAGGTCGACGCGCACGCGTGGACGATCGCTTCGTTCCGGCAGCACACCAGCCGTGATTCCGACCCGCAGCTGCACATCCACAACGCGATCTGGAACCGCGTGGAATCCTCGTCCGTCGACCCCGTGACCGGCGAAGTCACGTCGAAGTGGCTCACCATCGACGGACAGGAGATCTACCGGCACACCAAGGCCGCCGGGCACATCTTCGAGAAGGTGTCGGACGAGGCCCTGTACCGCAAGATGGGCTTTCGCGTGGCCACCCGCCCGGACGGCATGGCCCGCGAGATCGTCGGCATCTCCGAGGAGAAGCGCGACAAGTACAGCTCCCGCCGGCGGACCATCACCAAGGGCACCGCCGAGCTGGCCAAGGCGTACGAGGAGCGGACCGGCCGCGCGCCGGGCGCCCACGAGCTGGCCCGCATGGCGCAGTGGGTCAACCTGACCGAGCGGAAGAACAAGGTGGAAGCCGTCCCGCGCGAGCAGCTGCTGGAGCGCTGGGAGGCCGACATGGTGGCCGACACCCGCGAGTCGCTGGCCGACATTCCAGCGCAGGTGGAACGCGCGACCGCCGAACTGGAACGCGACGGACGTACGCTGGAATCGGGCCTGGAATTCGACCCGACGAAGGTCGTGCAGCAGGCCATCGAGAACGCCCAGGACCAGAAGTCGACGTGGCGTCGAGGCGACCTGATCGTGGAGATCACCAAGGAACTTCCGGACTGTCTCGGAGGGCTGGAACGCCACCAGGTGACCGCCCTCGTCAACGAGCTGGCCGACGCCGCGCTGCAGCCCGGAGCCGACACGGCCGTGGTCCGGCTGACCGCCCGCAACCTCGTCCCGCTCCCCCCGGAGCTGTGCCGCGAGGACGGGCTGTCGGTCTACGCCCGCCACGGCGCCCGCCGGTACGCCACGGAGGCCCACCTGGAGCGGGAGGGCCGCATCATCGCCAAGGCCACCGAGCTGGGAGCCCCCGCCGTGGGCCGCGAGGCGATCGAGGAGGCCGTGGCCGGCGCCGGGCTGAACGAGGGACAGGAGAAGGCGTTCCGCTCCATCCTGGCCAGCGGCCGCCGCATGGAGGTCGTGGCCGCCCCCGCTGGAACTGGAAAGAGCCGCCTGGCGGGCGCGATCCACGACGTCTGGACGCAGGAAGTCGGCCCCGTGATCGGCCTCACCGTCAGCCAGCGCGCCGCCCGCGTGCTGTCCGACGAGGGCGTGGAGAACGCCGCGAACATCGCGAAGTTCCTGGACACCAACCGCCGGTTGGAATCGGGCACCGCGGTGTCGGACGAGGACCGGAACGCCTGCCAGCTCCGGCCGGGCCAGCTGATCCTGGTGGACGAGGCGTCCATGGCCGAGACGGGCCAGCTGGACGAGATCCGCCGGTACGCCGACCTGGCCGGGGCGAAGGTGCTGTACGTGGGCGATAACGCCCAGCTCAGCAGCGTGGGCAGCGGCGGGGTGTTCTCCCAGCTGACCGAGGATCTGCCGAACGTCCACCGCCTGGACGAGGTGATGCGCTTCAACTCCGAGTGGGAGAAGGAGGCGTCCCTGAAGCTCCGCAAGGGCGAGGTGGACGTGCTCGCGGAGTACGAGACCCGCGGCCGTCTGCGCGCTGGAACGCGCGAGGAGATGGTGGAAGCCTCGTACCAGTCGTGGCTGGTCGACCACACGGGCGGGAAGGACGCGGTACTCATCGCGCCGACCACGGCCCAGGCCGACGAGCTGGCCGCCCGCGCCCGCGCCGACCTCGTTCGGCTCGGGGAGGTCGAGGCGGACGGCATCGAGCTGGACGGGCGCGGCCTCACGGTCGGCAAGGGCGACATGATCCAGCTCCGGGACAACAACCGCCGTCTGACCAGCACGTCCGGCGACCGCTTCGCCACCAACCGCGATGTGGTCAAGGTGCTGGGCATCGCGGAGGACGGCTCCGTGACCGCCGCCTACGACGACGGGGACACCGTGACCCTGCCGTCCTCGTACGTGCAGAAGCACGTGGACCTGGCGTACGCGGGCACGATCCATTCCACCCAGGGCCGGACCGTTGGAACGGCCCACTCCTACTGGGACGGCTCCGGTTCGCGGGAGGCGTTCTACGTCGCGATGACGCGCGGCCGCGAGGCGAACACGGCGTACATGTCCACGGACATGCCGGGCGTGCCCGAGGAGCAGCGGCCCGAGCCGATGACCCTCTTCAAGCAGACGCTGGAGAATTCCAGCGTCGAGAAGTCCGCGACGCAGGTGCAGCGCGAGGAGCTGGAATGGTCCAGCTCCCTGGCGAAGCACTCGTACGAGCTGGAAGACCTGTCGACCAAGGACGCGGAGAAGAAGTTCGGACGGGTCCTGTTCGAGAAGCTGGGCGACAAGTTCTCGAAGGTCCGCGACAGCGAGGCGTACGGCTCCCTCATCCGTCTGGGCCGCAGCGCCGAGGCCGCCGGCCACGACGCCATGAAGATGATGGAGACCATCACCGGGAACGGCCGCGGCCTGGACGACGCCAAGGACTTGGCGAAGGTGCTGCACTGGCGGGCGGAGCGGGAGCTGGAGGCCGCCGACCGGCGTCAGGTCCAGGCAGACGAGGCCCGCGTGCGCGAGGCCGTCGAGACCCAGGAACGCACGGTCAACGACCTGATGGCCGAGCTGTCCGTGGCGCCCGTCGCCCACGTGGACCGGTCGATCAGCGAAGAGGCGCAGGCCGAGGCGATGCGCCAGGCCGAGGCCATGTCGCAGGCTCCGGTCCTGGCCTGGAACGGCAGCCAGGAGGACGCCCTGGCCGCGCAGCAGGCGGTCATCGGGGCACAGGTCATCGACCCCATGGAGACCCAGCGGGCAGCCGAGACGGCCGCGTTCGAGCGGGCGCGACAGCAGGAGGCGATGGACCAGGCCATGGCCATGTCCCTGGGCGCCGAGGTGCTGCACGGTGCGCAGGAGTCGCAGGAGCGGGCCCGCATCGTGGAGGAGCACCAGGCCGCCGCCGAGGAGCGCGCCGACTGGCGGAACCGGGCCGCCGAGATCGAGGGCCCGGAAGGCGAGTACGCCCGGGGCGTCGCGGAGCTGGCCGAGCAGAAGCGCCTGGAACTGGGACAGCAGCTGTTGGAACAGGCCGAGGCCGGCGAGCTGCCGCAGTGGGCGCAGAAGCTGGGACCGGTCCCCGAGGACCCGACCTGGCGGGAGCGCTGGATCGAGCGGGCCGGGTCGGTCGCCGCGTACCGCGAGGCGCACCAGCACGAGAACGAGCGCGACGCGATCGGCCAGCGGCCGGGCCGCGGTGCGGTCGACGTCCGCCAGGACTGGGACCGCGCGTACCGCGCGCTGGGCGAGCCCGAGGACCGGATGGAGCTGGTCGGAGCGTCGGACGCCACGTTGCGGCGCATGGTCGAGCGGTACGACCGCGAAACCGAGTGGGCGCCGCCGCACGTCGCCGGGCAGCTCCGCGAGGTCAGCGAGTCCCTGTCGGACGCCGAGCGCGAGTCGGTCCAGACGTACATCAAGGCGATGGAGGCCGAGACCCCCGAGCAGGCGCAGGAGCTGCAGGAGGCCGTCGAGGGGTACGAGGCCCTGACCGCTTCGCTTGCCGAGGACCGCGAGAAGCTGGAAAAGGTGCACGAGGCACGGCAGGCGTGGCACGAGCACACCGAGCCGACGCGCGAGCAGGCGCAGGAGGCACAGCGCCAGCTGGAACTCCGGGCACCCGAGCCGGAGCCCGTGGAACTGCCGGAGGACGTGCAGCCGGCCACCGTGGAACCGGAGCTGGAACAGGAACGCCAGGCCGAGCGCGCCCGCCTGCAGCAGGAGCAGGAAGCCGAGCAGATGCGGCAGGCATACGAGGCCGAGGCCCTGCGCCAGTCGCGCGAGCGGGCCCACGAGACCGCGCCCAAGCTCACGGGCGAGGAGCTGCAGGAAGCCGTCCGGACTGCCGGGCGGGCAACGGAGATCCTGGCCGACCGCGAACAGACGCAGCAGATGGAGGAAGCCGAGCGGACCCGCCGCGACGAACCCCAGGTCGTCCAGGCGCCCGAGCCGCCCGCGGCCGAACTCCGGCGGGGCCGCGAGGTCGAGATGTAGTCGGGGCACATCCCCGGCGAGGGGCGGACTGCCACCAGGCGGTCCGCCCCTTCTCCGTTGTCGAGTGCGGGTTACTGCGCGGGGCTCTGCCCCACACCCCGGCCACCCTGCGGAGGGGGTGGGGGGCACGGCTCGGTGGGTGCGGGTTGTGGGTGGTGGAGATGGTGGTGGGTCGCGGTGCGGCCCCCTCGTCGGACGGCACCCAGAGGGCACCACACCGCCCGCCGGCCATCCAGGACGCCTACGGCGCCGCTTCGCGGTCGGGCAAGCCCGATCCTGGACAGCCGACGAACGGCGCGGTAGGGCTTCGCCTGCCGCCCAACGAGGGAACCACCCCGCTCAGCCCGGACGTACGGCGCGGCCGTGAGGGCGGAACCTCTGGCACCGTGTCAGTCCCCGCGGCTACCTTCGTTCCATGGCCAGCAGCAGCGAGCACGGCGGGCACGGCCCCCGGCGCCTCCACCAGTCGATCGGTGACGTACTGCGGACGCCCGAGCGCCCGCAGCCGGCGCCCGGGACGACACCCCAGTGGCCTGGCCACGAGTACGGCCCCACGCCCGTTCCAGCGAAGGCGCCCGGCACGCCGGGACTCCCGGCAGGGGTGCGCCGCACGCGGCAGGAACTGGAATCGGTCCGGGACGACGCCGCCCGTCAGTTCCACGCCGGCGACGACGCCCGGGTGCACGTCGAGGTCGAGGTGCGGCAGGCGAAGGCGGCCGCCCACGGAGTGTGGGCCACCGCGGCGTGGCTGTTGGGCGAGCTGCAGGCCGCCCCGATCAGCCAGGAGTGGTACGAGTACCCGTACACCAACCGCCAGGTGGGGCTGGAACGCACCCACGCCCGGGACCGGATCGAGGGCAACGACTGGCCCGACGTCGACCGGGACTATGCCGCCGGGGTCCAGTACACGGTGGGGTGGAGCTTCTGGCCGGACGAGGAACGCCCCGTGCCGCCCGCAGGATGACGTACGGCACGCGAAGAGGCCCGGACCATCGGTCCGGGCCTCTGTCGTTGGGCGGGGCGGATCAGCTGGGCACTTCGCCCGTCCGCAGCATGTGCAGGTACTGCCCAAGCTGCCTGTGGTCGTCGCTGATCTTCTTGTTCTCGAACGGGTCGTGCTTGTGGCCGTTGCCCCCGTCGCGGGAGAAGTCGTTCTTGCACTCCTCCAGGATGAACTTGCCCTGGCGCACGGCGTCGGGGAGCCAGCGGCCCAGCCACTCAGCGACCCGCAGCGGGGACGCTTCCTTGTCGAGGAAGGCCCAGTGGTGGCTCCACATCAGGCTGGTGAGGCTTTCCACCATGTCGGGGTGCTGCCACCAGCACGAGGAGTTCCGCTCCGTGTACCCCAGCATCTCCTTGTAGGAGCGGGGCCAGCGGACCCGGAACGTGCCTTCCACCCACTGCATGAGCACGTCCCAGGCGTTCGCCTGCTGCTGCGGGTTGAAGGTGCTCCAGTTCCAGACCGCCGGGGCATCGCTCTTGGGCTTGTCCGCCAGCTTCTTGACGACCAGGGACAGTTCCTGGATGCGGTCCCCGAGGTTCTGCCCCTCCAGCGTTTCGAGGCGGCCGTTCACCTCGTCCAGCTGCCGACCCAGTTCGCGGGTCCGCTCCCAGACAGCTTTCGTCTCCTTGGGCTGGTCGATCATCCGGTCTGCCCCCAAACGTTCTGCTCAGCGGCCGGCGCCTGCCCGGGGATCGTCCCCGGGTACGCGGCGGGCTGCTGCTGCGGGACCACCGGAGCCGTGGCGGGCATCTGCGGCGGGAGGACGGGCCCGGCGACCTGCACCCCCTTCTTCTTCAGCTTGGCCTCCAGCTTGGCCTGTGCCTTTGTCTGCTTCATCAGTTCCTTGACGTCCTTCCGCTGCCACACCGGGGTGAACGCGTACCGGATCGGCGGCAGGTGTCGGTAGAACACCAGGCCCGTGCCTTCCTTCATCTGCCGGATGGCGTCCTGCGGCATGATCCGGACCCGTCGCACCGAGACGTTCCGGGACTTCTTGTCCTCGTCCGTGGCGGACGAGGAGGCCACTTCCTCGTCCTTCTCCCCGCAGAGGAGGGACAGTTCTTCCAGATCCTGCGGGATGGACAGGCCACCGAGGGCGATCCGGACGGAGTTGTTCATGATGGTCTGCGCTCCGTTGTGGCCCCACCGCTCCCTCAGCTGGGACGGGGACTGGACGCTGACCAGGAGCTGAATGTTCCGGCCGCCCGCGTCCGCCGACCACTTGTGCAGGGGAAGCGGGCAGATCACGGCCGCCTCGTCCAGGACGAACCGCACGTACGGGTCCACGCGGCCGCCGGGGCTGTTGTCCGCCTCCAGGTACGCCGCCTCGTAGATCTCGCCCACCAGGGCGGTGAACAGCGGGGCGACGCTGCCGTACTGCTGGTCACGGCCCATCAGGTACAGGGTGCCGCGCGAGCGGAGGAAGTCCGCCACGTCGAACTTCTGCTGGCCGGGCCGAGGGGACACGATGTCCATGACCTGGGGGAGCGACATGAACTCGAACGAGCGGATCAGCGTCAGGTACACGCTGTCCCTCGTCTTCTCCGGCGCGTTCCGCATCTGCGACAGGCCGCGCGCCCAGCCGGCGGGGACCAGCTCCGGGTAGTTCTCCAGGATCTCCAGGGGCTCACGCTCGGTCGAGTCGGTCACCCAGGCCCGGACGCGCGTCAGGTCGTAGCCCTTCAGGCCCGCCGCCATCAGGTAGCAGGACAGCACCATGAAGGAGTGGCCCTCCCAGAAGGAGGCGTTCTCCATGGCCTCCCCGCTGGCTGAGGCCGCGAGCAGGTACCCGGCGCGACGCAGGGCCACCACCGGGTCCTGGCAGCCCTCCACCAGGTTCCAGCGCAGGGTGTTCTCCACCCCGCTCACGCCCGCGTTGAAGACCCACACGGGCCGGTTGTGCTCGCGCCGCAGCTGGTGGGTGTGGTCGTAGAGGTCACCGCGGGTCGAGGTCACCACGCAGGCGCCCGCCGCGTCGATGATGGCGTTGCCGTACTGCGCGGACTTGCCGGTACGCGGCGGGGCGTACATCAGCACGATGTCCTCGCAGGCGACGAACAGCCCCTTCTTGTAGAGCAGATCCGTGCCGAGGTGCAGCCCGACCTCGTGAGGGCTGATGGAACGCCGCTTCGCCCCTTCCAGGGAAGGGCGGAGGGTGTCCGCGCGGGCCCGGAGCCCTTCCTGGGACAGCCACTTCTTGAGTTCCTTCGGGTTGGCGAACCCGACCCGGGCCGCGTCCTTCCCGTTCGTGGTGGGACCGGACTTGCCCAGGTCCCACTTCTGCTTCAGGTGGAGGTACCCGAGGCCGCCGCCGGCCACGACCGTGAGGCCGAACCCGGGCCAGCCGCCGAGGGGCCAGTTCGAGCCCACGGTGTTGATGAGTTCGAGGGCCCCGCCCACGGACGGCTCCGGGAGACCGCCGTTCTCGGCACCGGCCGCGAGCGCCACGGCGGGCAGTCCGGCCGCCGCGTACGCGGTGCCCTGGCGGGACTTGCCGAGCGCGGAGGGCTTGTGAGCGTCGATGATGCGGTGCAGCCAGTGCGGCATCATCCCGCCCGGCAGGTCGGTGGTGGGGGGTGTGGGATTCTCTTCCTTGCGTGACACGAGCACTCTCCTCTGTCGCGAAGTCCCCGGGTTGGGCGGTACCAGCGCCTCCCGGGGGCGCCTAGTGTCCGGTGACCTCACGATCACCGTACGAGCCAGGACTGACATTCAGCCCCGGGTTTTCTCAGCTGTGCTTGTCGATGATGGGCTTCAGGTACTTCCGGGCCGTGCCTTCCGTGAACCCCGTCCCAGGGGAAAGAGACCTGGCCAGGGAGCTGGCGGACTGGTTCGGGTAGCGCTGTTCCGCAGGAAGCCGCACGTAGCGGTACTCCAGCAGTTCCACGCCCGTCAGGTCCGGCTCAGGCTCCGGACCCTCGTCCGCGCCGTCCTCGTCCTCGTCCAGGCCCTCGTCCACGGCCTCGTCGACAACCTCCGGCACCGGCTCCGGCTCAGGCGCTGGAACAGGCTCGGCGTAGTCGCCAATTGGCGACTGGACCACCTCGTCCGGCTCCGAGGCGAACGGCTCCGGCTCCGGGGGCTTCTGCAGCCAGTCGGCCCCGTCGATCCGGGCCTGCACCATCGCGGGCCGTCCGTCGTTGCGAGCCGCCCACGGGCCGTTCGCGGCCGCCAGCTGCCCCTGCGGCTCGTACCCGCCGCTGTACGCGGCCGCCGGTTCGGGCCCGAACGCCTCGTACGGCGCGGGGGCCGCTTGCTGCGGGACCGGTGCGGCGTACGGCTCCGGGTGGCCGGCGGCCGTCTCCTGCCGCTCCACCTCGTCCGCCTCGTCCTGGCCGTCGTGCTGGTCGGTGTCGACCTCCCCGCGTTCCAGCTCCCGTCCGGGGGTGGGGGCGGGCAGTTGCTCGCGCACGTCGCCGTCGACCGCCTTGTGGTCGAGGCGTTCCAGCTCCGCAGGCAGCGGGATGCCCGCGGCCGCCAGGCCCGCCGCCGCCGTCTCGAAGATGGGCACGCCGTACTTCGCCAGCCGGAGCGGCATCAGAGCCTCCACCGGGGCCTTACGACGCCAGCCACGGCCGAACCGGGCCTGCAGACGGGACTGGTAGATGAGCCGGGCCTGTTCCAGGCTCACGGCCTTCTCGTAGCTCCGGACCTCCCAGAGCTTCATCCGGCGCCACAGCCGGAAGGTGGGCACGGGCGAGAGCAGCCACCGGGTGATGCGGACGCCTTCCATGTGCTTGTCGGCGGTGATGTCCGCGATCCGGCCGACCGCGTGCCGCGCGGCTTCCACGGAGACGACGAACAGGACCGGGATCACCGCGTGCATCCCCACGCCGAGCGGGTCCGGCCAGGCGGCCGCCGCGTTGAAGGCGATCGTGGCGCCCGTCAGGAGCCACGCCGTCTGGCGCAGGAGCGGGAACGGGATGCGGAGCCACGTCAGCAGGAGGTCGAGGCCGAGGAGCACGACAATGCCCGCGTCGATGCCGATCGGGAACCAGTACGCGAAGGTGCCGAACCCCTTCTCCACCGCGAGCTTGCGCACGGCGTTGTACGAGCCGGCGAACCCGATGGAGGCGATGACGACCGCCCCGAGGGCGACGATCCCGATCAGCCAGTAGTGGACCCGGGTCAGTTCCGGAATGCCCTTCTTCTCTTCAGGCTCGGTGGCCGATCCCGGGGGATCAGCGGCCGTACCCTGGTGGTGACGCATGTAGGTCTCCAAATCTCAGCGTCCTGGGCCCTGGTGGTGTGTCCTCACCACCGGGGTTCCTTCTCTCAGCTCTCGTCCGTGGGCTTGGCGTAGCCCTTCCGGCTCAGCCACTCGTCGTACGCGGCCGCCACCTGTTCCTTCAAGCTCATTCCGGTGTCGAGCTTGCAGAGCGTGCCCCGGCGGTGCAGCTGAAGGTCTTCCGGCACTTCCACGTTGAGGGGTCGCATCCGAACGACTTCCTCCTTCTTGGGTCGGCCCCTGCGCTTGGGCTTGGGGTCTTCGGTCATGTGGTCGCCACCTCTCCGTGTACTGCGGGTGGAGGGATGATCCCACTGTGCGGCTATGGATCTATGAAAGCAGGTCCCTAGGTTCCTAGCAACTATTTTTCCTAGGTTCCTTGCAACCTAGGAAAAAAGGCCCTACGGTGGAACCAGAACGAACGAGAGGGCCGGGGTTCCCGCCCCGACCCTCTCCGCCCGGAACGGCGTAGACGCGCCTTCCGAGCTGGGACACCCCTATTCGCAGAGAGAGGGATCTCCGTGCAGAAGTCTGCCAGCCGGACCACCGGCATCTCCATCCCGGCCCCCGCGAGCCGCCCCCGCCTCGTGCTGGTCGGCAAGAAGGGCCCGGCGTTCAGCGCCCCGTGCGCCGACTGCAACGGGTTCGACACCGTCGTGATCCGCCGCAACGGCGAGTCCACCACCGTCCGCTGCACCTGCCAGCTGGCGGTGGCCGGATGACCGACGCCGAACGCGAGGAACTGTCGCGCAAGCTCGCCGAGGCCAACCGCCGCAGCAGCGGAGGTTCGGGCCGATGAGCGACACCCGCCCGCCCCTGCCGATCCGGCCGGAGCCGCACCAGCGCGACGGACGGCAGCCGCAGCAGCAGCCCGCGCGGCCGCACCCCGCCCGATAGGGCCCCCGGTGGGCCGGTCGCCAATTGG
>NZ_MDCR01000092.1 GCF_001723055.1 Streptomyces niveus
GGTCCGCGCGCGCGGACCACCTTGTCGGTGAGGCGTCCGTAGAAGGCGGCGGCCGATTCGGTGCAGGCGGGGGTGAGTCCGCCGATCACCTTCGGGGTGTTGGTGAGGCCGTGGCTGCGGCGGCCGGGGTCGAGACGGCCGGGGGAGTACGCGAGGTGGAAGTCGCGCCCGGCGCGCAGGCCCGAGCCCTCCTCCAGGATCGTGCGCAGGAACCCCTCCGTCGTGCCGGGGCCCGCCGGGGATTCGAGCAGCACCGTGGTGTGCGGGCGCAGCCGGGCGGCGAGGGCGCGGGCGGCCTCGGCGACGGCGGTGAGGTCGAGGGTGCGGTCGGGGCCGAGCGGGGTAGGCGCGCAGATGACGGCGGTACGGACCCGGCCCAGCTCGGTCGGATTGGTGGTGGGCCGGAAGCCGCCGGAGAGCATGCGGCGCACGTCGGACGCGGTGAGCGAGCCGTCGACCGGGGTGCGGCCCGCCGCCAGTTCGGCGACGGGCCGTGGATCGGAGTCGTAGCCGATCGTCTCGATGCCGGCGGCCACGGCGGCCTGGGCGAGGGGGAGGCCGAGATGGCCGAGTCCGATGACGGCGAGGTCTGCGGGCATGTGGGCCGTCCTTTCCCATAACCGGAGGTGACAGAGGGCGCAACCCCTGTGGACAGAACGAGCGAGCGCAATGTCAGACTAGGCGTAAATATGACCGATATGCGTCATTACATGGCCGGACATTGAGTGACATGTCTGCCGATTTGACAGGTGTGATCCGATCTTCAGCCGGTGTTGTCCACAGCCGGTGGCTGAAGTCGGTGAGTGCGGACAGAATCGAAGTGCCCGAACAACACGGGGGCGCGACGGGAGGCAGCGGTGAGGACAGCGACACTGGGACCGGAGGAGCGCGCCACGGCTCTGGCGGAGATGGCCGAGCGCGAACTGGACGTGTTGGTGGTGGGCGCGGGCGTGGTCGGCGCCGGTACCGCGCTCGACGCGGTCACGCGCGGACTCTCGACCGGGCTCGTGGAGGCGCGTGACTGGGCTTCCGGCACATCGAGCCGGTCGAGCAAGCTGATCCACGGCGGGCTGCGCTATCTGGAGATGCTCGATTTCGGGCTCGTCAGGGAGGCGCTCAAGGAGCGCGGACTGCTGCTGGAGCGGCTGGCCCCGCATCTGGTCAAGCCGGTGCCGTTCCTCTACCCGTTGCAGCACAAGGGCTGGGAGAGGCTCTACGCCGGATCGGGCGTCGCGCTGTACGACGCGATGTCGTTCTCGTCTGGCCACGGCCGGGGCCTGCCGACACACCGGCACCTCTCCCGCCGGCACGCGCTGCGCGTGGCGCCCGCGCTCAAGAAGGACGCCCTGGTCGGCGCCCTTCAGTACTACGACGCGCAGATGGACGACGCGCGCTATGTCGCCACCCTGGTGCGTACGGCCGCGAGCTACGGGGCGCGGGTCGCCAGCAGGGCCCGTGTCGTCGGCTTCCTGCGCGAGGGCGAGCGGGTCGTCGGGGCCCGGGTGCGGGACGTGGACGGCGCCGGGGAGTACGAGATCCGGGCGAAGCAGATCGTCAACGCGACCGGGGTGTGGACGGACGACACCCAGGCGCTGATCGGTGAGCGCGGCCAGTTCCACGTCCGCGCGTCGAAGGGCATCCACCTGGTCGTCCCCAAGGACCGCATCCACTCCTCGACCGGACTGATCCTGCGGACCGAGAAGTCGGTGCTCTTCGTCATCCCGTGGGGCAGGCACTGGATCGTGGGCACCACCGACACCGACTGGGACCTCGACAAGGCGCACCCGGCGGCCTCCAGCGCCGACATCGACTATCTGCTCGAACACGTCAACTCGGTCCTCTCCGTACCGCTGACGCGTGACGACGTGGAGGGGGTGTACGCGGGACTGCGCCCGCTGCTGGCCGGTGAGTCCGACGCGACGAGCAAGCTGTCGCGCGAGCACACGGTGGCGCACCCGGTGCCGGGCATGGTCGTCGTGGCCGGCGGCAAGTACACGACGTACCGGGTCATGGCCAAGGACGCGGTGGACGAGGCGGTGCACGGCCTCGACCAGCGGGTGGCGGCCTGCGTCACGGAGGACACCCCGCTGCTCGGCGCCGAGGGCTATCGCGCCCTGTGGAACGCGCGGGCGGGGATCGCCGCGCGGACCGGGCTGCACGTGGTGCGCGTGGAACATCTGCTCAACCGCTACGGGGCACTGGTCGAGGAGTTGCTGGAGCTGATCGCGGCCGACCCCGGGCTCGGCGAGCCGCTGGGCGCCGCCGAGGACTATCTGCGCGCCGAGGTCGTGTACGCGGCGTCGCACGAGGGGGCGCGCCATCTCGACGACGTCCTGACGCGGCGGACACGCATCTCGATCGAGACCTTCGACCGGGGCACGCGCAGCGCCCAGGAGTGCGCGGAGCTGATGGCGCCGGTGCTCGGCTGGGACAAGGACCAGATCGAGAAGGAGGTCGAGCACTACCGCAAGCGGGTGGAGGCGGAGCGCGAGTCGCAGCGCCAGCCGGACGACCTGACGGCGGACGCGGCGAGGCTCGGGGCGCCGGACATCGTGCCGCTGTAGGAGGACGGCGGGGGCGGCCGGGGTCCGGCTGTGGGGTTTCTGGGGTGAGTTGAGGCGGGTGTGGCGTCCGGTGCGTCCCGTTACGGGATTGTGCCGGGCGCGTCTGTTCGAGCCCCGAACAGGCTCATGACCAGCGACGCCGCCCGCCGCACCCCGTCCAACGGCCCCGCGCCGGGCCCCGCTTGGGATGTCGTACCGGCGGATGGCGGACCCGGGAGCATCGCATGCGCCGGAGTGAGGGACAATGGAGCCTCTGTCAGGGCGCGTTACTGCGCCGCGCGCGGGCAGGTGCCAGGCGCGGGACATGAGGGATCGCAGAGGGGACGCATGGCGGAGGCGGAGCAGTCGCGGGACACGGCGCGGGACCCCGAGAAGGACACGGACGACACGGAGCGCGGGGACGGCGCGAGCCCCGAGGGGCGCCTCCTCGCCGGACGGTACCGGCTCGGTGAGGTGCTGGGCCGGGGCGGAATGGGCACGGTCTGGCGGGCCGTCGACGAGACCCTGGGTCGTACGGTCGCCGTCAAGGAACTGCGCTTCCCCACCAGCATCGACGAGGACGAGAAGCGCCGCCTGATCACGCGCACGCTGCGCGAGGCCAAGGCGATCGCCCGCATCCGTAACAACGGGGCGGTCACGGTCTACGACGTCGTGGACGAGGACGACCGGCCGTGGATCGTCATGGAGCTGATCGAGGGCAAGTCCCTCGCCGAGGTCGTGCGCGAGGACGGGATCCTCACCCCGAAGCGCGCCGCCGAGGTCGGGCTCGCCGTCCTCGACGTGCTGCGCTCGGCGCACCGCGAGGGCATCCTGCACCGCGACGTGAAGCCGTCCAACGTGCTGATCTCCGAGGACGGCCGGGTCGTCCTCACCGACTTCGGCATCGCGCAGGTGGAGGGCGACCCGTCCGTCACCTCGACCGGCATGCTCGTCGGCGCCCCCTCGTACATCTCGCCGGAGCGCGCCCGGGGCAAGAAGCCCGGCCCCGCCGCCGACCTCTGGTCGCTGGGCGGACTGATCTACGCGTCGGTGGAAGGCTGCCCGCCGTACGACAAGGGGTCGGCCATCGCGACCCTCACCGCCGTCATGACCGAACCGCTCGACCCGCCGAAGAACGCGGGCGCGCTGGAGGAGGTCATCTACGGGCTGCTCGCCAAGGACCCGGCGCTGCGGCTCGACGACGCGGGCGCGCGGGCACTGCTCCAGGACGTCATCGACACCCCCGACCCCTCGGAGCTGCCCGAACCCGCGGCCGACGCGACCCGGGTCGTGGCGCTGCCGCCGATCCCCCCGGAGCCCGCGCCCCGCACCAAGGGCAGGACCCGGGAAGCCGCCGCGAGCGGAAGCGTCGCCGGCGCGGGAGCGGCGGGAGCCGCGGGCACGGCCACCGCCGCCGCGCCGCCGTCCGTACCGGCCGCGGGCGCCGCACGGCCCGCCGCCACGCGGGCGTCGCTCACCGATGTCGTGCCCCGCCGCACGTTGATGATCATCGCGGGGGTCGTCGTGCTGGCGATCCTGGCCGTCGTCCTGGCCGTCGCGCTCAACGGCGACTCGGACAACTCGGCCAAGGGCGACACGGGCAAGGACGACACCGCCGCGTCCGCCGGAGCCTCGGCGGGTGGTGACACCAAGGGCGGCGCCGACGACACGGCGGGCCAGGACAAGCAGCAGGATTCGGCCAAGTCCGACGGCGGCACCACACCGTCGGAGGGCTCGTCGTCCGGCAAGGACTCCGGCACGGACAACTCGGGCCCCGGTTCCGGCGATTCGGGCTCCGACTCCGGTTCGGACGGCAAGGGCCTGCCGGACGACTTCAAGACGGTGACGAACAAGCAGTTCCGCTTCTCCATGGCGATGCCCGAGGACTTCAAGTTCACCCGTACGGCCGGCCAGAGCTCGGGCGCCATTTACAGCGAGAGCGGCGAATTCCCCCGTGTCCAGGTCGACTTCAACGCCAAGCCGACAAACGACGCGAAGCGCGCCTGGGAGCAGTTGGAAGCCCAGATAAAGGGCAGCCTCGGCAACTACAAGCGCCTGGGCATGAAGTCGGTGGAGTTCAACGGCTACCCCACCGTCGCCGACTGGGAGTTCGAGCGCGACCAGAGCGGTGAGCGCGTAAGGGTGCTGAACCGGGGCTTCAAGGTCGACGCCACCCATGGCTACGCGATCATGATCACCTGCAAGGCCGACGACTGGGACGACGACGACTGCCGGACGCTCCGGGAGACGGCGTACAGCACTTTCAAGCCGACGGACTGACGCCCCAACACCGCCGCCCGCGCCGTCACCGGAGCGGGCGGCGGCCTCACGGGCACGGGGTGTGGTGGGCGTACGGCGCCGGGTTACCGGGAAGGTTAAGACCTGTGTTGCGGTGACCGGCGGCATATTTGTGTGCGGCCACGTATCGTGAGAACTCGCGGACCGTACGCAGTCGCAATGGGCCGGTAAACGACCGGAATTGGCGGTTTCGCGAGGTCTCCGAGGATCCGGAGACCCAGGGACAGCGCGCGTGTGGGAGGCGTCGTGGACGACTACGCGGGACGGGTACTCGCCGACCGCTACCGCCTGCCCCTGCCTCCGTCCGACGAGTTCGACCTCGTCGAGACGCGGGCCTTCGACACGTACAGCGGGCAGGAAGTCCTCGTCAGGCAAGTGCCGTTGCCCGAGGTCGTGGACGCCGAGATGGTCGACCAGGACGGCGCCACGGCGACCCGGCGGGTCTCGGGGCGTACGACACGCAGGCCCACGGACCCGGCGGTGCGGCGTGCCATCGAGGCCGCGCAGAGCGCCGCCCAGATCCCCGACCACCCCAGGCTCGACCAGGTCTTCGACGTGTTCGCCGAAGGCGGGTCGCTGTGGATAGTGAGTGAACTGGTCGCGGCCAGGCCGCTGGCGGCCCTGCTCGCCGAGAAGCCGCTCAACCCCTACCGCGCGGCCGAGATCGCCTCGGACGTGCTCACCGCCGTACGGGTGCTGCACGCCCACGGCTGGACTCACCGGAACATCACCATCCGCACGGTGCTCGTCTGCGACGACGGGCGCGTGGTGCTCACCGGCCTCGCGGCCGGCGCGGCCGAGGAAGCGCTCTGCGGCTACATGCCGGTGCCGCCGGCGCCCGGCGAGGGCGGCTTCGAGGCCGGTTACCGGCCCGCCGGTGAGATCCCGGGACCGGTGCCCGGTATCGCGGCCATGGAGCCACCGGGTATGGAGCCACCGGGCGTACAGGCGCCGGGCGTACAGACGTCGGGCGTGCCCGTCGGCCGGACCGGCCCCGGCGCCTGTACGCCCGGT
>NZ_MDCR01000093.1 GCF_001723055.1 Streptomyces niveus
GACGGCGGCCCTTCGCCGTGCGGGGTGGTCAGCGCACCCAGTCCTTGAGCTGCTCGGTCTCCAGAGTGATGTCCACCGGGCCGGGCAGAACCACGGTCTTGCCGAACGGGACGGTGCGGGCGCTTTCATAGCGGACGCCGTCCGGCTCGCTGAAGACCGTCACCTCGCAGGAGTCCCGGTCGATCAGCAGATAGACGGGAATGCCGGTCTCGGCGTAGGCGCGGGGCTTCTCCGTCCGGTCGCGCGTGTCGGTGTCGGAGTCATACGAGGTGACCTCGACAGCCATCAGAACGGGGCCGGGGTCGGCCCACTCGCCTTGACCGACGAAAGCGCCGCTGGGAGCCAGAGACCCGTCCGGCCGCGCACGGCCACTGCGGTATGCCTGCACCTTCAGCCCTTGATCCGGGTACAGAAAAAGCTCCGGCCGCGACTGCATGCAAATGCGAAGCAGCCACTCGATGATGCGCCCGTGGTCCCCGTCCGGCACTACCTTGCTCCTGAGCTTCCCGTCGATGAGTTCCATACGCACGCGCTCATCCGTGCGGGCCAGTATCCGGGTCAGCTCGTCGAAGACGCTGGTCTCCAGGTGGTTCCGGTCAGTGGTCACGGTCATGGACCCTCCTTGCTCCGTACCCAACGATAGCGGCGCCCTCCGACAGTCCGCTGTCGTAGCCGTGTCGCACACTTCAAGGATGGATCAGACGACACGGCCGGACACCGGCTTCATCATCAGGGCCGTCGAGCCCGCTGAATACGCCGTTCTCGGGGAGATCACCGCGCGGGCCTATCTGGATGACGGGCTGCTGGACTTCGGCGCGGACGACCCCTATCTGGAGCGGCTCCGGGATGTCGCGGGGCGGGCCGCCGGGGCCGAGGTGCTCGTGGCCGTCGACGCGGGCGAGGGCGGGGGTGTCCTCGGTGGGGTGGCCTACGTCGTCGCCGGGTCCGCGTGGGCCGAGGTGGCCGGGGACGGTGAGGCCGAGTTCCGGATGCTGGCCGTCGCGTCCGCCGCGCGCGGGCGGGGCGTCGGCGACGCGCTGGTACGGGAGTGCGTGGCCCGCGCGCGGGCCACCGAGGGGTGCGTACGGGTGCGGCTGTCCACCCAGAAGGCGATGCTGGGCGCCCACCGGATCTACGAGCGGCTGGGCTTCGTACGGACCCCGGAGCGGGACTGGTCGCCCGTTCCCGGGCTCTCGCTGCTCACGTACAGCCTGGAAATCTAAGGCGTTTCGGGGCCGATTCAGGGCAAGCGAATCACCCGCGACACAACATGTGGGGGGTGCCGCTCCCAACGAGCCCCACATGTATGCTCAAGTCTGTTGTCGCCGCAGGAGAATCCGGTGGAAATCCGGAACTGTCCCGCAACGGTGTGCTGTGGTGCGCTTTGCGCGCCCCGTGAGTCCGAGTACCTGCCGACGACGCATCCGGTTCGACCGATCCGGGTGCCGAGACGTCCGGGCCCCGAGGCAGGGCCGGTGGACGCCGCGCCGCTCGCCGCCCGCTTCCGGGCCGGCGTACGCGGGCGCGCGCCGCCGTGCCCTCCCCCTGGCCCAGAGCCGAGCGAGGGAGAGCACCACGTGACCATCGCGCCAGCCGATCCGGCTTCAGCGATCTCCGAGCGGGTACGGGAGACGGCCGCCGGGCCGGCCGACGGACCCGGGACGGGTCTGCTGCGGGTCCTCACGGACCTCACCGCCGACCTCCCCGACACCGACCCCGGCAAGGTCGCCGCCGCCGCGCTCCGTGGCCGCAACGCCGCGTCGGACGAGGCCGAGTTGCGTGGACTCGCCACCGAGGCCGCCGCCGGGCTCATCTCCGAGGACCCCGCGTACTCCCGGCTCGCCGCCCGCCTCCTCACCCGCACGATCGCGGACGAGGCCGCCGGCCAGGGCGCCGTCTCCTTCTCCTCCTCGATCGCCGTGGGCCACGCCGAGGGTCTGATCGCCGACCGTACGGCCGCGTTCGTCACCCGCCACGCCGCCCGGCTCGACGCGCTGATCGACCCCGCCGCCGACGACCGCTTCGGCTACTTCGGTCTCCGTACCCTCTTCAGCCGCTATCTGCTCCGGCACCCGATCACCCGCGATGTCATCGAGACACCGCAGTACTTCATGCTGCGCGTCGCGTCCGGGCTGGCCAAGGACGACTCCCCGGCCGCCGTGGACGAGGTCTCCGCGCTGTACGGGCTGATGAGCCGGCTCGACTACCTCCCCTCCTCCCCCACCCTCTTCAACTCCGGCACCCGGCACCCCCAGATGTCGTCCTGCTATCTGCTGGACTCCCCGCTGGACGAGCTGGACTCGATCTACGACCGCTACCACCAGGTGGCCCGCCTCTCGAAGCACGCGGGCGGCATCGGCCTCTCGTACTCCCGTATCCGCGCCCGGGGTTCGCTGATCCGCGGCACGAACGGGCACTCCAACGGCATCGTGCCGTTCCTGCGCACGCTCGACTCCTCCGTCGCCGCCGTCAACCAGGGCGGCCGGCGCAAGGGCGCGGCCTGCGTCTACCTGGAGACGTGGCACGCGGACATCGAGGAGTTCCTGGAGCTGCGCGACAACACCGGTGAGGAGGCGCGCCGTACGCACAATCTGAACCTCGCGCACTGGATCCCCGACGAGTTCATGCGCCGGGTCGACGCGGACGGCGACTGGTCGCTGTTCTCCCCCTCCGACGTGCCCGAGCTGGTCGACCTGTGGGGCGACGACTTCGACGCGGCGTACCGCGCGGCCGAGGCGGCGGGCAAGGCCCGCAGGACCATCCCCGCGCGGGAGCTGTACGGCCGGATGATGCGCACCCTCGCACAGACCGGCAACGGCTGGATGACCTTCAAGGACGCGTCGAACCGTACGGCGAACCAGACCGCCGAGCCCGGCACCGTCGTGCACTCGTCGAACCTGTGCACGGAGATCCTCGAAGTCACGGACGACGGCGAGACGGCCGTCTGCAACCTCGGCTCGGTCAACATCGGCGCGTTCGTCACGGAGCCGGGCGAGGCCGGCGGCGGCGAGCTGGACTGGGAGCGTCTGGACGACAGCGTCCGTACCGCCGTGACCTTCCTCGACCGGGTCGTGGACATCAACTTCTACCCGACCGAGCAGGCCGGGCGCTCCAACGCCAAGTGGCGCCCCGTGGGTCTGGGCGTGATGGGCCTCCAGGACGTCTTCTTCAAGAAGGGGCTGCCGTTCGACTCCCCGGAGGCCGCTGCGCTCTCCACCCGTATCGCCGAGCGGATCATGCTCGCCGCGTACGAGGCGTCGTGCGACCTCGCCGAGCGCGAGGGGCCGCTGCCGGCCTGGGACCGTACGCGCGCCGCGCGCGGCGTACTGCACCCGGACCACTACGACGTGGCGCTCAACTGGCCCGAGCGGTGGGACGCGTTGCGGGCGCGGGTCGCGAAGACCGGCATGCGCAACTCCCTGCTGCTCGCCATCGCGCCCACCGCGACGATCGCCTCCATCGCGGGCGTCTACGAGTGCATCGAGCCGCAGGTCTCCAACCTCTTCAAGCGCGAGACGCTGTCGGGTGAGTTCCTCCAGGTCAACGCGTATCTGGTGGCGGAGCTGAAGCGGCTCGGTGTGTGGGACGCGCAGTCCCGCGAGGCGCTGCGCGAGTCGGGCGGCTCGGTGGCGGGCTTCAGTTGGATCCCGGCCGACGTACGCGAGCTGTACCGCACGGCGTGGGAGATCCCGCAGCGCGGCCTCATCGACATGGCGGCGGCGCGTACGCCGTTCCTCGACCAGAGCCAGTCGCTGAACCTGTTCCTGGAGACGCCGACCATCGGGAAGCTCAGCTCGATGTACGCGTACGCCTGGAAGAAGGGGCTCAAGACCACGTACTACCTGCGCTCACGCCCCGCGACGCGCATCGCCCGCGCGGCGACGTCGCAACCGGTGGCGTCTCAACCGGTGGCGGTCGTCCCGGCTGTGTCCGACGCCGTCGCCTGCTCCCTGGAAAACCCCGAGTCCTGCGAGGCCTGCCAGTAATGAGTTCCACCCCTGCCGCTGAGAAGAACCTGCTCGACCCGGGCTTCGAACTGACGCTGCGCCCCATGCGCTACCCGGACTTCTACGAGCGCTACCGCGACGCGATCAAGAACACCTGGACGGTGGAGGAGGTCGATCTCCACTCCGACGTCACCGACCTCGCCAAGCTCTCCCCGGGCGAGCAGCACATGATCGGCCGGCTGGTCGCGTTCTTCGCGACGGGCGACTCGATCGTCTCGAACAACCTGGTGCTGACGCTCTACAAGCACATCAACTCCCCCGAGGCGCGGCTCTATCTCTCCCGCCAGCTCTTCGAGGAGGCCGTGCACGTCCAGTTCTATCTGACGCTGCTCGACACCTACCTCCCCGACCCGGCGGACCGCGCGGCGGCGTTCGACGCGGTCGAGGAGATCCCCTCGATCCGCGAGAAGGCGCAGTTCTGCTTCAAGTGGATGGACTCGGTCGAGACGATCGACCGCCTGGAGTCGGCGGCGGACCGCCGCCGCTTCCTGCTGAACCTGATCTGCTTCGCGGCGTGCATCGAGGGCCTGTTCTTCTACGGAGCGTTCGCGTACGTCTACTGGTTCCGCTCGCGCGGTCTGCTGCACGGGCTCGCGACCGGCACCAACTGGGTGTTCCGCGACGAGACGATGCACATGAACTTCGCCTTCGAGGTCGTGGACACCGTCCGTAAGGAGGAGCCGGAACTCTTCGACGACGCGCTCCAGCAGCAGGTCACCGACATGCTGAGGGAGGCGGTCGAGGCGGAGCTCCAGTTCGGCCGCGACCTGTGCGGCGACGGCCTGCCGGGCATGAACACGGAGTCGATGCGCGAGTACCTGCAATGCGTCGCGGACCAGCGCCTCCAGCGCCTGGGCTTCGCGCCGGTGTACGGCTCCGAGAACCCGTTCTCGTATCTGGAGCTGCAAGGCGTCCAGGAACTGACGAACTTCTTCGAGCGCCGCCCGTCGGCGTACCAGGTGGCGGTGGAGGGAACGGTCGGCTTCGACGACGACTTCTAGCGAAATCGTGCACGAGCCCCGTGGAACGCCCCACGGGGCTCGTGCACGATGACCCCATGTTCTCCCACGAGGGTCTTCAACTCCGCGAATGGACCGAGGCGGACGTCCCCGCCCTGTCCGCGCTCTTCGACGAGCCCGAGATGGCCCGCTGGACACCGCTCGCTTCGCCGTTCGACGAGGCGGCGGCACGCGCGTATCTGATCCGCGCCCGCGAACGCCGCGCGGCGGGCCAGGCACTCCAGCTCGCCATCACGACGGACGGCCACACCCCCATGGGCGAGGTGCTGCTCTTCGCGGCGGCGGACGACGGCTCCCAGGTCGAACTCGCCTACGGAATCGGCGCCCCGTACCGCGGCAAGGGCCTGGCGTCACGGGCGGTACGCCTGCTGCTCCCGTACGCCTTCCGCAACGCCTCGGTCCACCGCGCGGTGCTCCGCATAGCCCCGGACAACGCGGCGAGCGCGGCGGTCGCGCGCGCCACGGGCTTCCAACTCACGGACGAGCCCCCGGTGGTCCGCGAGAGCGACGGCCGCGTCGTGCGCCTCCGAACCTGGGAACTGCGGCGCGGCGACTCGGCCGCATAGGCTGCCCGCCATGGGGAACATCGGGGTTCTGGCGCGTGCGCGGCTGGTGGCCGCGGCGGTCGCCGGGGGGATCGTCGGGGCCGGGCTCGGGGTCAGGGTGGTCGCCGGCGGGGATGTCGCCAGGTACGGCGGGGTCGACCTTCAATGCGCCTGACCTGCTGTGGTACGCGGTCGGTGCCGCGGCCGCCGCTCTGGCGCATACGTCCGTGACCGGCCGGCGGGCGGCTCCGGAGCGCCGGCCTGGTGTTCCGCGCGCCGCAGTTGGCGGTCGATGGCGCGCTCCCTGAGGTGCCCGATGAGACCGGGCAGGGCGAGAAGGGCGAAAAGAGCGAGTACGACGAGGTAACCACCGATTGTGTTCATGGCTCCACTCTCCTCGCTCCGCCGAACAAAGAGCAGTGGCAGGACTGTCATGAACCATCGAATTACTGCCACACTGTTCCCATGCTGAAAAACGTCGCGGCCGTCCTGCTCGACGGAGTCCATCCCTTCGAACTCGGCGTGCTCTGCGAGGTCTTCGGCCTCGACCGCAGCGCCCAGGGCCTGCCCGTCTACGACTTCGCCGTCGTCTCCGCCGAGGGCCCCGTCCTGCGTACCCACGCCGGATTCACCATCTCCGAGCTGCACGGGCTCGACCGGCTGGAACAGGCCGATCTGATCTGTGTGCCGGCCGGGGACACGTACGTCGTCCGGGACTATCCGCCCGAGTTGCTGGCCGCGCTGCGCCGGGCCGTGGACCGGGGTGCGCGGGTGCTCAGTGTGTGCGCCGGCGTGTTCATCCTCGGCGCCGCCGGGCTGCTCGACGGGCGCCGGTGCGCCACCCACTGGATGCACTCCGCCGAGCTGGCCAGGGCCTTCCCGCTGGCGGACGTGCAGCCCGACGTGCTGTACGTGGACGCCGGGCCCGTCGTCACCTCCGCCGGCACGGCCGCCGGCATCGACGCCTGCCTCCATGTCGTACGCCAGGAGCACGGCCCCGAGGTCGCCAACGCGATCGCCCGGCGCATGGTGGTGCCGCCGCACCGCGACGGCGGGCAGGCGCAGTTCATCGAGCGCCCGCTGCCCGTCGCGTGCGACACGGTGGGCGGGGTGCTGGCCTGGATGGAGCGGCATCTGGACAGCGAGATGACCGTCGAACAGCTCGCGGAGCGCGCCCATATGTCGCCCCGTACCTTCGCGCGCCGTTTCCAGCAGGAGACGGGCACCACCCCGTACCGCTGGCTGCTGCGTCAACGCGTACTGCTGGCACAGGAGTTGCTGGAGGGGACCGACGAGACCGTGGACTCGATCGCCGGCCGGTCCGGCTTCGGGAACGCGGCGGGGCTGCGGCACCACTTCCTGCGTACGCTCGGTACGACCCCGAACGGCTACCGGCGCACGTTCAGGGGCCCCACGCGCGTCGCGTGAGGCCCCCGGATCGAACAGACCCTAGATCCCGCAGCTCGGCGCCGACCAGAAGCGGCCCGAGCGGTGGTCGACGTGCGCGTGGTCGTCGTGACCGGGGTACCCCGGGCCGAGGATGCCGTTGAAGCCGTGGTTCCGCGCGTTCTGGGCCAGCGAGCACAGGGTGTGCGGTCCGGACCCGATGTCGGCAGCGTCTCCGTACAGATGACGGCTGCTGCTGGCTCCGCCGACCGCGTTGTTGCAGGCGACCGAGCGGAATCCGCTGGTGACCCGGAGCGGCTGGTCGCCCATCGCGTGCCGCATCGCCTCCAGCTTCCACATGGTGCGCAGGGCGTTGGACTTGGCGGTCGCCGCGCTCACCGCGCCGCCCGACCAGTCGGAGTTGCAGTTGTTCAGCTCGGCGTACGTGAAGTGGATCGGCGTGCAGTCGTCGTCCTGGAGCTCGTAGATCTTGTTGAAGGTGGCGGGGCCGGCGACGCCGTCGGCGGCCAGCCCGTACGCGGACTGGAAGCGCTTGACCGCGGCGGCGGTCGCCGGTCCGTACGCGCCGTCGATGGCGAGCACGGCGCCGTTGCCGGCGTGCCCGGCGACCCGGATCTGGAGCTGGGTCACGGCGGCGCCGCTGGACCCCTGGGAGAGGGTGCCGGACCAGGTGTAGCAGCCGTCGGCCTGCGCGGTGCCGGCGGTGGCCACCGCGCCCGCCCAGGCGAACGTCAGGGTCATGACAAGACTGAGCAGTAGTCGTGAGGTACGTCGCAACATCGGGTCTCCAGAGTCAAGGCAAGGCGAGATGTACGGCAGAGAGTGTCGGAAGGGTCGACGCGCGTCAACCGGGCGTCGACCAGGGATATTTGTCGAACCAATGACGACGGCGCCGGACCCCGCCCCGGTCAGCGGGAACGCCGACGGCCCCGCTCCGGGAGATCCGGAACGGGGCCGCGAAGCGTCACGGGCACTGCGGCACCGGTGCGATCACGCACTCAGGCGTTCGGCACGACCTCGTAGCGCGGCGTGCCCTCTTCCATCTGCCGCAGGGCGTCCTTGCGGTCACGCTTGGAGAGCCGGTCGATGTACAGGTATCCGTACAGATGGTCCGTCTCGTGCTGGAGGCAGCGCGCGAAGTAGCCCGTGCCGCGCACCTTGATCGGCTTGCCCTGGGCGTCCTGGCCGCGGACCACCGCGTAGTCGGGCCGCGCCAGCTCCGCGTACGCCGTCGGGACGGACAGGCAGCCCTCGTTGCCGTCCTCCAAGTTGCGCTCCTCCGGCGGGAGTTCGTCCAGCACCGGGTTGCACACGACACCGACGTGCCGCACCCCGTCGTCGTCCGGGCAGTCGTAGACGAAGACCTTCAGGTCCACGCCGATCTGGTTGGCGGCCAGCCCCACGCCCTCCGCCGTCCGCTGGCTCGCGAACATGTCGTCCACGAGCGCGGCGAGCTTGTCGTCGAACTCGGTGACGTCCTGGCATTCCTTGTGCAGGACCGGATTGCCGACGACGGTGATCGGGCGGGACGTACCGCGCTCGCGGTGGGCCAGCTCACGCGCCTCCGCGTCCTGCGAATCGACGACGAAGCCCTCGTCGTCCACGAGCCCCGCGCCCTCCACGGGGGTCTCGCCGCCCGCGACGAACCCGTCTCCCCGCTCCGCCTGGGAGGCCCCGCCCTCGGTCTTCTGGTCCGTCTCCTGCTGCGCCATGTCCGCAGTACGCCTTCCTCGGTACCCGCTGCTGCCGTACACCGCTGCCGCGCGATGTGCCCGTACAGCCTACGGCCCGCAGCCGCGCCGTCCGCCGCGATGGCCCGGATACCCCCTGCGGACCTCTGTAGGAGGACGTCGGCGGGAGGACGTCAGCGGGAGGACGTCAGCAGACCTCTTCCAGATCCCGCCACTCACGCGTCTCCGGACTGTCGGCGACCCAGCCGTCGAGCAGGCCGCGGACCAGTCCGGGCGGCGCGGCTATCCCGCACTCGCGCTCGGGGACCCACAGCTCACCCTCCGTACGATGCCCGAGCGGTCCGGGGTGTCCCGGCTCGCTGTGGTCGTGCGGGTCCAGGTGCTCGCCGTCGCCCTCGGCGCTCGGCATCCGGCTCTCCGAGCAGGCCCGGCAGAGCAGTCGTACGGAGGACGACCAGTCCTCGGCGGCGAAGCCCGCGTCGGCCGCCAGCCGCTCCAGGGCGTCCCGGTCGGACTCGGTCGCCGCTTCCAGCAGTACGACCCAGGTCGGCACCGGCGAGGGGGCCCACAGCTCGATCTCGTCGAAGACGGGGAAGGCCCGCGCGGAGCCGCCCGACCCTGCGGCGGTCGTCCGCTCGCCGTTCGGCACGCCGTCGTGCAGGACGACCTCGCCCCAGCGGCGGCCCGAGGACGGCAGCGGGATGGACAGGATCTCGATCCTGGCCGGGTCCAGCCTGCGGCCCCAGACGACCTCGGCCTCGCCCTCGGGCGAGAGCCGCACGGCCGCGCTGCCCAGCTCCATACCGACCGGCTCGCCGGTCGCCGCGGACGTGTACTGATTGCCGGGGACCTTGAGCCCGTACGCCTGCCAGGCCCGGCGGGCCAGCGGCCAGTCCTGGAGCGCGGTGGCCGCGATGCCGACGTTCCACCAGTCGGGTGCCCCGGTCTCCTTGTCGAGCAGCGCGACGGCCCGCAGCCCGGCGGCCCGCGCCTGCTCCCAGTCGTGCCGGAACTTGTGCAGCAGCGCCAGGTTGAACCAGGACTCGGAGAGCCAGGGCTCCAGATCCGCCGCCCGGGTGAGCAGCGCGCCCGCGTCCTCGTACCGTCCGTCGCCGATCAGCGTGAACGCGCGGTCGGTGGCCTGCCGCCACGAGGCGGAGGGCCGATGCCGTACCTTCCCGAAGATCTTCACGATTCCCGCCTGCCGGTCGCTCGGGTCTGTGCCCCCAAGACACCCTCTTGGACTCCTCTTCGCATCCAACCATGCCCGGTCGGACGCTCGCTCCTTACCCATGGGTTACCCAGCCCGACCAGGGGTCAGACCACCGCGGAGAAGGACGCGCGCCAGAGATTCGACCACCTCGGGCTGGTAGTCGTGGCCGGTGCCGAGGCGCAGCCGCTCCAGGGCGCTGAGCGGCCCGGACGCCCCCGAGGGGCCGCTCGTGCGCGCACCGGTGAGATCGTCGTACGCGTTGACGGTGCGGACGATCCGGGCCGGCAGCGGCTGTTCCCGGTACGGGTCGGCCTGCCGCTCCACGACGACGGCGACCGCCGGCGGGACCCCGGTCTGGCGTACGACGGCCCCGCCGAGCAGCGCGATCCGGCGCTGCTCGGCGACCGGCAGCAGGGCGGTCGCGCCGTCGGGCACCGGATCGACGAGCGACAGCTGGCCGATGTCGTGCATCAGCGCCGCGTGCTCCAGGACGGTCAGCTCGGCCCCGGAGAGCCCCAGCTCACGGCCGACCGCGCGGCTCAGCTCGGCGACCCGGTGGGCGTGGCCGTGGCGGGTGTATCCGGCGATCTCGGTGGCGCGGGCGAGCGAGGCGATGGTCTGGCCGTAGGTGGTGCGGACGGCCGCGTACCGCCGGAACGACAGCTGTGTCAGCAGCAGCGGCACGCAGAAGACCGGCAGCGCCCACAGTCCCGCGACGGCGACGCCGAGGGCCATGACCGCGCCGGTCGCGCAGACGGCCGAGCCGATGCCCATCAGGGCGCGCAGTTCGTCGCGGAGCAGCGGGCCGTAGGGGTGGCGGGTGCGGGCGCGCAGCAGCAGCGCGGCGAGGACGGCGTCGCACAGGGCGGTCAGCATCAGTAGGAGGAGGAGCAGGAGCGCGTACCAGGGGCCTTCGCCGACCCAGGTCCCCCACGCGCCCGGGGCGACGAACGGCTGGAAGCAGACGGCCGCGAAGCCGACGGTGAGCACACGGCGCGCCAGATGGTCGCGCGCGGGGCCACGGCCGCGGGCGAGCTGCGGTACGGCTCCGACGAGGACCGCCGCGACGACGACGGCGACGGTCTGGAGGACACCGTGCTCGGCCGGCCGGCCCGCGCTCTGCCCGAGCAGGGCGTACGCGAGGGCTCCGGCGGCCCCGAGGGGCGCGGGCTCGCGCTCGACGGGGAGGGTGGCGCTGCGGCGGACGAGTTCGCCGACGGTGACGAGGACGCCGAAGGCGAGGGCGGTACGGGGCTCGGTGACCCCGTGCCACAGGGTCCACCCGAGGCCCAGCACGGCGAGCACGAGCGCGGCGCCGTGGACGGCGGCGACGGTGGGGGCGGGCCGGGGCGAACAAGTCTTCGGAGGGTTCATCGGCGACCGCCGCGGCGGCGGAGGCCCGCGCCACCCCTGGCGGGGCCCACGAGGACGGTCCGGCGGCTGACAGGTCTTCGACGGCGCCGGCCGACGGAATCAGCCCGTCCGGCGATCGAGGACATCCGCGACCGGGTGACGGCGCACGGCAGTCGGCGCTGGGGGACGTTCACGGGCGACCTCCGGGTGGTGGTGTCCGACGGAGGGTGTCCGGGCCCAGCGGTGGCGGTACGTTTTCTCGCGGCGCGCCTCTTCGCGGCGCGGCAGGCGCGCCGGGGGCTTTCCGCGGCGCCCCGAGCAGCGCCCCGGCGGCCGTCGCCTCCAACGGAGGATGCGGCGGAGGCTCCGGCCCGGACCCCGTCTCGTCCGACGTGACCGCCGTCTGCCAGCCGTACCGGTCCAGTGCCCGTACGAGCGCCCGCACCATCCGCGGGTCGAACTGGGTGCCCGCGCACCGCCGTAACTCCGCCACCGCAGTCGCCACCGGCCGCGCCCGCCGGTAGGAGCGGGTCGACGTCATCGCGTCGAAGGCGTCGGCGACGGCGACGACCCGCGCGAACTCGGGGATCTCGGCCCCCGCCAGGCCGTACGGATAGCCGCTGCCGTCGAGCCGTTCGTGGTGGTGCAGGATCGCCAGCCGCGCCTCGCCGAGGAAGCCGATGCCGCGCACGATCTCGTGGCCGTACTCGGGGTGCAGCTCGATGACGCGGCGCTCCTGCGGGGTCAGCGGCCCGTCCTTGCGCAGCACGCGCGTGGGGACGCCGAGCTTGCCCACGTCGTGCAGGATCCCGGCGAACCGCAGGACCTCCAGGCGCTCGCCGTCCATCCCCAGCTCGCGGGCGATCATCGCCGACGCCCGGCCGACGCGTTCGCTGTGGCCGCGCGTGTAACGGTCCTTGAGGTCGACGGCCTGCACGAGCGCTCTGATGGTCGCCTGGTGCGCGGCGCGCTCGCGGTGGTACTGCGCGAAGACCCAGCAGGAGATGTACATGGGCAGCAGAACGAAGAGCGCGGAGAGCGGACCGTACGGGCTGCGCCACAGGACGGCCATCATCAGTCCGGCCAGGGCGTGGGCGCCGTACGGCGCGAGCGAGCGCCCCAGCAGACCGCGCCAGGCGGTGCGGACGGGCTGCCGTTCGGCGGTCACGAAGACGCCGCCGTCGAGCGCGCTCAGGACCAGGCAGAAGACGAGCGCCCCTGCCCCGGCGGGCAGCAGGGCGTACGGAAAGTCGGGGATCCCGGGGGCGGCGTGGCCGGGGTGCGCGGTGCCGCCCAGCGCCGCGGGACCGTCGAGGAGCCGGTGGGCCCGGGCGGCGGCCCAGGTGGCGATGGCGAGCTGGGCCGCGCGCCATACCCGGCGAACCCCGGCCGGGCGCTGCGCGACCCGGCCGCAGAGGGCGCCGGGGACGGCCACGAGCGCGGCGGCGGCGGGCGGCAGCAGGAACGCCGCCGCGAGCAGTACGGGAAAGAACGATCCGGCGGTGACGGGCACCGACCCGCGTACCGACCTGCCGAGGAAGCGGCAGCGGGCGGGTGCCTCGCAGAGCGCGTACAGCGTGCCGAGCAGCAGGACGGCGGGCCAGGGGCCGTCCGGGTCGAGCGGACCGGGGAGGGCGGACACGGGCAGCACGCACGCGAGGGCGCCCAGCACGGCGCAGCAGATGTACGCGCGCGCCGCTCCCGGAATGGCGTTCACCCCGCCCTCACCCCGCAGACGTTGCCTCGGCGCCGACCCCGAAGGAGGGCCTCAAACAGAGGGTCAGGCTAGCGAGTTGGACACGGCGTCACCGGCGGACGGCGGCGATTGGCACCATCGGGTGATGCGTACGAAAACACACGCGGGGCGCGCCGCGACATGTGCGGCGCGCCCCGTAGGCGTGAAGCGGGCGGGAGTTCAGCCCGAGCGAGTGCTGCGGCCGGGGGCCGGCTACTCGCCGGCGGTGGCCGGCTCGTCCGAGCCGACGTCCGTCACGTCCCGCTCGGGCACGGCGTGGCCGGCCCGGATGAGGTCGATCCGGCCCATGACCTTGGCCCGCAAATCGGTCGGCACGTCGTCCTGTCCGCAGCAGCGCTTGACCAGCTTCTTCACGGCCTGTTCGAGCCCGTACTTCTCCAGGCACGGCGAGCACTCGTCGAAGTGCTCCTCGAACTTGGTGCAGTCCTTGTCCGGCATCTCCCGGTCGAGGTACTCGTAAAGATGGTCGAGAACTTCGGTGCAATCCGTCTCGTGCGGCTCTCCGCAACTCATGAGCCCGAGCCTTTCCGATCATCCGAGGACTCACCGGCGCCGGCCGGGGCGAGCCCGCGCTCGCGGGCGTAGTCCTCAAGCATGCCGCGCAGTTGACGCCGGCCACGGTGCAGTCGCGACATCACCGTACCGATGGGTGTCCCCATGATGTCCGCGATCTCCTTGTAGGCAAAGCCCTCTACGTCGGCGAGATACACCGCGATACGGAACTCCTCGGGAATCGCCTGGAGCGCTTCCTTCACGTCGGAGTCCGGGAGGTGGTCGAGCGCCTGGGACTCCGCGGAGCGCAGACCTGTCGACATGTGCGACTCGGCGCGCGCCAGCTGCCAGTCCTCGATCTCCTCGGCGGCGCTGCGCTGGGGTTCACGCTGCTTCTTGCGGTACGAGTTGATGAAGGTGTTGGTGAGGATGCGGTACATCCACGCCTTGAGGTTGGTGCCCTCACGGAATTGGTGGAAGGAGCCGTACGCCTTGGCGTAGGTCTCCTGCACGAGGTCCTCGGCATCGGCCGGGTTGCGCGTCATGCGCAGTGCGGCCGAGTACATCTGGTCGAGATAGCCGAGTGCGTCCCGCTCGAAGCGGGCGTTGCGCTCGGCGGCGGACTCTTCCCTGTGGCCGTCGTCGGTCCCTGTGTCGGTCCCAGTGACCGGACCCACCTCCTCCAACGCTGTGGCAGGCCCGAAGGCGGACCCACTCGAATCGGAGAATAGTCGACCTTGTGCCGGGGCGGGCTTCGTGGCCGCCTCGACCGACGGCCGGGCGGGCGCGGTCCTGGGTGCGGAGAGCACCGTCCACTCCACTTCGGTGGCGTGCGACCGGGCGGGGCAGATGGTCGAACCCATGCGACGGACTCCCTTTCCAGGATCTGTGTACCGACATCTGGCACAACAGCCGCCGCCTACGACTCATTCCCGGGTACGCGTGCACGCTCCGTCAACGGGCCGACTGTGACCGGATCCACTTCCCGACGCCGTCCGTAAGGAGGGTGAGGGCCTCGTCCTGGGTGAGGGTGGCCCGCTTGGGGACGGCGAAGGAGTGGTCGGCGTACGGCACCTCAAGCAGCTCGTGACCGCCGCCCGCGAACGCGTACTCGGGGAACTCGGCGGGCTTCCCGAAGGGGTCGTTGCCGCCCTGCACGACCAGCGTCGGTACCCCGGCCGCGAGCAGTTCGTCGGCGCGGGACCTCGAAGGCCGGCCCGGCGGGTGCAGCGGGAAGCTCAACGCCAGTACGGCGTGGGCGCCCAGCTCCCGCGCCGTACGGCAGGCCACCCGCGCCCCGGCGCTGCGCCCGCCCGCGACGACGGGCAGTCCGGGCCTGGCCAGCGCGGGCCACAGCGCCCGCCAGCCGGTGTCGAGGGTCTTGGGCGCGGGGGCCAGCTTCTTCCCGGCGACCCGCCAGGGCTGTTCGACCAGTGCCACGGTGACGCCGAGCGCGGGCAGCGTCGCGGCGAGCGCCTGGAGGTCGCGTGCCTCGATGCCGCCGCCCGCGCCGTGGCTGACGGCGAGGACGAGGCCGGCCGCGGTCTTCTTCGACGCCGTCGCCTTCTTGGGAAGATGCCAGGTGATGCGGGCGTCGCCCGCGGGAGTGTCGACGATCTCGCTCTGCATGGCACCAGGATCACACCGTGAGCAGGCCTGGCGAAGGCGCCGCCCTCGGAGGAGGGCGCTCCTCAGAAGAGGGTGCTCTCCTCGGGCGCGGCCAGTTCCTCCAGCAGCTCCGGACCGTTGTTCCGTACGTTGCTGACGGCCGTCGCCACCGGGTAGGCGCGCATCAGCCCCTCCGGCGGCGGCGCCAGCAGCTCGCGCAGGTCGTCCAGGTCCGTGCGGGCCGGATCCAGCCAGGCGTCCCACCGGTCGGGCGTCAGCATCAGCGGCATTCGGGGGTGGATGTCGGCGAGCGACCGGGGCCCGTCGGCCGGGGCGACGCCGAGCGGGCCGGTCTCCGCCTCGGTCGTGATGACCGAGCAGGTCACCCACCAGGCGTTGGGGTGGTCGTCGGGCAGGGTCTTGTCGCGCCAGAACTCGTACAGACCGGCCATGGCCATGACCGACCCGTCGGCCGGGGTGACGAAGTACGGCTGCTTGCGGGGCCGCTTCTTCTTGCCCTGCTCCTCCAGCTGCCGCTCCTCGGGGGCGGTGACCCACTCGTAGTAGCCGTCGGCCGGTATGAGGCAGCGCCGGGAGGCGAAGGGGCGGCGGAAGGAGGGCTTCTCGTGGACGGTCTCCGCGCGCGCGTTGATCATCCGGGCGCCGCCCTCGGGCGTCTTGGACCAGGAGGGCACGAGCCCCCACCTGAGGGTGCGGAGCTGCCGTACGGGGGCGGGATCGTCGGCGCCCTTCACGGGGCGCTCCAGGACCACGTACACCTCTTTGGTAGGTGCCACGTTCCAGTCGGGCGCGAGGGTCCCGCCGCTCTCCGGGGGATCCCACTTCTCGACGTCGAAGAGTCCGACGAGATCCTCCGGCTTCCGGCTCGCCGCGTACCGACCGCACATGTTCAACCACCCATCCGACCCGCCGACGCACCCACGCCGGATCACGCTACCGACACGCCTCCCACCCTCGCAGATTGTCCGTCGTCCTGTCGGCGGGCGCCCGTACCGGGTCGGAGAAGCTCGGAGACGCTCGGAAAAGCACTGTCGGGGCCGGAGGCGATCCCGGCCCCGACAGGGACGTGTTCCGGCTCCGACTCCGCCTGGGTCAGCGGATGTTGACGTCGATGCAGGCGTAGAACGCGTTCGCGGTGTCGAAGACGTTCCAGACGGCCAGGACCTTCTGGTTGCCGCGGATGCTGCCGAAGTTCACGCTGTGGCTCACGTTGGCGCCGGGCTGGGCGCCGCCGTCGTTGAACTCGGCGACCTTGGTGTTGCCGACGAAGTACTGCCAGGTGCTGGTGCGGTGCCGCGCCGTCAGCGTCCAGTTGAACGTCTGGGTGGCGCTGATGTTCTGGCGCTGCCAGCCCTTGTTGTCGTCGTTCAGCTCGGCGAACCGGCCGACGCCGCCGTTGCAGCTCTTCAGGCCCTTCGGGCCCTCGACGCTCTGCGGCTCCCACTTGATGTCGCCGCAGGAGACGACTCCGGTCTTGCACTGGTCCTGCCGGCTGGCGGGCGAGTTGATCCAGCCGTGCGCGGAGGCGGTCGGGGCGGGCAGGGTGACGGCGATGATCGGTGCGACCGCCGCACTCAGGATGAGCGCGAGACGAGTCTTCTTGTGCATGACAACTCCTTCGTGGCGACGTCCGACGGGACGGGCGCCGACGACGCGGTCGGCGTCGGCCCGTTGCGGACTCACTGCGTGTGGGGAACTCGCGAAGGTGCACGAACAGTTGCATCGACAGCAGGAGAAGACCGGTGGCGGTCCGGCGGAGCGCTGTCGCAGGGCTTACCACTCCAATGTTCTACTAGGTCTAGACCATGGCAGCAGCCTTCGGGTGTCGTCAAGACTTGAACTGCCCTTGACCGCACGTGGCTTGAAACCCTCCGGCCGCTGTGTGGCGGTCGCGGCCCACGCACAGGTGCCACACTTCGACGACACACACCCCAAGCGCACCCGCCCAGCGCCCGACCCGTACCCGGCGTATCACCCGTCGTACGCCCTCCCAAGGAGCCGCCCGAGCGATGATCAGCACCGATTCCGGCGGCATCGCGTCCGCCTCGATAGCCACTCTGTGGGATCGCGTCTTCGGCACCCAGCCCGCCCCCGAGGAGTGGCTGGTGATCGCCACCGCCGTCGTCGCCCTCACCGCCGTCGGGCCGCGAGCCCTGTGGAGGCTGTCGCGCAACGCCGTGACCATCGCCCACGAGGGCGGCCACGGCCTCGTCGCCCTCCTCACCGGCCGCAAGCTCGACGGCATCCGGCTGCACTCCGACACCTCGGGCCTCACCGTCAGCCGCGGCAAGCCCACCGGCATCGGCATGATCCTCACGGCGGCGGCCGGTTACACGGCCCCGTCCCTGCTCGGCCTCGGCGGCGCCTGGCTGCTCGCCTCGCACCGCATCACACTGCTGCTGTGGCTGGCGACGGCCCTGCTGCTGGTGATGCTGGTCATGATCCGCAACGCGTACGGGGCGCTCACCGTCGTCGTGACGGGCGCGGCCTTTCTGCTGATCTCCTGGCTGACCGGTCCGACCGTGCAGGCCGCGTTCGCGTACGCCGCCGTATGGTTCCTGCTGCTCGGTGGCGTACGGCCGCCCTTCGAGCTCCAGTCCAAGCGGCGGCACGGCGGGGCCCCGGACTCCGACGCGGACCAGCTCGCGCGCCTGACGCACGTACCGCCGGCGCTGTGGCTGTTCCTCTTCCACGCCGTCTCGCTGTGCTCACTGATCGGCGGAGGCACCTGGCTGCTCGGCCTGTAACGAGCCACGGGAGCCGCGGGGCAGGGCGCGAACCGGCCGCGTGCCGGTCGCGAGACGGTCACATGCCAGTGGCGTGCCCCCATACCACCTCCGTATTACGCCCCGATTTCAACGTATTTGATCGAGATCGCGGTCGTTGTGCAGCCATTAAAGTAAAGGCCATGACCGAAAGCGCCGTGCACCCTGCCCTCTGGCCCGCCCCTTACGCGAGCGGGGCCGTCGAAGCGACGGTCACCGTGCCCGGTTCGAAATCGGTCACGAACCGCGGTCTCGTCCTCGCCGCGCTCGCCGCCGAACCCGGCTGGCTGCGCCGCCCCCTGCGCTCACGCGACACGCTCCTGATGGCGGACGCCCTGCGCGCGATGGGCGTCGGCATCGAGGAGACGGTCTCCTCCAGCTCGGCGGCGGCCGGCTCCATGACGCCCCCGCGCGGCGCCGGCAGCCCGTCGTTCACCGGCGAGGCCTGGCGGATCTTCCCCAACGGCCTGCACGGCCCGGCCACGGTCGACGTCGGCAACGCCGGTACGGTCATGCGCTTCCTGCCGCCCGTCGCGACCCTCGCCGACGGCCCCATCCACTTCGACGGCGACCCCCGCTCCTACGTACGCCCGCTCCACGGCGTCATCGACGCCCTGCGCGCCCTCGGCGCCCGCATCGACGACGAGGCCCGCGGCTCGCTCCCGCTGACCGTGCACGGCGGCGGCGCGCTGGACGGCGGCACCGTCGAGATCGACGCCTCCGCGTCGTCCCAGTTCGTCTCCGCGCTGCTGCTCTCCGCCCCGCGCTTCAACCAGGGTGTCGAGGTACGGCACGTGGGCGCCACCCTCCCCTCGCTGCCGCACATCCGGATGACCGTCGACATGCTGCGCCGCGTCGGCGCCCAGGTCGACGAGCCGGAGACCGGCGGCGAGCCGAACGTCTGGCGGGTCTCGCCCAGCGCCGTACTGGGCCGTGACCTGACCGTCGAGCCGGACCTCTCCAACGCCCAGCCGTTCCTCGCCGCCGCCCTCGTGACCGGCGGCCGGGTGACCGTACGGGACTGGCCCAGCCGCACCACACAGCCCGGTGACGCGCTGCGCCGGATCTTCACCGAGATGGGCGGTTCCTGCGAACTGACCTCGCGGGGGCTGACGTTCACCGGCGGCGGCCGGATCCACGGCATCGACGTCGACCTGAGCGAGGTCGGCGAGCTGACCCCCGGCATCGCGGCGGTCGCCGCGCTCGCCGAGGGCCCCTCCACGCTGCGCGGCGTCGCCCATCTGCGGCTCCACGAGACGGACCGGCTGGCCGCCCTCACCAAGGAGATCAACGAACTCGGCGGCGACGTCACCGAGACCGCCGACGGCCTCACGATCCGCCCGCGCCCCCTGCACGGCGGCGTCTTCCACACGTACGACGACCACCGCATGGCCACGGCCGGCTCGATCATCGGCCTCGTCGTCGACGGCGTGGAGATCGAGAACGTCGCGACGACGTCCAAGACCCTGCCCGACTTCCCGGAGATGTGGACCGAGATGCTCGCGGGAGCGGGAGCCTGACGCGATGCGGCGCTACGGCAAGAACCCCGACGAGGACGACATCCGCTCCCGCCCCAACCCCAAGGGCAACCGGCCGCGCACCAACATCCGTCCGAAGCACGAGGACGCGGCCGAGGGCATGGTGCTGACCGTCGACCGGGGCCGGCTGACGTGTCTGGTCGGCGACACCGTCGTCCTGGCGATGAAGGCGCGCGAGTTGGGCCGCAAGGCCGCCGTGGTCGGCGACCAGGTGATGCTCGTCGGGGACCTCAGCGGCAAGAAGGACACGCTGGCGCGCATCGTACGGATCGAGAAGCGCCGCTCCGTACTGAGGCGCACGGCCGACGACGACGACCCGTTCGAGCGCGTGGTCGTCGCCAACGCCGACCAACTCGCCGTCGTCACCGCGCTCGCCGACCCCGAGCCGCGCCCCCGGCTGATCGACCGCTGTCTGGTCGCCGCCTTCGACGCGGGCCTCGAACCGCTGCTGATCCTGACGAAGTCCGACCTCGCGTCGGCGGACGAACTGCTGGAGACCTACCGGCCGTTGGGCATCCGTTACGTCGTCACACGACGGGACGAACTGGCCACGGGCGAGGCGGCCGACCGGGTACGCGAATACCTCGAAGGCCGGATGACCGCGTTCGTCGGGCACTCCGGCGTCGGCAAGACGACGCTGGTCAACGCGCTCGTGCCGGACGACCGCCGCCGTACGACCGGGCAGGTCAACGCGGTCACCGGGCGCGGCAGGCACACCACCACGTCCGCGCTCGCGCTGCCGCTGGAGAAGGTGGACGGCTGGGTGATCGACACTCCCGGTATCCGCTCCTTCGGTCTGCACCACGTCGACCCGTCCCGCGTCATCCTGGCCTTCCCGGACCTCGTGCCGGGAACGGAGAACTGCCCGCGCGGGTGCAGCCACGACGAGCCGGACTGCGCGCTGGACGCGTGGGTGGCGGACGGTCACGCCGACCCGTCGAGGCTCGACTCGCTGCGCCGGCTGCTCTCCACGCGAGAGCGGCGCGAGGGCGACTGATCCCGCGATGTTTGCCGCTCGCAAGCCTTGATGAGTGCATAAACTCACCAAGTCTTGGCAAGGTCTGTCAAGGCGTACCAAGGCATATCGAAGGCACATCGAGAACGTGCGGTCACCGATGCGGGAGGCACAGACGATGGCGTGGCTGCTGGTGGTAGTCGCGGGGCTGCTGGAGACGGGCTTCGCCGTCTGTCTCAAGCTCTCGCACGGATTCACCCGGCTCTGGCCGACGCTCGCGTTCGCGGCCTTCGCGCTCGCCAGCTTCGGTCTGCTGACCCTCTCGCTCAAGAAGCTCGACGTGGGGCCCGCGTACGCGGTGTGGACGGGTATCGGCGCGGCCGGCACGGCGATCTACGGGATGGTCTTCCTGGACGACCTGGTCTCCACGCTGAAGATTGTCTCGATCTCGCTCGTCATCATCGGCGTCATCGGCCTCCAGCTCTCGGGTTCGTCCCAGCACTGACGGCGGCACGCACCAGACGCCCGACGGGCTCACCGTCGGGCGTCTGGTGCGTG
>NZ_MDCR01000094.1 GCF_001723055.1 Streptomyces niveus
TACCTCCGGAGTCGTCAGCACTGCCCGCGACCCCGCGCGCCGTGCTGACGACTCCGGAGGTACGGGCGGCGGTCGCCGCCTCGCTGGACGCCGGCGAGGTGTGGGACGAGGAACAGGGCCTGGACGCGGAGGAGTTGGCCGAGACCGTCCTCGCGCTCGTACGGGACGCGGACCTGGCGGTCGGCGACGAGCCGTGGCTGGCCGCGCTCGCCCTGGCCGACGAGGAGGGCGAACTCGCCCCGGCCGGTGAACTCGTCCTGCCCGGCAGCCCGTTCGCCGCCGTCATGCGCGAGGACGAACTCGCCCTGTGTGACGCCGACCTGGCCGAGCGCTGGGGCGAACAGCCGCTCGCCGCCTGCGGGGTGCTGGCCAACTTCACCCTTGTACGCGCCACGGACGTCGTCCTGGACCCCGACGAACTGGAGCCGCGCGACGGCGACTTCGCCGAACCGGACGACGCCGGGCTCCTCGACGCCGTCGACGTGTGGTGCGAGGACGTGCTTGACCGGCTGCCCGAGACACCCCTGCCGCCCGTCGCCACCGAGATCGTCGCCGTGCGCGACCTGGACCTCGTGGACGACGACGCCTGGCCGGGGGCCCTCGCCCTGCTGGCGCAGCCGCCGCTGCGTGACGCGCTCACCGCGCCCGTACGCGTCCTGCTGCCGGACGGCACGACCGAGAGCGTGCGCTCGTACACCGCCTGGTGGCTGCGCGACCACCCCGTGCTCGACGGGCGCCGCCCGGCCGGTCTGCGCGCGGCGGGCGGCGATCCGCTGCTGAGCGGCCTGTACGACTCCGTGGACGCGTCCGGCTTCGAGGACACGCAGGTTCTGCGCGCCCTGGGCGTACGGACATCGGTCGCCGCCCTGCTCGACGAACCGGGCGGCGCGGCAGAGCTGTTGGGGCGGCTTGCGGACCCGGACCGGGAGGTGACCGCCCGTCAACTGCACGCCCTCTACACCGCCATCGCCGACCTCGACCCCGAACAGGTTACCCTCCCGGACGAGTTGCGCGCCGTCGTGGACGGCGAGGTGGTGATCGTGGACGCGGCGGACGCCGTCATCGCGGACGTGCCCGACCTGCTGCCGCTGGCCGGCGCACTGCCCCTGCTGCCGGTCGCCCCGGCGCGCGCCGGGGACCTCGCGGAGCTGTTGCAGGTGGGTCGCCTCGGCGAGAGCGTCACGGCGGAGGTGACGACGCGGGGCGAGGAGTACGAGGTCCCGGAGTCCGTCCGCGTACTGCTCGGCGCCGGCACCCCCGACACGTACGTCGAGCACGAGCGACTGCTCGCGGGCGAAGTGGAGCTGGACTGGCGGCGTACGCCGGACGGCACGGTCCACGCGGCCACCGTGGAGGGCGTCGCCGCCGGGCTGGCGTGGGCGGCGGGGCAGTGGCCGCGCCGCTTCGAGGTGGCCGCGCTGCTGGAGGACGCGTCGCGTACCGAGGAGTTGGCGCGGGACCGCTGGTTCGACTGACGGCAGCGGGCAGAAGAGGCGGTCTTCACGAAAGTCGCACCTTCTGTACAACCATTCCCTCTTGACCCACGTCTTACGGGTGAGCCAACAGGTTCACTGACAAATGGGGAAATGCAATGCGAATCCGTGCCACTGTCGCCGTCGCGACCGGTGCCCTGGCTCTCTCAGCCCTCGCCGTGCCGGCCACCCAGGCCGCTCCCGCGGACGACCGTCCGGCCGCACCGGCCTACGGCTCCGCCACGCACCAGGGCGCCGCCGCCGCGCCGAAGGGCAAGGCCAGGGCAGCCGCCGACGCCCCGGTGATCAGCAAGGCCGTGGTGAACGGTGGCAAGCCCATCGTCGTCGGCACCACCGCCGTCAAGAAGGTCTCCGTCTCGATCACCGCGTCGCACCCGTCCGGCATCGCCGCCGCCGACGCGATCATCTGGATCGGCTCCAGCCTCGACGACCCCGACGCCTTCGGCTTCGTGGCCGACGCACCGTTCACGTGCAAGGCCGCGAGCACGACCACCACCTCCACCTGCACGCAGACCATCGACGTCGACCCGCTGTGGCTCGTCAACAGCGACACCAGGACCTGGAACGTCGGTGTCTGGACCGGGTCGAAGGACGGCTACGACACCCAGAACGACAAGTTCGGCAAGACCAGCCTTCAGCGGCTGTCCAGGCTGGACGTCAACGCCGCCCCCGAGCCGGTGAAGAAGGGCGGCACGATCACGGTCACGGGCAAGCTGTCCCGTGCCAACTGGGAGACGGGCACCTACAAGGGCTACGCCACCCAGTCCGTGCAGCTCCAGTTCCGTAAGAAGACCAGCAGCACCTACTCCACCGTCAAGACGGTGAAGACCTCCACCACCGGCACGCTGAAGACCACCACCAAGGCCACCGTGGACGGCTACTGGCGCTGGAACTTCGCCGGTACGTCGACCACCCCGGCCGTCATCCCGGCCGGCGACTTCGTCGACGTGAAGTGACGTAGCGAGTAACGGACAGCTCCACCAGGGGGGACCTGCCCCGGGCGCACGTGGCCTTCCGCGCACCCGGGGCAGGGCCTACTGAAAGGCCGGCAGGTTACGCGCCACCCACTCGCCGAACGGTCTGGCCGGACGGCCGAGGACTTTCTCCACATCGGGGCCGGCCGTCCGCTCGGTCGGCAGCGGGACGCCGAGGACGTCCAGGGTGCCGTCGATGACCTCCGCCGGCATGAACTGCGCCATGTGGGCGTGGGCCTGTTCGCGGGACAGTTCCACGAAGTCGACATCCTCGCCCAGAGCCTCGGAGATCACCGCGGTTTGCCGGCGCGGGCTGACGGCCTCGGGCCCGGTCAGTTCGTACGTACGGCCCGAGTGCCCCTCTTCGCACAGGGCGGCTGCGGCGACCGCTGCGATGTCGGCCGGGTCGATCACGGGCAGGGCCACATCACCGAACGGGGCGAAGACCGTGCGCTTGGTGCGCACCGACTCGGCCCAGGCGAAGGCGTTGGAGGCGAATCCGCCCGGGCGCAGGATCGTGAAGTCCGTTCCGGACGCTCGCACGGCGGCCTCGAACTCGCGCAGGCGGGTGTGCGAGAGGGCCTCGGGGCGAGTGGAGTTGATCTGGGAGGAGAGCAGGACGATCCGCTTGGCCCCGGCGTCCAGGGCCGCGTCGAGCAGGGCGTTCGGGCTTTCGCCATGGCCGTTGAGCTCGCCGCCCAGCAGGAGGAAGAAGGCGTCGGCGCCGTCGAGGACCGGCCGCATGCTCGCGCTGTTCCCGACGTCGGCCTGGGAGTGCCGGACCCCGGTGGGGAGTCCTTCGGGCCGTGGACGACGTGAGACGGCCACGATGTCCTCGCCCGCCTCGGCGAGCAGGGGTACCAGGGTCCGTCCGATGTTTCCGGTCGCGCCTGTAACCACGATCATTTCACTTCCCCCAAATGAGTTAGTTGACTGACTTACTTGGACCGTAACACGTTTCCACCGGAGGTTGTCTATAGTCAGTTGGGTGACTGACTCAACTAAGCCCCGCGCGCGGGCGGCCGACAAGCGCCGCCGACTGACCACCGAGGCGGCCCGGGTCTTGTACGAGCAGGGTGTCGAGCGCACCACTCTCGCCGACATCGCGCGCGCCGCCGACGTTCCCGTCGGGAACGTCTACTACTACTTCAAGACCAAGGACGAGCTGGTCCTGGCAGCCCTCTCCGAGCACAGCGCGCACTTGGATGAACTCACCGGCCGCCTGGACCAGTTGTCCGACCCGCGCGACCGCCTCAAGGGCCTGATCGAGGCATGGGTCGCCCAGCGCGAGGTTGCCGCCCGCTACGGCTGCCCCACCGGCACCCTGGCCGTCGAACTCGACAAACGCGCCGACGGGACCCTGGACGAGAAGGCCGGCACGGTGATCCGGCGCCTGCTGGAGTGGGCCGAACGCCAATTCCGGGCCCTGGATCTGCCCGAACCGGACGACCTCGCCCTCACCCTCGTCTCCTCGTATCAGGGCATGTCGCTCCTGGCCAACGCCCTGCGTGACCCAGACATCATGGCCCGCCAGGGAGCCCATCTCCTCCGCTGGCTCGACTCCCTCAAGGTCCCCGACCCGGCCGCCTGACCCGTACGGGCGCACACGGGAGTGTGCCTACGCCGGGTACTTCCGGTCCACCAGCCGCCACGCCGCCTCCAGCAGCACCGCGCCCACCGCCGCGATCGCCACCGCCGTCCACGGCATCGTCGTGCCCACCAGCTTCAGTGCGAAGAAGCTCTGGAGCGACGGCACGACCAGGACGATCACAAACAGGAATCCCATCGCCAGCACCAGCCCCACCCGCCACCAGGTGTAGGGCCGGGCGATGATGACCAGCACCCACATCGAGACCAGGAACAGCGTCAGCGTCGCCGCGCTCGTCTCGGCGGCCAGTGAGCCGGAGCCGCTGTAGTGCGCGCGGGCCAGCAGATACGTGGTGAAGGTGGTGGCGGCGGCGACGATGCCGCTCGGGATCGAGTACCGCATCACCCGGCGTACGAAGTTCGGCCGGGCCCGCTCCTTGTTCGGGGCCAGCGCCAGGAAGAACGCCGGGACGCCGATCGTGAGCGTGGAGATCAGTGTCAGATGCCGGGGCAGGAACGGGTACTCCACCTGCGTACACACCACCAGGATGGCCAGCAGCACGGAGTAGACCGTCTTCGTCAGGAAGAGCGTCGCGACGCGCGTGATGTTGCCGATGACGCGGCGGCCCTCGGCCACCACCGACGGCAGCGTGGCGAAACTGTTGTTGAGGAGCACGATCTGGGCGACCGCCCGCGTCGCCTCCGACCCCGACCCCATCGCGACGCCGATGTCCGCGTCCTTCAGCGCGAGTACGTCGTTCACGCCGTCACCGGTCATCGCGACCGTGTGGCCGTTGGACTGGAGCGCGCCCACCATCTCGCGCTTCTGCTGCGGACTGACCCGGCCGAAGACGGAGGCCGAGTCGAGCGCCTGCGCCATCTCGGCCTGTTCGGCGGGGAGTTGGCGCGCGTCGACGGTACGGTCCGCGCCCGGCAGCCCGAGCTTCGAGGCGACCGCGCCGACCGAGACCGCGTTGTCGCCGGAGATGACCTTCGCGGTGACGTCCTGGTCGGCGAAGTACGTGAGGGTCTCGGCGGCGTCCGGGCGCAGCCGCTGCTCCAGTACGACGAGGGCCGTCGGCACCGCGCCGTCGGCCACGTCGGGTGCGTCGAGCGCGCCGGCGCCGTCGACGCGGGCCAGCAGGAGCACCCGCAGACCCTGCTTGTTGAGCGTGTCGATCTCGGGGAGCGTGGGATCGCCGGCGGGCAGCAGGACGTCGGGCGCGCCGAGGAGCCAGCCGACCGGCCCGCCGTCCGCCTCGGGGTGGGTATCGGCCTCGAACGTGGCGCCGCTGTACTTACGGGCCGACGAGAACGGCAGCGCCGCCGTGGCGCGCCACCCCGACTCGTCCGGATACGCGTCGATGATCGCCTGGAGGCTGGCGTTGGGCCGGGGGTCGGAGGCACCGAGGGCGCCGAGCACCCTGCGTACGTACGCCTCGTCCGTGCCGTTCAGGGGCCGCAGCTCGGTGACGTCCATGCCGCCCTCGGTGAGCGTGCCCGTCTTGTCGAGGCAGACGACGTCGACCCGGGCCAGGCCCTCGATCGCGGGCAGCTCCTGGACCAAGCACTGCTTGCGGCCCAGCCGGATGACACCGATCGCGAAGGCGACCGAGGTCAGCAGGACCAGTCCCTCCGGGATCATCGGGACGATGCCGCCGATGGTCCGGGCGACGGAGTCCTTGAAGTTGTTCTCCTTGACCACGAGCTGGCTGATGATCAGCCCGATCGCCGTCGGGACCATCATCCAGGTCACATACTTCAGGATCGTGCTGATGCCGGTGCGCAGTTCGGACTGGACGAGCGTGAACCGCGAGGCCTCCTCGGCGAGTTGGGCCGCGTACGCCTCCCGTCCCACCTTCGTCGCCCGGAACGCGCCGCCGCCCGCGACCACGAAACTGCCCGACATCACCGTGTCGCCGGGGCGCTTGAGGACCGGGTCGGCCTCACCGGTCAGCAGCGACTCGTCGACCTCCAGACTGTCGGCCTCGACGATCTCGCCGTCCACGACGACCTTGTCGCCGGGGCCGAGTTCGACGACATCGCCGAGGACGATCTCGGAGGTGGAGATCCCCGCCGCGACGCCGTCGCGGCGGACGACCGGCTTGGCCTCGCCGATGACGGCCAGACCGTCGAGCGTTCTCTTCGCGCGCAGCTCCTGGATGATGCCGATGCCGGTGTTCGCGATGATCACGAAGCCGAAGAGGCTGTCCTGGATCGGCGCGACGAGCAGGATGATCGCCCAGAGGATCCCGATGAGCGCGTTGAAGCGGGTGAAGACGTTGGCGCGGACGATCTCGCCGGTGGAGCGACTGCTGCGGACGGGAACGTCGTTGACCTCGCCCCGCGCGACCCGCTCGGCGACCTCGGCGGCGGTCAGCCCGGTGGCCCGGCCGGCTGTCGGCAGCTCCCTCGGATGGACGGGATCGAGCTCCGCCCCCGCGTCGATGGGGTGGCCGTGTGGCTCGCCGCCACCGGTGTCGATCTTCGCCCGCTGAGTCATGAGGTCGACGTTACGGCGGTGAGGGGGCGTTCACCCGCCGGGACCCCGAAGATCCGACCGAGGTACGAGAGCTCGTGACCACAAGTCCACCCATGGCACTACTGCTGTACGTCAGCGCCCGCCCGCGCCCGCTTGATGGCGGCGTCGCGCCTGCGGACGTACCAGATGCCGATCAGCCCGAGCCCGGCACCGGCCAGACAGGTCCACAGCCACCACAGGTGCCCGTGGTCGTCGAACCAGCCGTAGAAGGGGAGCTGCACAAGGAAGAGGACGAACCAGATGACGGTGCCGCCGACGATGGTCGGGACGATCGGCCCCTCCAGGGGCTCGGGTGCCTCGTGCGTCGGGGTCCATTTGGCCATGGCGTCAGTCTATGCGGGGCGGTCGGGGGCGGGCCGGTCGCCCGGCGGCCGGGGGCTCCACGCGCTTCCGCCTTTGGGCTCTACGCGCGGAGATAGCGATCACCGGTCCATCTGTTCATACTGAAACGGTTTTGCGAATGGCCTGTTCAGTACGGCCGATTCCATTCGTTCGAGCATCCGGATCCGGCATCCGGTGATCACTCACGTCTGAGGTTGAGCATGCCCGCGCAGGACCCCGTGCAGGACAAGGCCCCCGCCGCTCCGGTCGGCGGCGTCGACCGCTTCTTCAAGATCTCGGAGCGCGGTTCCACCGTCGCCCGCGAGGTACGCGGCGGCTTCGCCACCTTCTTCGCGATGGCTTACATCATCGTGCTGAACCCGATCATCCTCGGCAGCGCGAAAGACCTGTACGGCCACCAGCTCGACGGCGGCCAGCTGGTCACCGCCACCGTCCTGACCGCCGCCTTCGCCACCCTCCTGATGGGCGTCATCGGCAACGTGCCGATCGCGCTCGCCGCCGGGCTCGGCGTGAACACGGTCGTCGCGCTCCAGCTGGCCCCCAGGATGAGCTGGGCCGACGCGATGGGCATGGTCGTCCTGGCCGGTTTCCTGGTGATGCTGCTGGTCGCGACCGGGCTGCGGGAGCGGGTGATGAACGCCGTACCGACCAGCCTCCGCAAGGGCATCGCCATCGGTATCGGCCTGTTCATCCTGCTGATCGGCCTGGTCGACTCCGGCTTCGTCACCCGTATCCCGGACGCCGCCCACACCACCGTCCCGCTCCAGCTCGGCTCGGACGGGCACCTCAACGGCTGGCCCGTGCTGGTCTTCGCGCTCGGCGCGCTGCTCACCCTCGTACTGATCGTCCGCAAGGTGGCCGGCGCGATCCTGATCTCGATCGTGACGATGACGGTCGTGGCGCTCGTCATCGAGGCGGTCGCCGATGTGCCGAGCTGGGGACTGACCACCCCGAAGTGGCCGGGCAACCCGGTGGCGAGCCCGGACTTCGGACTGTTCGGCGACTTCAGTCTCTTCGGCGGCTTCGGCAAGGTCGGCATCCTCACCGGCGTGCTGTTCGTTTTCACCGTGCTGCTGTCCACGTTCTTCGACGCGATGGGCACCATCCTCGGCGTCGGCGACGAGGCGAAGCTGATGGACGAGCAGGGGCGGCTGCCCGGTATCAACCGGGTGCTGTTCGTGGACGGCATCGCCGTCGCGTCCGGCGGCGCGACCTCGTCCTCCGCCACCACCTGCTTCGTGGAGTCCACGGCGGGCGTCGGCGAAGGCGCGAGGACCGGACTGGCGTCCGTCGTGACGGGCGCGCTCTTCTCGCTGGCGCTGTTCCTCACGCCGATCGCGACGATGGTGCCGTCCCAGGCGGCGACGCCCGCGCTGCTGGCGGTCGGCTTCCTGATCCTCGCCGGATCGGTGCGGGACATCGACTGGACCGACTACACCGTCGCCGTTCCGGCGTTCCTCGCGATGGTGACGATGCCCTTCACGTACTCGATCACCAACGGCATCGGAATCGGCTTCATCACCTTCAGTCTGCTGCGGCTGGCGGCGGGCCGGGGCCGTGAGGTGCCGTTGGCGATGTACGTCGTGTCCGCGGTCTTCGTCTTCTACTACGCGATGCCGGCGCTGGGTCTCACGTAGCCGCCCCCGGGGCTCACGCGGCTCCGTAGAACTTCTCCGTCTCGTCGACGGACGCGCGGAAGCGTTCGTCGAAATCGTCGCGCATGAGCGTCCCGACCACGTAGTCCTGGACGCTCATTCCGCGTCTGGCCGCGTGCTGGCGAAGCCGGTCGAGCAGCTCCCCGTCTATCCGCAGGCTGAGCACTGTCGATCCCATGCCGACCAGGGTCGGGGTCGGGTGCGGGCCGCTGTGTGACTTTCCGCGTCTGTCTCACTCGTACGAGTGAGCTAGAGGCACTCGATGTGTAGCGGGATGTGTGGGATGTGTGCGATCCGGTGAGGGACGGGCGTTTTCCATTTTCCTTAGCTTAGGTAATGAGTTACGCTAAACAACATGCCTGACCTATCCCACGGTGACGACGCCGCCGCCGTGAACGCACTCCGCTCGGCCGTCATGCGGCTGGGCCGGCGGCTCAAGCACCAGCGCGTCGACGAGTCGCTGAGCCCGACCGAGATGTCGGTGCTCGGCACCCTCGCCCGCTGTGGCTCGGCCACACCCGGCGAGCTGGCCCGCAAGGAGCACGTACAGCCGCCGTCGATGACGCGCATCGTCGCGCTCCTCGAAGCCAAGGGACTGGTCCGGCTGGAGCCGCACCCCGACGACCGCCGGCAGAAGGTGGTCACGTCGACCGAGCAGGCCGAGGCCATGCTCGAAGAGAGCCGCCGCAAGCGGAACGCGTGGCTGACCGCCGTCGCGGAAGGCCTGGACGAGGACGAGTGGGCCAAGCTCCGGGCGGCGGCGCCGGTACTGGAGAAGCTCGCGCACCTGTAGCCGGCGCATCCGCAGCGGTTCAGGGAAGACGGACGTACGTCGTCAACGCCGAGGAGGCGAACCAACTTTGAGTACGGGATCCGGAGCAGACTCCGCCCCCGCACCGACCACCCCCGACCCCATTCAGCAGACCGCACAGCCCCGCACGAGCATGTTCAGCTCGCTGAAGATCCGTAACTACCGGCTCTTCGCCACCGGACAGGTCGTGTCGAACACCGGCACCTGGATGCAGCGCATCGCCCAGGACTGGCTGGTGCTCACCCTCACCGGATCCTCCACGGCCGTCGGTATCACCACGGCCCTGCAATTCCTGCCGATGCTGCTCTTCGGCCTGTACGGCGGCGTCATAGCCGACCGGTGCAACAAGCGCACCCTGCTTCTCGCCACCCAGGCCGCGATGGGAATCACCGGCCTCGCGCTCGCCGCGCTCACCCTCAGCGGCCAGGTCCAGGTCTGGCACGTGTACGCCACGGCCTTCGTACTCGGTCTGGTCACGGTGGTCGACAACCCGGCACGGCAGTCGTTCGTGCACGAGATGGTCGGCCCGGACCAGCTGCGCAACGCCGTCAGCCTCAACTCCGCGAACTTCCAGTCCGCCCGGCTCGTCGGCCCGGCCGTCGCCGGTGTCCTGATCACGGCGGTCGGCAGCGGCTACGCGTTCCTCCTCAACGGCCTCTCCTTCATCGCCCCCCTCACCGGGCTGTTGCTGATGCGCACGGCCGACCTGCACAAGGCCGTGGTGACGCCGCGCGGCAAGGGGCAGTTGCGGGAAGGGCTGCGTTACGTGGCGGGCAAGCCGGAGCTGATCTGGCCGATCGTCCTGGTCGGCTTCATCGGCACGTTCGGCTTCAACTTCCCGATCTGGCTGTCCGCGTTCGCCGACGACGTGTACCACGCGGGCGCCGGTACGTACGGCCTGCTCAACACCCTGATGGCGGCCGGCTCCCTGATCGGCGCCCTGCTCGCGGCACGCCGGGGCACCTCCCGGATGCGGCTGCTGGTCGCGGCGGCCGTCCTGTTCGGTGTGCTGGAGATCGTGGCCGCGTTCGCCCCGACGTTCTGGCTCTTCGCGGCGCTGCTCGTCCCGGTCGGCATGTTCGGCCTGACGGTCAACGTCACGGCCAACTCCAGCATCCAGATGGCCACGGACCCGGCCATGCGGGGCCGGGTGATGGCCCTGTTCATGATGGTCTTCACGGGCGGCACGCCACTGGGCGCCCCGCTGGTCGGCTGGGTCACCGACACCTACGGCCCGAGGGTCGGCTTCGCGGCGGGCGGCGCGGTCGCGACGCTGGCGGCGATCGGCGTGGGCGTGATGCTCGCCCGGGTCGGCGACCTGCGCGTCAAGATAGACCTGCGGAGGGGCCGTCCACATGTGACGTTCGTACCGAAGGAGCAGCCGCTGGCGACGGCGACGGCGGCCTGAGCGCGGGCGCGGCTGTCGGCGGGGGCGGGGCCGTCAGCCGCGTGGGAACTCCTGCGTCTTGAGGGTCAGCCCGACGACGGTGTCCTTGAGCTTGATCTCCTCGCCGAAGTCGACGGTCCGGTCGACGGTGTACTCGTCGTTCTTCGGTTCGGTGAAGACGCGGCAGCGGCCGACATACGGATCGACGACGAGGTAGACGGGCACGCCGGCGGTCGCGTAGGCGGCCTTCTTCGGGCCGTAGTCGTTGAGAGCGGTGGACTTGGAGATCACCTCGGCCACCATCTCGATGTCCTCGTAGTCCCACAGGCCCTTCGCGTTCTTCACGGCTTCGCCGGACAGCGCGACGACATCGCAGGCGAAGCCGTTCAGATGCCCTGGAAAGTCGAAGCGGACATCGGACTTGACCCGGCTGCGCGCGTACCCGGCGGCTCGCAGCTGCTCGATGAGATCCAGGATGATCTCCCAATGGGTGTCCCGCTGCGGCGACGTGAAGACATTTCCCCCGACGATCTCGGCCTTGTATCCCTCGGGGACGGGCAACTGCTCAAGCCACTCGAACATCCTGTCCAGAGTCAGCTTGTCTTTGTCGTCGCTCTCGTCGGCCATGGCGATCCTGTCGGTCTCCACGACGGTCATCGTGGCGCTCCTCCCCGCTGCCGTACGAAACTTCGGCAGCCGCGCAGTACAACGATACTCACGGTGACCGAGTTACGCCGGGATGCCAGACTCCCCGTATGCGTCTCTTCGCCGCCGTGCTGCCGCCCGCCCACGCCGCCGACGAACTCGCCGCCGCCGTCGACCAACGGCTGAGCGGTCTCCCCGGGGCCGACGAACTGCGGTGGACCGGGCAGGACGGGTGGCACTTCACGCTCGCCTTCATGGGGGAGGTCGACGACCGGTTGGTGCCCGAGCTGGGGGAGCGGCTGGCGCGGGGGGCGCGGCGGAGTGA
>NZ_MDCR01000095.1 GCF_001723055.1 Streptomyces niveus
CTACCGGGCCGTGCACGAGGAGATCGACACGGCCGGGGTCGAGCCCGGTCTCGCCGCGCTGATCCGCGCGTGTGTCGAGAAGGATCCGGCGCGGCGGCCCGGTCCGGCGGAGCTCATCCGGTGGTGCGCGGTGGACACCGCCCTGGTCGACGATCCCGCCTATCACCCGCTGGTCGCCATGGCCGAGGTGGTGCCCGACACGCCCCAACGGCCTCCGAACGCACCTGCACTGGCGATTCACGACCTGCCGACCCAGGGGCCCCCGCCGTCGCCCCCGCCGTGTGGCTGCTCCCCGGCAACGGCGGCGGGGACGGCGGCAACGGCGGCGAGGGCGGCGACAAGCCCGACGGGCCTCCCGGGTACATCCAGGACATCGGCACCTCCCGGCACGCCTGGAACGGGCTCAGGGAAAGCTGCAACCTGCCCGGTGAGGAGCAGCCGCCGCTCCAGTTCCAGTACGCCGTCACCACCGGCGAGAACGACCCCAGCGGCGAAATCCCGCTCGGCAAGGCGGAGATCGGCTACCGGCTCAAGTACGAGGAGCCGAATCTCCCCCCGTACTACGTCTCCGTCGAGGTGAAGCCTCCCCACCTGCTCGACACGGACGAGTTCGGCTACGTGAGCAAGGCCGCCGATCTGTACGAGGGCGACGAGACACAGTGGAAGAACCTCGTCTACCCCGACGACTTCTCCGACCGCGCCGGAGGCAAGGTCCGGCCCGCGCCGCCGCTCGCCGACGATCCCGGTGAGTGGACCGTCGTCTACCACCACGCCACCTCGGACAAGAACCACAGAAGTGTCGTCTGCCATGGCTTCATGGCGGACACCGTGTCCGAATAGGACCGACACGACAGGCGGGAAAATAGCGGCGAACGTGTCCCGGATGGGGGAGGGTTGAGAGGTGCGTAAATTCTGGATGGCCGGCGCGGTCGGGCTCGGGCTGAGCCTGAGCTTCATCGCGCTGCTCGTCGTCGGTACGTACTCCGCCGCCGCCGGGCTCGCCGGCGGTGCGGGCGGCGGCGGGGCGGTCGCGCTCGCCAAGGGGGCCGTGCCCGCGAAGTACCAGCGGCTGGTGCAGGAGTGGGGCAATCTCTGCCCCGCGATCAATCCCGCGCTGCTCGCCGCGCAGCTCTACCAGGAGAGCGGCTGGGACCCCGACATCGTGAGCCCGGCGCAGGCCCAGGGCATCGCGCAGTTCATCCCCGGGACCTGGGCGGCGCACGGGATCGACGGGGACAAGGACGGCGACCGCGACGTGTGGGACCCGGAGGACGCGATCCCGTCGGCGGCGACGTACGACTGCAAACTCGCCGGGTACGTCGACGATGTGCCGGGCGATCAGACGAAGAACATGCTCGCGGCGTACAACGCGGGCGCGTACGCGGTCATCAAGTACGGGGGCGTCCCGCCGTACCCCGAGACGCAGAACTACGTGAAGGTCATCACGACCCTCCAGCAGAGCTTCGCCCGCCCCGTCGGCCGCGTGGAGCCGTCCAGGCAGGCCGCCGCCGCCATCTACTACGCGCAGCAGAAGCTCGGTACGAAGTACCTGTGGGGCGGCAACGGCACCCCCGAGCAGGGCGGCCGGTTCGACTGTTCCGGGCTGACGCAGGCCGCCTACCGGTCCGTGGACATCGAGTTGCCGCGGGTGGCCAACGACCAGTACAACGCGGGGGAACATCCTTCGCGTGACGAGCTCATGCCCGGCGATCTGGTGTTCTTCTCCGACGACCTCACCAACTCGCGGGCCATCCGGCATGTGGGAATCTATGTCGGTGGCGGGTACATGATCAACGCTCCGTACACCGGCGCCGTGATCCGGTTCGACAAAATCGATACACCGGACTACTTCGGAGCGACCAGAGTCACCGAAGACGGCGCGAAATCGCTGCCGACCGGTTTGCCCACCGAGCGCAGGGCCGGTACGTAAAACGGCTGACGGGACGTCGGACCGACGGGGCACAGGGGTGGCGAAGGGTTGACGCCCGGAAGGGTGGAGTCGGGCCCCGTCCAGGGTGCGCGTGGCCGGAATTATCCGTTCGTTCACCCCTCTGAGCTGCGACGATGTGTCACTCTTCGATAACGTCCTGGAGATCGTCCGGTGAAGACTGGAACCTGTAGGGGAATCAGGCCGTTCCCTGGACTGGGGCTGTGGCGTTGATCGCGCAGCACTGACCGCAGGTACCACGAGGGTTGGTGGAAGCGATACGCCCGGAGGCGTGTCGTGGTGGGCGACAAGGCAAGGGGCCGCAGCACATGGCTGGACTCGCGATCGATGGGTCGAACCCCGACGTCAGCCTGCTCTACGACATCAACGGGCTGGCCGGGTCGGCCCCCGGCTGGTTCGACCGCGGCATGGAGTTCGCCGGCGAGTACGGGATCATGATCGGGCTCGTCCTCGTCACGCTCTGGTGCTGGTGGAGCGTGCGGCGGCGGGGGGCGGCCGAGGATTCCGTGGCCGCCGTCGCCGGGCTGCTGTGGGCACCGCTCGCCGCCGGTGTCGCGCTGCTGATCAACATCCCGATCCGGGAGTTCGTCGGGCGCGACCGCCCCTTCGTCGACCACACGGGGCTCGACGTCCTCGTGGCGGGCAAGGGCGGCTTCTCCTTCGTCAGCGACCACTCGACCATGGCCATGGCCCTGGCCGCCGGCATCTTCGTCGCGCACCGCAGATTCGGGCTCGTCGCGATAGGCCTCGCGCTCGTCGCGGGCTTCAGCCGGATCTACGTCGGTGTGCACTACCCGACCGACGTGATCGGCGGATTCGCCCTCGGCACGGCCGTGGTGCTGCTCCTCGCCCCCCTCGCCATGGCGCTGCTCACCCCCCTGGTGTCGGCGGTCTGCCGGTCGCGGCGGGCGGGTCTGCTCGTACGGTCACGGGCCGCGCGGGACGCCGACCGGGCCGAGGCGGCCGAGGCCGCTGCCGCGGCGTCCGGGACGCCGGGGACGCGGCCGCTCGGCATCCCCGAGCCGCGCCCCGACGACAACAACCTCGCCGCGTAGACCCCCTTACAACGCCTGGGGGAAGTCGAACAGGCGGGTTGGGTCGTAGCGGTCCTTCAGCTTCTTCAGCCGGGGTGCCGCCGGGCCGTAGTACGCCGTGCGCCAGTCCGTCAGCGCCGGGTCCGTGTAGTTCTGGTACGCCGCTCCCGACGCGTGACGCCGTAGCGAATTCTGGCTGGTTTTCAGCCATGCCCGCTGTGAGGTGCCGGATGTGCCCGGCTGCCAGGACGCCACGTACTGGGCGAGCATCCGCGAGCCCCGGTGCACGAACGACGTCGCGAGCGGGTCGACCCGGTTGATCGCGCCGCCGAGCGCCGTCAGCGCGACCGTGCCCGACCCCGCGCCGTCCCTGATCTCGATCCGGCTGAAGTCCTCCACGGCCGACAGCACGGTCCCGATGCCCGCCGACGACAGCGAACGGTCGAAGAAGTCCGAGGTCGCGGCGTACGTCTCGCGGCGCAGCACGCCGTCCTCGTCGCGACCGGGTGTCGTACCCGGCAGCCGGCACCGGTCCTCGCTGAATCCGGCGCAGCCGGCGTACGCCAGCATCGACTCCTCGTAGCCGCGCGGGCGCAGCGAGACGAAGCTCGCCGATGAGCCCGCGCGGTCGGCGAGCCGGTCCAGGGCGTTCCTGAGGTCGGACTCGGTGCCCAGGGTGAAGGCGGAGACCGAGACCGTCGGGTCGGCGCCGCCGCCCGCGCCGACCGCGAGATGCAGCGAGGACCAGATCTCGTCAGGCTGGTCGGGCCCCCACTCCTGCCAGGCCGCGAGCACCGCACGGGCCTTCGCCCACGGCCAGTTGAGACTCGCCGCCACCCCGGTGGAGGCGGGGTGGGTTCGGAAGCGCAGCTCGGTGACGACGCCGAAGTTGCCGTTGCCCGCGCCCCGCAGCGCCCAGAAGAGGTCCGGGTGCTGCTCGGTGTCGGCGGTCAGGCGGCGGCCGTCGGCGGTCACGATGGTCGCCGAGGTGAGGCTGTCGCAGGTCAGACCGTACGCGCGGGAGACGACCCCGTGTCCGCCGCCCAGGGTGAGGCCGGAGATGCCGACGGTGGCGCAGGAGCCGCCCGGGATCGTACGGCCCCGCCGGGCCAGCGCGCCGTAGATGTCGACGAGCTTCGCGCCCGCGCCGATCACCCCGTCCGACGCGGCGTCGCCGAGGCCGTCGAGCGAGGAGATGTCGATGACGAGCCGGCCGTTGCCGCTGGACCAACCCGCGTAGGAGTGGCCGCCGTTGCGGATCGAGACGGGTGTGCCGTACGTACGGGCGAAGGCCAGGCACTCGCGGATGTCGTCCTCGCCCGCCACATAGGCGACGGCCGCCGGCTTCAGGTCGTCGAAGCGCGTGTTGTAGAGCTGGCGGGCCGTCGCGTACTCGCTGTCCCCGGGCCGTACGAGTTGACCGTCCAGCCCCGAGGCGAGCGCGCCCCACTTGGGGGAGGCGGAAGGGGAGGGGGAGGTGCGCTGTGGTGGGGGCTTGTTCGCGGTGGAGTCCGGTGAACCGTTTCCGCCGGCGCCGTCGCCCGTGCACGCGCTCACCGCGCCCGCAGTGGTCACGGCCAGCGCGCCGGCCAGCAGTGTGCGCCGTTCCATCGGGCGGCCTCCCCCGGTGTGTCGGTCGTGTCGGTGGCGTCGGTGGCGTCAGTCTGCCGCCTCGTGCGACGCGGCGTCCGCTCTGGCCCGGTCGCGGGAGCGTCTGGCCGGTCCCGACCAGCCGCAGACGCAGCGGGCCAGGGCGAACGAGCCGCGCTCGACGGTCGATGTGGAGTGGGGAGTGTGGGGGGAGGTGGGCGGGTCCGAGGTTTCTTGCTCGCGCACTTCTCCACCGTACTCGCGCGTGCGTTCGCGGCCCGCGGTGGTGCGTGACGACGCGCGCGGGACGTCGTTATCGGGACAGGGCGCGATGGCGGTACGGCAACGGCGGCACGGCAAGCAACGGTAAGGCGTTGGGGGTTGGCAGGCGATGGTGCAGCAGCGCAGACGCAGAGGCGTGGCGGTCGTCGCCGCCGCCGTCACGGCGGTCGGGGTCGTGGCCGGGACCACCGGCTGCTCCGGGAGCGAGGGCGCCGTGTCCGCCGGTGACCGGCCCCTCGGTGATCCGGGCGAGGTGCGCGACGCCGCCGACGCGCTGGTCGGGGCGGGCAGCTCGAAGGCCGAGACGTCGCTGGTCATGGCGACGGGCGGGACGCGCGTGACCATCAGGGGCGAGGGGCGCTACGACTTCCGCAAGCGGATGGGGCAGCTCTCGGTCGTGCTGCCCAAGGACCCGGCCGGCGCGGACGAGCACCGGCCGATCTCGGAACTGCTGGCGCCCGCCACCCTCTACATGAAGAACCGGGGCGCCGGGGTGCCCGACGACAAGTGGGTCATGCTCGACTCGACCACCCTCGCCGACGGCAATCTGGTCACCGGCGGCGCCACCGATCCGCTCACCGCCGCCGAACTGCTGCGCGCCGCGAAGGACGTGGTCGTCGTCGGCGAGCAGGAGCTGGCCGGTGTGCGGGTGACGCACTACCGGGGGGTCACCGACATCGGGCGGGCCGCGGAGCGGGCGGCGCCGTACGCGCGTGAGGCGCTGGCCGCGGCGGCGCGGGGCTTCGCCGAGGACGTCGTGCCGTTCGACGCCTATCTGGACGACGCCGGGCGGCTACGCAAGGTCAGACACCAGTTCAGCTATCTGAATCAGGGGCGTACGGTCGCCGTCGCCTCGACCACACTGCTGTACGACTTCGGGGTGCCCGTCGGGGTCCGACTCCCCCCGAAGGACCAGATCTTCACCGGGAAGATCAAGGTGTAAATGGTCCGGACGTGCCATGCGCGTCACGTCTCACCCTCCTTACCCTAGGAAGTCGGCAGTCGACACCGCCAGGAAGACGACACCGGCAGGAAGAGGTGAACGCACGTGGCTCTGTTGCGCACGCCGACCGTCCACGACCACGTGGCCCTCGCCGAGATCGAACTCTGCGGAGAGCTGATGATCGCGGCGTCGGCCGCGGACGGTGAACGGCTCAGCCCGGACCGGATCGACGAAGTGCTGAAGGTGCGGGCGGACCGCGGTGAGAGATCGTCGTGCCGCTGAGCCGACGGCCCGTCGTGGAGGTCAGGTACGCAGCAGGCGCGCGATCGCCTTCGTCGCTTCCTGCACCTTGTCGTCGATCTCGTCGCCGCCCTTGACCGCCGCGTCCGCCACGCAGTGCCGCAGGTGCTCCTCCAGGAGCTGGAGCGCGAAGGACTGGAGCGCCTTCGTCGAGGCCGACACCTGGGTGAGTATGTCGATGCAGTAGACGTCCTCGTCGACGAGCCGCTGGAGGCCGCGGATCTGGCCCTCGATCCGGCGCAGCCGCTTGAGGTGCTCGTCCTTCTGCTTGTGGTAGCCGTGCACACCGCGGTCGTGGTCGGTGACGATCTCGTCGCCGACCGTGCCGGCGGTCGTGCCCGTACCGGAGGTCGCGTCGTCGGTCGCCGCGCCTGCCGCCTCGGTGGTCGTCATCGCGTCCTCCTGATGGGGTGTTCGTGAGAGATGTCCGAAAGGGGAGAAAATACCCCAGGTAGGTATATGATACCCAGTCTTTCGCGCAGGGGCAGGGGCACGTCATGATCGTCGTGTCTTATGCAGCACACTGATGGACGCCGGTTAGCCGTGGCCGGATGATGCGCCTAGCATCAGCCTGACCGAATCCGATGTAACCCGAGGATCCCCCGTGCGCTTTCGTCTGACCCCCAGGGAGACGAGCTTCTACGACATGTTCGCCGCGTCCGCGGACAACATCGTCACGGGCTCCAAGCTCCTCATGGAACTGCTCGGAGCGGATTCCTCCGCCAGGGCCGAGATCGCGGAACGGATGCGGGCGGCGGAGCACGCGGGGGACGATGCCACGCACGCGATCTTCCACCAGCTGAACTCCTCCTTCATCACGCCGTTCGACCGCGAGGACATCTACAACCTCGCCTCGTCCCTCGACGACATCATGGACTTCATGGAGGAGGCCGTCGACCTGGTCGTCCTCTACCAGGTCGAGGAGCTGCCCAAGGGCGTCGAGCAGCAGATCGAGGTGCTGGCGCGGGCGGCGGAGCTGACCGCCGAGGCGATGCCGCATCTGCGGACGATGACCAACCTCACCGAGTACTGGATCGAGGTCAACCGCCTGGAGAACCAGGCCGACCAGATCCACCGCAAGCTGCTCGCCCAGCTCTTCAACGGTAAGTACGACGCCATGGAAGTCCTCAAGCTCAAGCAGATCGTTGATGTGCTGGAGGAGGCCGCCGACGCGTTCGAGCACGTCGCGAACACGGTGGAGACGATCGCGGTCAAGGAGTCCTGAACCACGTGGACACCTTTGCCCTGATCGTGACCATCGGAGTCGCGCTCGGCTTCACGTACACCAACGGCTTTCACGACTCCGCGAACGCCATCGCGACATCGGTGTCAACGCGCGCGCTGACCCCGCGCGCGGCCCTCGCGATGGCCGCTGTGATGAATCTCGCGGGGGCGTTTCTCGGCCAAGGGGTCGCCAAGACCGTCAGCGAAGGGCTGATCGCCACACCGCACGGGTCGCGAGGGATGGGGATCCTCTTCGCGGCGCTCGTCGGCGCGATCGTCTGGAACCTGGTCACCTGGTACTACGGTCTGCCGTCGTCCTCGTCGCACGCGCTCTTCGGCGGCATGGTGGGCGCGGCGCTCGCCGGCGGGACCGACGTGATCTGGAGCGGGGTGCTGGAGAAGATCGTCATCCCCATGTTCCTGTCGCCGATCGTCGGTCTGGTCATCGGCTATCTGGTGATGGTCGCCATCATGTGGATGTTCCGGAACGCCAACCCGCACAAGGCCAAGCGCGGCTTCCGTATCGCGCAGACCGTGTCGGCGGCCGGCATGGCGCTCGGGCACGGTCTCCAGGACGCGCAGAAGACGATGGGCATCGTGGTGATGGCGCTGGTCATCGCCGATGTCGAGGGCCAGGGCGACGAGATCCCGGTGTGGGTGAAGGTCGCGTGCGCGGTGATGCTCTCGCTGGGTACGTACGCGGGCGGCTGGCGCATCATGCGGACGCTGGGCCGCAAGATCATCGAGCTGGACCCGCCGCAGGGGTTCGCTGCGGAGACGACGGGCGCGTCGATCATGTTCGGCTCGGCGTTCATCTTCCACGCGCCGATCTCGACGACGCACGTCATCACCTCGGCGATCATGGGCGTCGGCGCGACGAAGCGGGTGAACGCGGTGCGGTGGGGTGTCGCGAAGAACATCGTGCTGGGCTGGTTCATCACGATGCCGGCGGCGGCACTCGTCGCGGCGATCAGCTTCTGGATCGTGAATCTGGCGTTCGGCTGAGGCTGCTGGGCGGTTGCCCTCGGCTGGGGGTCCGGGGGTCGTCCCCCGGGTCAGCACAGTTGGATCGTGAATCTGGCGTTCGGCTGAGGCTGCTGGGCGGTTGCCCTCGGCTGGGGGTCCGGGGGTCGTCCCCCGGGTCAGCACAGTTGGATCGTGAACCTGGCGTTCGGCTGAGGCCGCTGGGCGGTCGCCCTCGGCTGAGGCCGCTCCGGAACGAATGGGGCCCGCCCCCTGGGAGAGGGGGCGGGCCCTTCGGCCTGCGGTGGCACCGCCATGCAGCACCGCAGGACGGCTTTCGGCGCCGGTGCCTATCCGAAGCGGCCGGAGATGTAGTCCTCCGTGGCCTGTACGGACGGGTTGGCGAAGATCCGCTCTGTCTCGTCTATTTCGATGAGCTTGCCGGGCTGGCCCACGGCCGACAGGTTGAAGAAGGCCGTACGGTCCGAGACCCGCGCCGCCTGCTGCATGTTGTGCGTCACGATGACGATCGTGAAGCGCTCCTTCAGCTCACCGATCAGGTCCTCGATCGCGAGCGTGGAGATCGGGTCGAGTGCCGAGCACGGCTCGTCCATCAGCAGCACGTCCGGCTCGACCGCGATCGCGCGGGCGATGCACAGGCGCTGCTGCTGGCCGCCGGAGAGGCCGGAACCGGGCTTGTTGAGGCGGTCCTTGACCTCGTTCCAGAGGTTGGCGCCCTTGAGGGACTTCTCGACGACGTTCGCCAGTTCGTTCTTGCGGTACTTGCCGTTGAGCTTCAGACCGGCCGCGACGTTGTCGAAGATCGACATGGTCGGGAACGGGTTGGGCCGCTGGAAGACCATGCCGACCGTGCGGCGCACCGCGACCGGGTCGACGTTGGCGCCGTACAGATTCTCGTCGTCCAGCAGGACCTTGCCCTCGACGCGGCCACCGGGCGTGACCTCGTGCATACGGTTGAGGGTGCGCAGGAACGTGGACTTGCCGCAGCCGGACGGGCCGATGAAGGCCGTCACGGAGCGGGGCTCGACGGTCATGGAGATGTCGTCGATCGCCCGGTGGGTGCCGTAGAACGCGGTCAGTCCGCTGACGTCGATTCGCTTGGCCATCTTCAATCACTGCTTTCTGCGTGACCCCGCTCGGCGGAGCCGGATTTCGGGGCCTCAGCGGCCGGTCTTCGGGGCCTTCCAGCGGGCGATGCCGCGAGCCACCAGGTTCAGGATCATGACGAACGCGATCAGCACGAGGGCCGCGCCCCAGGCGCGGGCGTGCGAGGCGTCGGTGCCGACCGAGTACTGCTCGAACACATAGAGCGGCAGGGACGACTGGGCGCCTTCGAACGGGTTCGGGTTGATGAGCTTCGTACCGAAGACGAGCAGCAGCACGGGCGCGGTCTCGCCGGTGATACGCGCGATGGCGAGCATCACACCGGTGGTGATACCGCCGATCGCGGTCGGCAGGACCACCTTCAGGATCGTGCGCCACTGAGGTACGCCCAGGGCGAGGGACGCTTCGCGGAGCTCGTTCGGGACGAGCTTCAGCATCTCCTCGGTCGAGCGTACGACGACCGGCATCATCAGGATCGAGAGCGCCAGGGCGCCGGCGAAGCCGGAGACTCCGAAGCCCAGCATCAGGTTCCACGTCGAGAGAATGAACAGACCGGCGACGATCGACGGGATACCCGTCATCACGTCCACGAAGAAGGTGACGGCCCGGGAGAGCTTTCCGGTGCCGTACTCCACGAGATACACAGCGGTCAGCAGACCGATCGGGGTGGCGATCACCGCGGCGATGGCGACCTGCTCGATCGTGCCGAGGAGCGCGTGGTAGACGCCACCGCCCTCGTCCGTGTCGAGGAGACCGCTCATCGAGTGGGACAGGAAGTACCCGTCCACGACCCCGGCGCCCTTGCTGATGGTGGTCCAGGCCAGCGACAGCAGGGGGATGACCGCCAGCAGGAAGCAGACCCAGACGAGGCTGGTCGCGACCTGGTTCTTGCCCTGGCGGCTGCCTTCCACCTTGGCGGTGATCAGGTAGGTGGCGGCGACGAAGACCAGCGCGGCCAGCAGCGCCCACTGGATCTTGCTGTCCAGTCCGGCGCCCAGACCGATCAGGCTGCCCAGAGCGGCGGAGCCGACGGCGATGGCCAGGGGGGCCCAGCGCGGCATCCGTGCACCGGAGAGCGCGCCTTGGGGGGCGGCGGCCGACGGCCGCTTGTCCTGAAGCGTGTGGCTCATGCGTTGGCCCCCGAGTACTCCTTGCGGCGGGCGATGATCGCACGGGCCGCGCCGTTGACCAGCAGCGTGATGATGAACAGGACGAGACCGGAGGCGATCAGGGCGTCCCGGCCGAAGCCGTTCGCCTCGTTGAACTTCGCGGCGATGTTCTGCGCGAAGGTGCCGCCGCCCGCGTCGAGGATGTGGAAGGAGAGCAGGAAGCTCGGCGAGAGGACGACGGCGACGGCCATCGTCTCGCCCAGCGCGCGGCCGAGGCCGAGCATCGAGGCGCTGATGATGCCGGAGCGGCCGAACGGGATGACCGCCATCCTGATCACTTCCCAGCGCGTGGCGCCGAGGGCCAGGGCGGCTTCCTCGATCATCTTCGGCGACTGGAGGAAGACCTCGCGTATCACGTTGGTGATGATCGGGAGGATCATGATCGCCAGCAGGATGCCCACGGTGAACAGGTTGCGGGCGACGCCTTCGTTGGTCTTGTCGAAGATGTACGTCCAGGCGAAGTACTCGTCCAGCCACTTGTTCAGGCCGTCGAGGTACGGGACGAGGAAGACGGCGCCCCAGAGGCCGTAGATGATGCTCGGTACGGCTGCCAGCAGGTCGACCAGGTAGGCGATCGGGGCGGCGAGCCTGCGGGGCGCGAAGTGTGAGATGAACAGCGCGATGCCGATGGCGATCGGGACGGCGATCACCATGGCGATGATCGAGCTGACCACGGTGCCGAAGGCGAGCACGGCGATACCGAACGAGACCGGTTCGCCCTGCGGGTTCCACTCGAAGGTCGTGAGGAAGTTCGTCTCGTCCTTGGAGATGGCGAGCATCGCGCGGTACGTCAGGAACGCGGCGATGGCGGCCATGATGACGAGCAGGGTGATGCCGGAACCACGGGACAGGCCCAGGAAGATCCGGTCGCCGAGCTGCTTCTTCGCCTTGGGCGCACCCTTGTCGAAGACGGGTGGCGGCGGTGGCGCGTCGGTGGGGGGAGCGGTAGTTGTATCCATCGTTTCTCCGGTCTGCGGAGCCGGGTCACGGCTCCTGGCGGCGGTGCACCGGAAGACGTGGCCGGCCCCGGGGGCCTGTCGACAAAGAGGCGTCGTCCGCCCGGAGGGCGGGCCGGGCGGCGTCTGGTGCGTGCGATCGCAAGGCGGAGGATCAGTCTCGTACTGGACGTACTTGGCTGACTCCGACAACGCGGCGAGCGCGCGTGTCAGGCGGCGCCCGGCAGACGCCTATTTGTCGACAGGCCCCCAGCGGGGCCGGCCACGTCCGGGGGTCAGGACAGGGTGGGAACGATCTCGCGGACCTTGGCCGCGATCTCGGTCGGGAGCGGCGCGTAACCGGCGTCACTCAGGACCTTCTGGCCCTCTTCGCTGACGGTGTAGTTGAGGAACGCCTTGACGCTGGGCAGGGTCTCGGCCTTGTTGCCCTTGTCGCAGGCGATCTCGTACGTCACCAGGATGATCGGGTAGGCACCCTCGGCCTTGGTGGCGTAGTCCAGCTCCAGGGCCAGGTCGTTGCCCGTGCCCTTGACCTTGGCGGCGGCGATGGCCTTGGAGGCGTTCTCCGTGGTGGCCTCGACCGGCGTGCCGGCGCCCGTGTCCACCTTGACGGTGGTCAGGTTGCTGGCGGTCGCGTAGGAGAGCTCGAAGTAGCCGATGGCGCCTTCGGTGTCCTTGACGCTGGAGGCGACGCCGGAGGAACCGCTGGCGGCCTGGCCACCCTTGGCCTCCCACGACTTCGAGCTGTCGTCGTACTTCCAGTCCGCCGGGGCGGCGGCCTTGAGGTACTTGTTCAGGTTCTGCGTCGTGCCCGACTCGTCCGAGCGGTGGAAGGCCTGGATCGCGGTGGCCGGCAGCTTGGCGTCGGGGTTGAGCTTGGAGATCGCCGCGTCGTTCCACTTGGTGATCTTCGAGTCGAAGATCTTGGCGAGGGTCGGGCCGTCCAGCACGAGGCTGTCGACACCGGGCACGTTGAAGCCGATGGCGACGGGGCCGCCGACCATCGGGAGGTTGATGCCCTTGCCGCCCTTGCAGACTTCCTCGGAGGCGGTGACTTCCTCGGGCTTCAGGGCGGAGTCGGAGCCCGCGAAGGCGACCTGGCCCTGCGTGAACTTGGTGATGCCACCGCCGGAACCGATCGGCTGGTAGTTGATCTCGACGCCGGCACAGGCCTGCTGGAAGTTCTTGACCCAGAGGTCCATGGCGTTCTTCTGGGCGCTCGATCCGGCGGCAAGGATCTGGCCCTTGGCGTCGTCACACTTGATGCTGGAGGCGGCCGCGGTGCTGTCGCCGGAGCCGGTGTCCTTCGTGTTGTCGTCGGAGCCGCACGCCGTGAGAACCAGGGCGCCGGAGACGGCGAGGGCACCGAGCGCGGTGGCGCGCAGCCGGTTCTTGCGCTGAAGCTTCACTTCGGGTGTTCCTTCCAGAAGCCGCCCTGTGCGGGGTTTCGCACTTCTACGGCGGCGTGCGTCGAGTTGGTGGGTCCGGCGGTGTGCCGGTCACTGTGTAAGGCCGAAATTAGGCAGATCAGGTGAAGTGGCTGACGGATGGGAATGAACGGAAGGTGAACCGTGATGGTCAGCCTGGTGCGGCTCGTGTCCGGATCGTGACGCGACACGGCGTAGCCGCTCGGAAAGTGCTCCCCCTGGTCTCCCGGCCGCGCACCGGCCGGTTCGAACCGGTTCAACCGGTTCGCCGGGACACCGCCGTGGGGGACCCCGGTGCCGCGGCCCTCGCGCCGGGCTGAAAAAAGCCGTCGGGACGGCTGCCCCGTACATCCGACTTCCAACTCCCTCCTATGGGATGCCGGTGGCCCGCTCGCCACACTCGACGTGGCGGGACAGCGCCTGACGAGTGCCGTCGGTCCACCGGAGGAGGAGTGGTCATGGGGGTTGTACGAGAGGGAGTAAGGGTCGGCACCTGGATCGCCGGCGGGATCGTCGTTCTGGCGGTTCTGGGCGTGATCGGCACATTTGTCTTCGGGAGTGCGGGGTGGCTCACCGCCCCGTTCCGCGGAGAGGCGCGGGAGCGGGAGAACACCGTCGCCTCGGGTGAGTTCCGGCAGTCGACCTACCAGGAGTTCTTCGATCTCTGCGAGGCCGTACGGAACGCCGAGGGCTCGATCGAGGTGCTCGACGAGGAGCGGGAGACCGCGTCCGAGGCCCGCAGGACCCAGATCGACCAGTCGGTCACGGCCCTGCGGGTGACCCGGATCGAGTCCGTCAACGAGTACAACTCGAAGGCCGCCCAGGAGCACCGCGCGCCCTTCCGGGACAGGGACCTGCCGTACCGCCTGGACGCCAAGGACACCGCCACCACCTGCGCCAACTGATCACCGGTACGCCGGGGAAAGGGGCAGCACACCATGAAGACGATCACTCGGATCGGCGCGGTCTGCGCGGCGCTCGTCCTGGGGCTGGGGCTGACCGCCTGTGAGGACGACTCCAGCCAGAGCAAGGAGACAAAGGCCAAGCAGAAGAGCTACGACCAGCTCGTGGCGAACCAGCCCGCCGGGCGGATGGAGTACTCGCCGACCCGCGAGGCCATCAACCAGTGGGTCGAGACGTGGGGCAAGCGGGGCAAGCTGAGCTACGTCTACATCCAGAACGGCAAGGGCGAGTACGGGTACTTCGTCATGAAGGGCATGCCGGTGGCGCGCTGCCAGATGCTCACGCCGACGGAGAAGGTTGACCGCTCCAGCCAGGGCAGTGTGGTCGTGGGCCTGCCGGGGATGGACGGTACGTACTCGGCGGGCTCGATGTGCGACACGTACTACGGCTTCGACGCCACGACCGGTGTGTTCATGGAGTTCACCGTCGGGACGAACCAGTCGTTCTTCCTGTTCGACAAGCCCATGACGATGCCGGAGTACGCCAGTGCCACGCAGCTGGGTCCGACCTCCGTGGACGACGTCGGCGACGTCGGCCCCAAGGACTGATCCGGCGCGCGCTCCTACGCCGAAGGCAGGGAGTCCAGCAGCGCGTCGATCAGCAGGCGGTCGCGCGGCTGGGTCAGCCGGTCGCGGGCCGTCGGCGGGGGGAGCCAGAGGATGCGGTCCACCTCGTCGTTCGCCGCGAACTCGCCGTCCGTCGCCTCGGCCGCCCAGTAGACGACCTGCTTGGGGCGGCCGTTGGCGAGATAGCTGACGGTGCCGAGCCGGGCGCCCGGGGCGCAGTGGTGGCCCGTCTCCTCCAGCACTTCGCGCAGCGCCCCCGCCAGGGCGTCCTCCGCGTGCTTCAGCTTGCCCTTGGGGTGGGACCAGTCGTCGTACTTCGGCCGGTGGACCAGGCAGACCTCGGTGCCGTCGGCCCGGTACGGCGACTTCCGCCACAGCACGCAGCCCGCCGCGAGGATCGTTCCTGTCCGGGTGCTTTCGCTCATGGCGCGGTCACCGCCCGGCGCGCCCAGATCTGCTGGAAGTCGTAGCGCGCCGCCTCCACCTCGTGGCGCTGGTCGGCGTGCAGCACGCCGAGGGCGTACGCCGTCGCAGGGGCGATCCGTGGTGTACGGGCGGCGTTCGCCGCCGCGGCGGCGGCCTCGGNNCGCGTGCCGGATCTCCTGTGCGTACCGGTGCAGTCTGAGCAGCAGCCGCACCTGGTGCCAGGGCGCGTCCTGGGCCTCGCCGTCCGAGGGCGTGGACAGGCCGTGGACCAGGGCCTCCGCGTTGTACGGGTGCGCGGCGCGCGCCAGCGGCAGCGTGGACACGGCGTCGAGCAGTCTTCGTTCCGCCGCGCTCTGCGGCGCGGCCAGGATCTCGGTGGCGGGTGCGCCCGCCACCGGTGCCAGCGGTACCTCGGAGGCCAGCACGGCGACGGCGTCGGCCACC
>NZ_MDCR01000096.1 GCF_001723055.1 Streptomyces niveus
TCGTAACCGACGTCGCGCCGCAGTCCCACCGACGCGGCGGCACACAGCGAGGCCGTCGACAGCATCGCGGTGGCGCAGCCCCGGTGCCCGCGCGGGCAGAGCGGCCCCAGGGGGTCGAGCGGGAAGTGTCCGAGCAGGCCGACGCCCGCGTCCGGGCTGTCCACGACACGGTCGTGCGTGACGAGGCCGTAGCCGATGCCCGCGCCGACGGTGAGTACCGCGAACCGGTCGTGGCCCCGGGCGGCGCCGAACCAGTGCTCGGCGCGGGTGAGTGCGAGCAGGTCGTTGTCGACGGCGGTGGGCACGCCGAGCGCGTCGGAGAGCAGGGCGCCGAGAGGGACGTCGTCCTTCCATTCCAGGAAAGGCGCCGCGGTGACCGTCGCGTGATCGGCCACGCTGCCGCCCAGGCTCACCCCGGCGGCGGTGATGTGCCGTGATCGCGGGGCGGGTTCGGCGCCGAGTTCGGCCGCGAGGCCGCGCAGGACGGCGACGACCGAGGCGGGGTCGCGGCCGGGCAGGTCGGCCCGCGCGGAGGCGACGACCTCGGCGCGCAGCGTGGTCAGTACGGCGTGCGCGTCCTCGTGGGTGACCTTGGCGCCGATGAAATGGTGCGCGTCGGCGACGACGTCCAGCGGGCGGGTGGGACGGCCCGCGCGTGACGCGTGGCCGGTACTGCCCGACTCGACGAGGAGTCCGCTGTCCAGAAGCGGCTTCGCGAGCCGGGTGAGGCTGCCGGCGGACAGGCCGAGCCGGCGGGCGAGTTCGCTGCGGGAGAGCGGTCCGCGGCGCAGCACTTCCAGGGCGACGGCGTGCGTGGCGCCGGACAGCGGGGCCCACGGCGCTGGTGTCACGTGCAAGGGGAGACCTTCCGCGAGGAGCCCGGAGCGTACGGCGCGTACAGCGCGTACGACGGCCGGGGTGGTCCCATCCTGCCAGCTCGCCCCATTTACTTCCACACCGAAAGTAAACATGCCGCGAGAGACCTGTTCTAGCCAAAACGGCAGTGCGCCATTCGCCTTCTGGCGCCTCCTGAACGCCTATTGACGGGTGGAAACTTCCACCCCGAAACTAAACAGAGACGCCGGACGATCCGAGGAGCCCGTATGCGCACCGGTCACTCCCCTGGCTACCTCCATCTCCGTGCGCCGGGTACGAGTCTGGTCCTCGACTGCGCCGGCAGCCGGCTGCCCCGGGTGCTCCACTGGGGCGACGACCTCGGGGACGTCGAGCACACCGCGCTCGCCGAACTGGCCACCGCGAGCGCCGCCCGGCAGATGTCCAACACCCTCGATCTGCCCGTACCGCTCTCCCTCCTGCCGGAGCACTCGGCCGGCTGGCTCGGTACACCGGGCCTCACCGGCCACCGCGACGGGGCCGACTTCTCCACCGCCTTCACCGTCCGCTCGATCCGTACCGTCCGCACGCCCGACCTCCCCCAGGCGCACCAGCTCACCGTCGACGCGGTGGACGAACACGCCCGGCTCCAGCTCGTGCTGGAGATCGAGCTGACCGCCGCCGGGCTCGTACGGCAGCGCGCCACCGTCACCAACCGCGACACCGGCGAGCGCCCGTTCGTCCTGGACGGTCTGCTGCTGGCCCTCCCCGTGCCCTCCCACGCCACCGAACTCCTGGACCTCACCGGCCGGCACGCGCGCGAACGCAGCCCGCAGCGGCACGAGTTCACGCTCGGTACGCATCTGCGGGAGAACCGCCGGGGCCGTACGGGCACCGACGCGACGCTGCTGCATCTCGCGGGCGAGCCCGGCTTCGGCTTCCGTACGGGCGAGGTCTGGGCCGTCCACGTGGCGTGGAGCGGCAACCACCGCACCCTCGCCGAACGCACCCCCGCCGGTGTGTCCCTGCTCGGCGCCGGGGAGACGCTGCTCGGGGGCGAAGTCCGGCTGGCGGGCGGCGAGTCGTACACGAGCCCGTGGATCGTCTGGTCGTACGGCCACGGGCTCGACGAGCTGGCCGGGCGCTTCCACCAGCAGCTGCGGGCCAGGACCCGGCATCCGCGGCGGCCCCGGCCGGTCACCCTCAACACCTGGGAGGCCGTCTACTTCCGGCACGACCTCGGCCGGCTCAGCGCGCTGGCGGACGCCGCCGCCGAGGTGGGCGCCGAGCGTTTCGTGCTGGACGACGGCTGGTTCAAGGGCCGCCGGCACGACCGTGCCGGGCTCGGCGACTGGTATGTGGACGAGAGCGTCTGGCCCGGGGGGCTGGGCCCGCTGGTCGACCATGTCCGTTCGCTGGGCATGGAGTTCGGGCTGTGGGTCGAGCCCGAGATGGTCAGTCCCGACTCCGACCTCGCCCGCGCGCACCCGGAGTGGATCCTGGCGACGGGCGACCGGCTCCCGCCGGAGTCCCGGCAGCAGCAGGTGCTCGACCTCGGGCACGCGCAGGCGTACGACCATGTGCTTGAGCGGCTCGACGCGCTGGTCGGCGAGTACGCGATCGACTATCTCAAGTGGGATCACAACCGGGATCTCGTGGAGGCCGGGCACAGTCCCACGGGCGCGGCGGGTGTCCACGTACAGACGGCAGCCACGTACCGGCTGCTGGACGAACTGCGCGCACGGCACCCCGGATTGGAGATCGAGTCCTGCTCCTCCGGCGGAGGCCGGATCGACCTCGCCATCCTGGAACGCACCGACCGGGTCTGGGCGAGCGACTGCATCGACGCGCTCGAACGGCAGCAGATCCAGCGCTGGACCGGGCTGTTGCTGCCGCCCGAACTCCTCGGCGCGCACGTCGGCTCGCCCGTCGCGCACACCACCGGGCGTGCCCACACGCTCGACTTCCGGGCGGGGACCGCCCTGTTCGGGCACTTCGGCATCGAGTGGGACCTCACCGCCGCCGACGCCGGTGAGCGCGCCCGGCTGGCCGAGTGGGTCGCGGCGTACAAGGAACTCCGGCCGCTGCTGCACTCCGGCACCGTCGTGCACGGCGACCATCCCGATCCGGCGCTGTGGGTGCACGGCGTGGTGGCGGCGGACCGCTCGCGCGCGCTGTACGCCCTGGTCCAGACGGCGACGAGCGTGACATCACCGGCCGGCCCGGTGCGGCTGCCCGGACTCGACGCGGACGCCCGCTACCGGATACGTCCCCACCGGCCCGGCGACCGGGCGGAGGGACCCCACCGGTCCGACCCTCTCTGGTGGGAGCGCGCGGACGGGGTGGAGCTGACCGGCCGGCTGCTGGCCGTCACCGGGGTGCGGGCGCCGACGCTCCACCCGGAGCGTCTCGTGCTCGTGGAAGCGAGCAGACTCTGACCGGCACCGGCACCGGCACCGGCACCGGCACAGCGGCGTACGTAGGCGAGGTTCAGCACGTGAGCACCAACTCCCCCTCCAACTCCCCTTCTCCCGAAGCCTGGTGGAAGTCGGCGGTCGTCTACCAGATCTATCCGCGCAGCTTCGCCGATTCCGACGGCGACGGGGTCGGGGACCTGCGCGGCATCATCGACCGGCTGGACCATCTCGCCGCTCTCGGCGTCGACGTCCTGTGGCTGTCGCCGGTGTACCCGTCCCCGCAGGACGACAACGGGTACGACATCAGCGACTACCAGGACATCGACCCGTCCTTCGGCACCCTCGCGGACTTCGACGACCTGCTCGCCGCCGTGCACGCCCGCTCCATGAAGCTGGTCATGGACCTCGTCGTGAACCACACCTCCGACGAGCACCCGTGGTTCACCGAGTCCCGGCGGGGGCCGGACAGCCCCAAGCGCGACTGGTACTGGTGGCGGCCGGCCCGCGACGGCGTACCGTCCGGCACCCCGGGGGCCGAGCCCAACAACTGGCGTTCCTTCTTCTCCGGCTCCGCCTGGGAGTACGACGAGCCGGGTGACGCGTACTACCTGCATCTCTTCTCCCGTAAGCAGCCCGACCTCAACTGGGAGAATCCCGAGGTCCGTTCGGCCGTCCACCGGATGATGAACTGGTGGCTGGACCGGGGTGTGGACGGCTTCCGGATGGATGTCATCAATCTCATCTCGAAGGACCCCGCGCTGGCCGACCGCACCCACCACGGCGCGGGCCCGCGGATCCACGAGTTCCTCCAGGAGATGCACCGCGAGGTCTTCGCCGGCCGCCCCGAACGGCTGCTCACCGTCGGTGAGATGCCGGGCGTCACCGTCGAGGAGGCCAGGCTCTTCACCGATCCGGCGCGCGCCGAGGTGGACATGGTGTTCCAGTTCGAGCACGTCGGACTCGACCACGGCGACGGCAAGTTCGACGTACGGCCGCTGAATCTGCTCGATCTGAAGGCGTCCCTCGGCCGCTGGCAGGACGCCCTCGCCGACACCGGCTGGAACAGCCTCTACTGGAACAACCACGACCAGCCGCGTGTCGTCTCGCGCTTCGGCGACGACGGGCCCGCGCACCGGGTCAGGTCCGCGACGATGCTCGCCACCGTGCTGCATCTGCACCGCGGCACGCCGTACGTCTACCAGGGTGAGGAACTGGGCATGACCAACGCCCTGTTCACCTCCATCGACGACTTCCGCGACATCGAGTCGCTCAACCACTACGCGGAGGCGGTCGACGGGGGCGCCGACCCGGCGCGGGTCCTGGCGGGGCTGCGGGCGATGGGGCGGGACAACGCCCGTACTCCGATGCAGTGGGACGCGTCCCCGCACGCCGGGTTCACCACCGGCACCCCGTGGATCCCGGTCAACCCGAACCACACCGAGGTCAACGCGGCTGCGGCGTACGACGATCCGGCGTCCGTCTTCCACCACTACCGGCGGCTGATCGAGCTGCGGCACTCCGAACCGGCCGTGGCGTACGGCGACTTCACGATGCTGCTGCCGGAGGACCCACGTGTGTACGCCTTCGCGCGACGGCTGGTTGCGGCGGACGGTACGGCGACCGAGCTGCTGGTGCTCGGCAACTTCACCGGCCGCCCGGCCGAGGCCGAGCCGCCGGACGACGGCTGGCGGGACGCCGAGCTGCTGATCGGCAACGTCCCGGACCCTGATCGGTTGGGCGCCACGGTCACGCTCGCCCCGTGGGAGGCACGGGTCCATCGCCGTCGGACACGTCCGAGGGGCTGACGGGCGCCGCCTCCTCGGGGAACGCGCGGCGTACGAACGAGGCGATGTGCTCGTGGAGCGCGTTCCCGGCGGCCTCCGCGTCCCCGGCGACGGCGAGCCGCAGGATCTCGCGGTGCTCGGCCGCCTCGCGCTCCCAGGTCGGGTCCGACGCCCACGCCACGGTGGACACGAGGGCGGCCTGGTCGCGGATCTCGTCCAGCATCCGGGCGAGCAGCGGATTGCCGCACGGCAGATAGAGTGCCCGGTGGAAGTCGCGGTTGGCGAGCGACCTGTCCGCCCGGTCGGCCGCCGACTCGGCCCGGTCCAGGGCCTCTTGGGCCGCTTCGAGCCGGGCCGCGCGGCTCACCGAACGGCGTAGCGCCTCCGGTTCGAGCAGCAGGCGGACGTCGTAGACCTCCCGTGCCATGGCCGCGTCGACATGCCGTACGACCACGCCCTTGTACTGGCTCATGACGACGAGTCCGGTACCGGCGAGGGTCTTGAGCGCCTCGCGTACGGGGGTCTTGGACACGCCGAACTGGGCGGCGAGTTCGGCCTCGACCAGCGCCTGTCCCGGTCGGAGGCGCGCCGTGAGGATGGCGTGCTTGATCGCCTCCAGGACGTACTGGGTGCGGGACGGTATCGGAGTGGGCGTGAAGGTCATGTCTCATACATGACGTATGAGGTACGACGCGTCAACGTGATTGACGGAAGCCATACAGAAAATTGAGTGGGCCCCGAGGACATGTCCTCGGGGCCCACTCCTTCACAGCGCGGTCGCTACCTGCCGATCGTGAAGGTGTCGATGTCGAACAGGGAGCCCGCCCCACCGGTGAAGGTGAGGAACAGCGGTCCGGTCGGTGTGCCCGTCAGCGTGGTGGACACGTCCCGGAAGGTCTCCCAGCCGCCGGTGTTGGGCACCGCGACCGTGCCGACGACCGGTCCGGTCGCCGAGCCCGAGCGGATCGTGACGGTGCCGCCGGCGCCGGCCGACGAGACCTTCGCGGCGAAGGTCTTCGCCCCGGTGAGCGACGCCTGGGAGTAACCGGCCCAGTCGCCGTTCTCGATGTAGCCGAGGGTCCGGCCGCCGCTCGCGGGAGCGTGGTCGGCGGGCTGGACGCCCTGTCCCGAGGTGTAGGACTCCCCTTCGTAGGTGGACGACTGGGGCGGATTGGTGCCGCCCAGCTCCTTGATCCTGATGTTGCGGAAGGACACGTCGTCACCGGTGCCGTGGTTCTGGATCCCGATGTGCCCCTGCTGGAGCGAGCGCACCGGGTCGGTGTTGGTGAAGTCGTTGATCCGTACGCCGTTGAGGAAGACCTGGAGCCGCTCCCCCTCCACCCGGATCTCGTACGTGTTCCAACTCCCCGGCGGATTAAGGGCGTTGTCACGTGCCGCGAGGTCGGCCGCCTTGAAACCGTAGACGGACCCGGTGGTCCGGTCGGCCGCGTCGGTGGCGTCGATCTGGATCTCGTAGCCCTGGTTGACCGAGGTGTTGACGTCGTCGGAGGCCGGGAAGCCCACGAAGACACCGGAGTTGTCGTCACCGGCCATGCGCCAGTCCAGCTTGAGGGAGTACGAGGCGTACTCCTTCGCCCGGTACCAGTACAGGCCCATGCCGCCGGTCGAGTTCAGCGTGGCGTCGGTGTTGGTGAAGCTGCCGGGGCCGGCCTGGGACCAGCCGGTGGTGGAGCCGTTGTAGAGCGTGGTGTAGCCGGTCTCCGCGCGGCAGTCGGCCTTGGCGAAGCCCGCCGCGTACCGGATGCCGCCGAGCAGCAGCGAGCGGAAGGCGGGGTCGGCGTACGACTCCTGGGTGTGGCCGAGTCCGGTGTAGAAGGACCGGCCGTTGCCCTGCGGGTGGCACCAGGTGATCGGGTGGTCGCCGCTCATCTCCCCGCCGCTGTAGCTGGATTCGTCCAGGCTCTGCAGGACGCGGACCTGCGGGCGGGGATTGGTGCGGTAGTTGTACCACTCGTCGGTACGCGACCAGGTCTGGCCCAGGTGCGCGGTGGCCGCGTGCGACCGGTCCTCGTTCTTCAGCGTGGCCCGCTGGATCGCGGGGTGGCTCTTGAACCAGGCGCCGACGAGGGTCTGGTAGTGCGGCCACTCGTACTCGGTGTCGGCCGCCGCGTGGACGCCGAAGTAGCCGCCGCCCCCGTCCACGTAACTCTGGAGCGCGGACTGCTGGCTGGTGTTCAGGACGTCGCCGGTGGTGGAGAGGAAGACGACGGCCTTGAAGTTGGCCAGGTTGGCGGTGGTGAACGCGTTGCTGTCCTCGGTGGCGGTGACGGTGAAGTTGTTGGCCGCGCCGAGGTCGCGGATGGTCTGGGTGCCGACCGGGATGGAGTCGTGCCGGAAGCCCGCCGTCTTGGAGAAGACGAGGACCCGGTACGCGGGGTCGGCGGCCTGGGCCGCGGTCGCCGGTGCCAGGAGCGACGCGGCGAGGCCGAGGGTGAGGGCGAAGGCCGCCGCGGCGGTCTTCGGCAGCGTGCGGAGCTGACGGAGCATCATCGTCTCCTTGACTCGCGTCACTTGGTGAGAGTGAGGGTGTCGATGTCGAACAGGGAGCCGGCCCCACCGGTGAAGGTGAGGAACAGTGCCCCGGACGATCCGGTACCGGTCAGCGCGGTGGACACGTTCTGGAACGTCTCCCAGCCACCGGTGTTGGGGACGGCGACGGTGCCGAGGACGGCGCCGGTGGCCGAGCCCGAGCGGATCGTGACGGTGCCGCCCGCGCCGGCCGATGAGACCTTCGCCGAGAAGGTCTTGGTCCCGGCCGTCGGGACGTGGGCGTAGCCCGCCCAGTCGCCGTTCTCGATGTAGCCGAGGGTCTTGCCGCCGCTCGCCGGTGCGTGGTCCGCCGCCTGGACGCCCTGCCCCGAGCTGAACGACTCACCCTCCACGGTCTGGCTGGAGCCGCTGCTGCCGGTGGTGAAGGTGAAGGCGTCCACGTCGAAGAGGTTGCCCTGGCCGGTCACGCCCTTGAAGACCAGGAACAACTCCGTTGACGCGGCAGGGGCGTTGGTGACGTTCGCCGACACGTCGACGAAGTTCTCCCAGCCGCCGGTCGGGGCCACGGCCACCGAGCTGAGCAGCGTGCCGGTCGCGGACCCGGCGCGTACCTCCAGGGTGCCGCCGACGCCGCCGGAGGCGACCCGGGCGGTGAACCGGGTGGCGTTGGAGACGTTGTACGGCTTGAAGGAGACCCAGTCGTTGTTGTCGGTGAAGCCGACGGTGCTGCCGCCCTCGGCGTTGCCGTGCGCGGCGACCTGGATGCCGGACTGGGCGCCGAAGTGCTCGGCCTGCCGGTGCCGGGGCTGGAGGATACGGGCGCTGTGCGTGGTCAGCCCGGCGCCGTCGGTGTACTCGGCGTCGAAGACCCCGTAGATGTTGGCGGCGCTGTCGTGCTCACCGTCGGCGGGCACGCTGAGGTTGCCGGAGCAGCCGGTGGCCTGGGTGATCTGGTGCCGGTGCTCGTCGTGGCCGAGCAGATAGGTGACCTTGACCTTGGAGCAGTCGATGGTCCCGTCCTCCGGGTCGCTGACGGTGACCTGGAAGGGCACGGTGTCACCGAAGGAGAAGAGCTGGCCGTCCTTGGGGGTCTGGAGGGTCACGGTCGGGGCGGTGTTGCCCGCCGTGACGACCAGGCTCGCCGTACCGGTCAGCCCCTCCGGGTCGCGGACGGTGAGCGTGGGCCGGAAGGTGCCGTTGGTGGTGTAGGTGTGGCTCGGGTTGGCGGCCGTGGAGGTGGTGCCGTCGCCGAAGTTCCAGGAGTACGTCAGGGCCTTGCCCTCGGGGTCGGCGCTGCCGGCCGAGGAGAACGCGACGGTCAGCGGGGTGGGTCCGGAGACCTTGTCGGCGGCGGCCTTGGCGACCGGGTTGCGGTTGGCGCCCGCGAGATACTCGACGCGGTACAGGGCCTGATTGTTGCCACCGGTGCCGTAGTCCAGGACGTACAGCGCGCCGTCGGGGCCGAAGGCCTGGTCCATGACCTGCGTACCGGTCCACGGGAACGCCTCGATGACGCCCGGGGTGCCGTCGGCCTTGACCTCGATGGCCTTGATCCACTTGCGGCCGTACTCACCGGCGAAGAAGCGGCCGTCGAGCGACTGCGGGAACTTCACGCTGGAGTTGAGGTTGGGGTCGTAGCGGTAGACCGGGCCGCCCATCGGCGACTCGGAGCCGCCGCCGAACTCGGGCGGGGAACCCGCGTCACCGCCGTACTTGATCCAGCTCGACTTGGCGGCGGGCAGGGTCGCCAGCCCGGTGTTGCGGAAGGAGTTGTTCGCGGGCGCGGCGCAGTTGTACTTGGCCGCGGACGGGCCGCTCGGGAAGGTGAACTCGCTGTACGTCTCGGCCGCCGTGTTGGTGCCGGTGCAGTACGGCCAGCCGTAGTTGCCCGGTCCGGTGATGCGGTTGAACTCGACCTGGCCGCTGGGGCCGCGGCTCGCGTTGGTGACGCCCGCGTCGGGGCCGTAGTCGCCGAGGTAGACGATGCCGGTGGCCTTGTCGACGGACATCCGGAACGGGTTGCGGAAGCCCATCGCGTAGATCTCGGGGCGGGTGCGCGCGGTGCCGGGCGCGAACAGGTTGCCGGAGGGCACGGTGTAGCCGCCGGCGGCGGTCGGCTTGATACGGAGCACCTTGCCGCGCAGGTCGTTGGTGTTGCCCGAGGAGCGCTGGGCGTCGAACTGCGGGTTGCGGTCGGTGCGTTCGTCGATCGGCGAGTAGCCCGAGGACTCGAACGGGTTCGTGTCGTCGCCCGTCGTCAGATAGAGGTTGCCCTGCGCGTCGAAGTCGATGTCACCGCCGACGTGGCAGCACTGACCACGGTCGTTGGGGACCTCCAGCACGACCTTCTCGCTGGCCAGGTCGAGCGTGTTGTCGGCCTTGAGCGTGAAGCGCGAGAGGTTGAGGTGGCCCTTCCACGGCTCGAACGCGGCGGCGTTGCCCGTGACGGGGGCGTCGCCGCCCGGGGTGCTGAGCTTGGGCGAGTAGTACAGATACAGATACCGGTTGCTCTGGAAGTTCGGGTCGGCGGCTATCCCCTGGAGGCCCTCCTCGTCATGGGTGTAGACGTCCAGCTTGCCTGCCGACTTGGTGTTGCCCGCGGCGTCCGTGTAGCGGACCGTGCCGTCCCTCGCCGTGTGCACGACGGCGCGGTCGGGCAGTACGGCGAGTGACATCGCCTCGCCCAACTCGGCCGAACCGAGCGCGAGTTGTACCTGCTGGTAGTCGCCTGCCGGGATGGCGGCAGGCGCTGCCTGTGCTTCCTCGTGGCCGGGATGACCGGGGTGGGCGGCGGCGGTGGGGACGCTGATCGCGCCGCCGCCCACCACCAGACCCAGTACCGCGAGCCACCTCAGCCACTTCTGTCTCGGGCGCGGCCGTCCTGAGAGTCCTGACATCGAGCTTCCTTCCATACCTGTTCAAGGGAAGCGAGACAGGCGGCAGCGCGGGCGAGCGCGCCACCGTGTCTCACTCAGGGAGGAACCTGCCGACCGGGTGATGTCCCTTCACCCGATGAGCAGCCGTGCGGTCCGTGCGTCCGTGCGGTCCGTGCAAGGGCATGTGTTACGGCACCGAACATCCACGGGAAACCCGCGGGAGTTTCGCATGCTGGCAACGGGCCACTAATTTGTCAAGGGTCTATCCAAATGGCCTTGACCTGCTACTGGATCGGCGCGGCGGGATCGGCGCCCCGACAGATGATTCCGGGCCGTTGACGCGCACGCGGGGATTGCGTTCGCACACTGAACAAATGCCGCTCGAAGGGCGGCCCCGGAGGAGAACCCCCGGGCCACGGCGAAGGTGGATACACCCCACAATGTGCCGTCCGGCGGCCTGGTGTCCACGAAGGACCTCAACACCTTCCGGGGAGGTCTCTTCGACGGCCGGCTGCTGCCGGGCCGGGCGGTGCGCGAAGCGGTAGGGGGACGTCAGGGCGACGTCTCGTAGCGGGTGGCGATCGTGGCGGCCCGGTCGCGCAGGGCCGTGCGCAACCACTGCGGGGCCAGGGCCTCCGCGTCCGTGGCGAGTTGCCACAGTGCCCATTCGGCGTGGCGCGCGTCCTGGAAGGTCACCTCCAGCCGCAGTCGGCCACCCTCTTCGGCCTCCTCGGTGTGCACCGCGAGCGCGGTGGCCACCAGGTCCTCCCGTCGCGCCGGGTCCACCCGTACCAGCACCGCGACCTGGTCGCCGCCCGTGCGGAACCGGGTGCCGCGGTCCCGCCAGGCCCGGTCCAGGTCGACGCGGTCCGGGCGCTGGGCGGGCTCGGGGAGTGCCTCGGCGGCCAGGACGCGGGAGAGCCGGTAGGTGCGGTCGGCGCCGGATCTCGTGGCCAGCAGGTAGCCCTGGTCGCGTACGGTCACCAGACCGATCGGGTCCACCGTGCGCCACCGAGGTGTCTGGCCTGCCGCGGCGTACCGGATGCGCAGCTTGTGCCCGGCGAGCACCGCGCGCCGGACCTCGGCCGCCGTCGCGTCCGGCACCTCCTCGGCGGCCACGCGGCGCGAGAGGAGGTCGGTCTCCGGGTCGATGAGCAGTCGCTCGGCGACGCCGGCCGCGGTGTCCCGGTGGCTTTCCGGCAGCGCGTCGACCACCTTGAGCACGGCCGAGGCGAGCGCCGAGCCGAGGCCGAACACCTGCGCGCCGCGCCGCGATCCGGCGACCAGCAGGGCGAGCGCCTCGTCGTGGTTCAGTCCGGTCAGCTCCGTCCGGAAACCGGGCAGCAACGCGAACCCGCCGTTCCGGCCGCGTTCGGCGTAGACCGGGACACCCGCCGCGGACAGCGCCTCGATGTCGCGCAGCACGGTGCGGGTGGACACCTCCAACTCGCGGGCCAGCGTGGTCGCGGACAGCCGGCCGCGCTGGCGCAGCAGCAGCACGAGGGAGACCAGCCGGTCGGCACGCATACGAAAACCCTACCGAGATACACGACCGAGGATGTCGTGTATTCGCTGCGAGGCTCCATCACGACGTCGAAGACCTACAGACAATCGAATGGAGCGGATGTGGCTATGGAGCGAACGGCCGTCAACCCGGTGCCGTGGTCGGTGGAGATGGGCTTCAACCAGGGCGAGGTCGTCTCGGGGCACACGCGGACCCTGTATCTCTCGGGGCAGACCGCGACGGACGCTGACGGCAAGCCCCAACATGACGGTGACATGGCCGCGCAGTTGGCGCTGAGCCTCGACAACCTGGAGGCCGTACTCGGCGAGGCCGGCATGTCACTCGCGAACCTCGCCCGGCTCAACGTCTACACGACCGACGTCGATCTGCTCTTCCAGCACTACGGCGGGCTGGCGGCGCGACTTGGCGCCGCCCGCGTGGCGCCGGCCACCACGATGCTCGGGGTGACCCGGCTGGCGATCCCCACCTTGCTGGTCGAGCTTGAGGGAACCGCCGTCGCGTGACACGGCCTCGGCCGGCCGGGCTCACGCCGTCTCCGGACGGCGTGAGCCCGGCCCGTGGTCCGGGGGTACGTCCGGTCACCCCGCCCACGGATCGGCGACGGCCCAGGTCGTGTCCTCGGTGAACGAGGCGGGGTTGTCCCAGGCGCGCGGACCGCCCCGAGTCGCCATCCACACCTCCGAGTTGATGTGCCGCAGATAGCCGCCTGCCATGTTGTACGCCGCGAGGCGCACTCCCCCGGCGGCGGGCAGCGCGCAGAACGTGGCGTCGGCGCGGAAGAGCGCCGAGCCGTCACCCGCCTCCTTGTAGACGCGGAAGTCGCGGTGCCGCAGGTACTGGCCGGGGTAGTTGCGGGACTCGAAGGAGTAGCAGCCGCTGCCCGCGAGGCCGGGGACGATCTTCCAGGTGGCGTCGTTCTTCAGCAGGCTGTCGCTGTTCGCGTCGACGGGCGCGGTGAAGGCGAGGCCGTCCTGGTGGCGCAGGTACTTGCCGGTGTGACCGGGGGTGGTCACCCGCAGCGACTTGTTCTGGCCGGTGGGCAGCGTGACCGGTGGCGGCGGGTTGCGCGAGGCGTCGACGAGGGCGAGGTTGGCGGCCCTGACCCGGGCCGCGTCGACCTTGACCACCTGCCGGTCGTACGTCAGCAGACCGTTGGCCTCGTTCTCGACGTCGGTGATCTCGGTGTAGACGGACGCGGAGAGACCGCTGGGCATCTGGTTCTCGCGGATGGTGTCGATGAGGCCGACGAAGCGGTTGTTCAGCGCGGCGACGCTCGCCTGGTCCTCGTAGCTGAAGCCGCCGCCCGGGTACCACTCGTGTCCCGGCACCTTCCAGCCGAGCCCGCCGAACTCGCCGAGGACGGCGGCCCGGGTGGCCGTCGGTGTCGTGGTGCCGGGGCCGACGTAGACGTGGTTGTCGATGACGTCGCCGTTGCCGCCGTCGACGGAGCCGCAGCAGTTGACGCCGCTCATGTTGTTGACGAGGCGGGTGGGGTCGTACGCCTTGACCTCGTCGGCGATCCGGGCCTGGTCGTACTGGCCCCAGCCCTCGTTCTGGTTGACCCACATCACCAGGGACGGTGAGCTGCGGTGCTGGTCGATGATCCGGTCGTACTCGGCCTCCCACTGCACACGCGCGGCGCCGTCCGGGGTCCGGGTGTCCATGGCGGGCATGTCCTGCCACACCAGCAGACCGAGCCGGTCCGCCCAGTAGAACCAGCGCTGCGGCTCCACCTTGATGTGTTTGCGGACCATGTTGAAGCCGAGGTCCTTGTGCTTCTGGAGGTCGTGGCGCAGTGCCTCGTCGCTGGGCGCGGTGTAGATGCCGTCCGGCCAGTAGCCCTGGTCGAGGGTGCCGGTCTGGAAGACGAACTTACCGTTGAGGAGCGGGCGTTGTACGCCGCCGACCTTGCCCACGGAGATGGAGCGCATCCCGGCGTAGCTGCCGGCGGAGTCGACGGCCGTACCGCCGCCTCCCGTTCCCGACAGCAGGTCGGCCCTGATGTCGTACAGGAACGGATCCTCGGGGCTCCACAGGCGCGGGTTCGGGATCGGCACCGAGAACGGGCTGTTCACGGGCCCGGTCACGGTGGCCACGGCGGTACCGCCGGAGGAGACCGTCACCCTGGCGGTGTGGCCGGCGGTGCCGGCGGCCCGGACGGTGACCTTGAGCGTGTTGTCGGAGAGGCTGGGCACCAAGTCGAGCCGGGTGATGTGGGCGGACGCTGTGGGCTCCAGCCAGACGGTCTGCCAGATGCCGGACGCGGCCGTGTAGAAGATGCCGCCGCCGGGATGCGGCGTGACGTCGCTGATCCGTTGTTTGCCCACCGCCTGGCCGCCGGTCTGGGAGGGGTCGAAGACGGAGACGACGACGGTGTTGGTGCCCGCGGTCAGCAGGGGGGTGATGTCGTAGGTGAACGCGTCGTAGCCGCCGCTGTGGGCCGCGCCGGCCTGGCTGCCGTTGACCCAGACCGTGGTCTGCCAGTCGCTCGCGCCGAAGTTCAGCTGGACGCGGCGGCCGTTCCAGCCCGCCGGGACGGTGAAGGTGCGCTTGTACCAGAGCTTGTCGCTCTGGGTGATCTTTCGCTGGATGCCGGAGAGGGCCGACTCGGCGACGAACGGGACCCTGATCTGCTCGGGGAACGCGGCGGGCTGCCCGGCGTTCGCGCCGGTGATCGCGAAGTCCCAGACGCCGTTGAGGTTGAGCCAGTCGGGGCGGGTGAGCTGGGGGCGCGGGTACTCCGGCAGCGGGTTGTCGACCGGGACCTGGTTCGTCCACGGGGTGGTCATGGGGGACGGTTTGGGCTGCCAGGCGGCGGGCTTCGCCTCGGCGGGGCCGCCGCCGGCCACGACGAGGCTCGCGCACAGGAGCAGCAGCGCGCCGAGCCAGGCGGTGGCGCGGTCGCGCGTGGGGACACGTGTGGGGAAACGCGTGGAGATGGACGTGGGGGTGGAGCTCGGCAGCGAGGCACGCATGGTCGATTGCCCTCCTCGGTCATCGGGCGAGGACGGTGCTGGTTCGGCCCGTAGGCATCTTTTACATCGTTGGAGGAGGGCTGTACACCCTCCTCGCGCAGGCCCGTTCCGCCGGGCTGCGCGGTGGCACGGCAGGCGTGATGATGGCACTGCCACCACCCGGCTGGAGCCCAGTCACAAGGAGGACCACCCATGAGCGTCATCCCCGCAGACCCGGCGGTCGCCGCGTTCGTCTCGGCCGTCAACGGCGGGAACCGGGACGCCTTCTTCGCCGTCCTGGCCCCGGACGCCACGATGTCCGACGACGGCAGCGAACGTGACCTCGCGGGCTGGGTGGACAAGGAGATCTTCTCCGCCGACGGCCGGATGGACATCGAGACGGCCTCCGACGAGGGCCGCGCCCTGACGGCGACGTTCACCAACGCGACGTACGGCACCATGCGGACCCGCTGGGCGTTCACCGTCGCCGACGGCCGGATCACCCGCTTCGAGACGGGCCAGGCGTAGGGCGTGTCCGCAAAGTCCCGTCTGGCTCACGCGGATCGATGAGTCCGGGGGCGCTTCCCAGTCACTACCGGCAGCGGGCCGCACCGGCCCCGCACCCGGATGAGGAGAGAACGATGCGCCGACCGACACCCCACAGCGCGCTGAGCCGGCTGGACGTCCTCGTGGGTGAGTGGGACATGTGGGCCGCCGGCCACCGGGCGGGGCCGGTCCGGACCGAGTTCACCTGGCTGGAGGGCGGCGCCTTTCTGGTCCAGCGCGCGGACCCGGGGCCCACGACGGCGTTCCCGCCCGAGTGGGTGGGGCACGTGCCGTTCCCCACGAGCACGATCACGGGCTACGACGACACCGCCGACGAGTTCACGACGCTGTACGCCGACGGCCGGGGCGTCGCACGGGTCTACCGTACGAGCCTGGCCGGCGGCGTATGGAAGCAGTGGCGCGCGGCGCCCGGCTTCCACCAGCGGTTCACGGCGACCGTCGACGAGACGGCCGGCACGATCGCGGGCGCCTGGGAGCGGTCGGAGGACGGCGAGGTCTGGGCGGTGGACTTCGACGTGCAGTACGTCCGGGCCGTCGGCTGAGGACGAACGCCGTCAGGAGCCGAGCGCGTGGCCCGTCGTCGCGTCGACATGGTCAGGGACCTCGTCGTGCCGGTCGCCGACCGTCGATGTCCCGGAGGGCTCGAACATCAGGATCGCCGCGCGGGACGGGGCGTACGGCTTGTGCTCCGTACCGCGCGGGACGGTGAACACGGCGCCCTTCGGCAGCAGGACCGTGCGCTCACCGGCGGACTCGCGCAGCGAGATCCGCAGCTCCCCTTCGAGGACGAGGAAGAACTCGTCCGTGTCCTCGTGGACGTGCCAGACGTGCTCGCCCTCGACCTTGGCGACGCGTACGTCGTAGTCGTTGACGCGGGTCACGATACGAGGGCTCCACAGGGCGTCGAAGGAGGTCAGCGCCTTGTCGAGGGAGAGGGGCATGGTGGGTTCATCGCTCATGCGCCCATGCTCGTCGGTTCCGTGCGGCCGGTGTGAGTGCTAGGAATCGCATATGACGCAAGAATCCTCGCACGAACGTCGGCGCCCTCACCGGGTCGTCGTGATCGTGGACGAGAACTCGAACCCCTTCGAACTGGGCTGCGCGACCGAGGTCTTCGGTCTGCGACGGCCCGAGATCGGCCGGGAGCTGTACGACTTCCACCTCTGCTCCCCCGAGCCGCGCACCCTGATGCGGGACGGGTTCTTCACGCTCACGGGGGTCGCGGAGCTGGCGCTGGCCGATACGGCGGACACCTTGATCGTCCCGAACCGCCCGGACGTCGAGGTACCGCGCCGCCCGGCCGTGCTGGACGCCGTCCGGCGGGCCCACGGGCGCGGCGCGCGCCTTGCCGGCTTCTGCAGCGGGGCTTTCACCCTGGCGGAGGCGGGGGTGCTCGACGGGCGCCGGGCCACGGCGCACTGGCAGTGGGCGGACTCCTTCCGGGCCCGCTTCCCCCGCGTACGGTTCGAGTCGGACGTGCTGTTCGTCGACGACGGCGACATCCTCACGGCAGCGGGCAGCGCCGCCGCGCTCGATCTGGGGCTCCATGTGGTGCGCCGGGACCACGGCGCGGAGGTCGCCAACTCGGTGAGCCGGCGGCTGGTCTTCGCGGCGCACCGGGACGGCGGGCAGCGGCAGTTCGTCGAACGACCGGTACCGGACCTGCCTGACGAGTCACTGGCGCCCGTGCTGGCCTGGGCGCAGGAGCGACTGGACTCCCCGCTCACGGTGGCCACCCTCGCGACCCGCGCCTCGGTGAGCCCGGCGACCCTGCACCGCCGCTTCCAGGCACAGCTGGGCACGACGCCTCTGGCGTGGCTCACCGGTGAACGGGTCGCCCTCGCCTGCCGATTGATCGAACGGGGCGAGTCACGCTTCGAGCTGGTGGCCCGGCGCAGCGGCCTCGGCACGGCCGCGAACCTGCGCACGCTCGTCCGCCGCGAGACGGGCCTGACACCGTCGGCGTACCAGCGCCGCTTCGGCCCCGGCCCGAACTGACAGCGGCAGGGATGCCTGCCCGGCGAGCGAGCAGCCCGAAGGTCGCGCGCTCGTCCGGGTACGCCACGGCGTCCGACTCACCGGTCCGCTTCGTCCGCCGCGCCACTACCGCCGTCGTCAGCGAGAAGCTCCGCGATCAGCTCCGCGAACTCGTCCGGTGAGGCTATTCGCGTACCGAGCTTCTCGGCCTTCTCCCGCTTCGACCCGGCGTTCTCCCCCGCGACGAGGAGGGACGTGCGCTTGGAGACGCTGGAGGAGGACTTGCCGCCGGCCCGCTCGATCAGTTCGTTCATCTCGTTGCGCGAGAGCTTCTCCAGCGGTCCTGTCATGGCGCCCGTGACCACCACGGTCATCCCGTCCAACGGACCGCTCCCGCCAGGGACTTCGCCGCCCTCGGCGTCCGCCGGCTCGTCGGACGGCGGCGTGGCGCCCGGCTCGGTCATGTTGACGCCGGCCGCCCGCAGCTTCCCGATGAGCGGCGCCAGCTCGGCCAGCTCCGCGACGATCGTCGGGGCCTTCTCCCCGCCGATCCCGTCGACGCGCCGCATCGCCTCCTCGTCCGCCGCGCACAGCACGTCCATGGACGCGAAGTGCCGGGCGATCCGCCGGGACATCGAGCGTCCGGTGCCGCGCACCCCGAGGGCGGCCAGCACCCGGGACAGCGGCTGTCCCTTGGCGCGCTCGATCGCGGCCAGGAGATTGTCCGTGCTGGTCTCCCCCATCCGGTCGAGACCGAGGATCTGCTCGCGGGTGAGGGTGAACAGGTCGCCGATGTCCGCGACGAGACCGGAGTCGACGAGCTGCACGACACGGGTCGCCCCCAGACCCTCGATGTCGAACTGGTCGCGTCCGGCCGCGTACGAGATGGACGCGACGACATGGCAGTTACGGCCTCGTACACAGCGCCAGCGCTGCTCCGAGGTGTCGATGTCCGAGCCGCACTGCGGACACACCTCGGGAAAGACGACGGCCTTCTCGTCGCCGGTACGCAGGTGCGCGACGGGCGCCTCCACGCGGGGGATGATGTCGCCCGCCTTGTACACCATCACGTGGTCGCCGATCCGCAGGTCACGGCGGGTGATGTCGTTCGGGTTGTGCAGCGTGGCGTAGGTGACGGTGGAGCCGTCTATCTCGACCGGTTCCAGGACGGCGCGGGGCGCGATGGTGCCCGTACGGCCGACGTTCCACTCCACGTCCAGCAGCCGTGTCACCTTCTCGACCGCGGGAAGCTTCCACGCGATCGCCCAGCGTGGCGCGCGCGAGCCCGATCCCGCCGCCAGCTGGTCCGCCGCGGCGTCCGCCTTGATCACGATGCCGTCGATGCCGAAAGGCAGCTCGGGGCGGAGCGCCGCGATCTCCTCCACCCGGACGCGCACGGCCTCGGTGTCGGTCACCGTCCTCGGCGGAACGGTGGTGCCGGCCGTCGTGTGCACGCCCAGCCCGCCGACGAGCGACAGCACCTCGCTGTGCGGCAGTTCGGTGAGGGAGGCGGTCAGGTCGCCGCCGGAGCCGGCCAGGGGCAGCGCCGCGTACGCGAAGAACGTCATCTCCACCTGATACGGGCGGTCCTTGGCCCGTACACTCCCGGCCGCCGCGCTGCGCGGATTGGCGAAAGGCGTCCCGCCGTGGCTCGTGCGGAGCGTGTTGGCCCGTTCGAACTGCTCAGTGGTCATCAGGACTTCGCCCCGCACTTCGAGCGTGAGAGGCTCGGAGAGCAGGTCGGGCAGGCCCTCGATCATCCCGGTCGCGTGCGAGACGTCCTCACCCGCCAGCCCGTCCCCGCGCGTGATCAGCCGGGCCAGCCGGCCGTGCTCGTACCGGGCGGCGACCGCCAGTCCGTCCAGCTTCGGCTCGACGCTCCAGCGCTCCACCGGCCGCCCGACGCGCCGCTCCACGGACGCGGCCCAGACGGTGAACTCGTCGGCGCCGAACACGTTGTCCAGGGAGAGCATCGGCACCGTGTGCGGCACGTCCCCGACCACCGCGCCGCCCGCGACCTTCCCGCTGGGCGAGTCGGCGGAGATCTCGTCCGGGTGGGCTTCCTCATAGGCGGCTATGGCCCGCGCCAAACGGTCGTAGGCGTCGTCGTCCAGGGCGCTCTCGCCCGTCGCGTAGTACGCGGCGGCGGCCTTCCTCGCGGTCTCCACCGCGACGGCGTAGGCGGCTGCGTCGACAGGAACGGCTGCGGATGTCGTCATGCCGTACATCTTGCCGCCCACCACTGACAATGCCCCTGACCAGGGCGTTTGTCAGTGGTGGGCGGTCCGGCGGGCGGTCAGTCGGCGAGTTGCCCGAGGAGGTCCCAGGTCCGGCGCCGGTCGGCGTCACCGGCGATCTCCGTGCCCGCGAGGACGACCTCCGTCGCCCCGGCGTCCCGGTAGCGCCGTACCTCGGCGGCGACCGTCCGCTCGTCGCCGATCACGGCGACATCGACGGCGCGTGTGCCGCCGGAGAGTTCGATGGCCCGCGCGTAGGACGGGATCTGCTCGTAGAAGGCGAGCGCCTCGGTGGCCGTCTCGCGCACCGCGTCGACGTCGTCGGTGACCACGCCGTACACGAGCGCCACGATCCGCGGCGCGGGGCGGCCCGCGGCCTTGGCCGCCGCGTGGACGGCCGGGACGATGTGGTCGGACAGGGCACGGGGCCCGGCGAGATAGGGCAGGATCCCGTCCGCCAGCTCTCCGCTCGCGCGCAGCGCCTGCGGCCCCATCGCGGCGACGAGCAGCGGTACACCCGCGTCGGCTCCCGGCACCCGCGCCGGGATGGGGGTACGGGTGGTGAGCAGCTCGCCCTCGAAGTCGGCGGCGCCGGTCTCGGTCAACTGCCGCAGGACGGTGAGGAATTCACGCAGCCTGGCGACGGGCCGTTCGAACGGGATTCCGTAGCCGCCCTCGACGAGGAATCTGGAGCCGAGGGCGACACCGAGGTGGTACCGGCCGTGTGTGGCCGCCTGCGCGGTCAGTGCCTGGCTCGCCACGGTCAGCGGGTGCCGGCCGAAGACGGGGATCGCGGAGGTGCCCACCTGGAGGCCCGGTACCTCACGTCCGACGATCGCCGCGAGTTGCGGCGAGTCGGCGCCGAAGGTCTGACCGAACCAGGCGGACCGCAGCCCCGCCGCGGCGGCCTCGCCCGCGAGCCGTACGGTGGCGTCGATCTGGTTGTCGGGATCTGTCGCGTTGAGTGCTACTCCCACAGTCATGCCGGAGAAAGCAGCGTCCGCCGGTCACGCATTCCGTTCCTGTGTGACGTCTGTGTGTCGGCCCGGTGCGGCGGCTCCGTCGGTGGCACCCGGGCGGCGGCTCAGGACGCGTACGCGCCCAGGCGTGCGAGCGTCTCCTCGGAGCGGGAGTTCTCCTCCGTGGTGACGAGGACGAGGAACTGATCCGGGGAGCGGGCGGGTACGACGATCTGCTGGGTGACGGTGAGCTCGCCGACCAGCGGATGACGCAGCCGGTAGGAGGCCGCTTCGCACGGCCGGACCCGGTGATCGCTCCACAGCTCGGCGAACTCGGGGCAGGCCGTGGACAGTTCCCCGACCAGCGACGCCAGAAGCGCGTCCTCGGGATGGTGTCCGGCGATCTGCCGCAGGCTGCCGACGACCGCTTGTGCCTTGCGTTCCCAGTCCACGTACAGGTCTCGGGTGCGCGGGTCGAGGAACACCATGCGGGACAGGTTGGGCCGGTCCCCGGGACGGTCGGGCGCGGCGGGATCGAGGTGCCCGGCGAGCAGGGCGTGCGCCAAGGGGTTCCAGGCCAGCACGTCGGTGCGCCGGCCGAGGACCAGCGCCGGGGTGTTGCCCACGGAGCGCAGCAGGTCGCGGGTGAGCGGGTCGACGCGTTCCGCCGGGGGCCGGGTACGGGGCGGCTGCCGCCGTGAGGCCAGCTCCCGCAGGTGCGCGTGCTCGTGCTCGTCCAGGCGCAGAGCGGTGGCGAGCGCGTTCAGGACGCCGTCGGACGCGTGGACCGACTGCCCCTGTTCGAGGCGCGTGTAGTAGGAGACGCTGACGCCCGCCAGTTGCGAAAGCTCCTCGCGTCGCAGGCCCGCGACCCGTCGCCGGCCCGGGAGCCCGGGAAGCCCCACGTCCTCGGGCCGTACCCGCGCCCGCCGGGCCCGGAGGAATTCGCCGAGCCGCATGGAGACCGCCATGCCGTCGAGTATGCCGCAGGCCCCGACAGCCTGCCTGACCCTGTCATGCGTAGGCACAGGTCGGGACTGGTGACCCGGCGCGCCGTACGGCGAGGCTGGCGGGACTCCACCAGATCGACAGACAGGACCGGTCATGCAGGAAATCGTTCTCGGCGACGTATCGATCACCCGGGTCGTCGAGTACTACGGATCGGTCGAGCTGGCCCCGGCCACCTTCTTCCCCGAGGCGCCGGAGCGGGCGTGGCGCCAGCACGAGACCTGGCTGGGACCGGACTTCGTCGACTTCGAATCGGACGTCTGTGTCAGTGCGATCCAGACCTGGGTGGTACGCAGCGAGGGCAGGACGATCCTCGTCGACACGGGTGTCGGCAACCACAAGGAACGCCCCTACTCGCCGGTGTGGAGCCGCCGGGACACCGATTTCCTCGGTGAGCTGGCCAGGGCGGGCGTACAGCCGCAGGACGTCGACCTGGTGGTCAACACACATCTGCACGTCGATCACGTCGGCTGGAACACCCGGCTGGAGGGCCGCGACTGGGTGCCGACCTTCCCCAACGCCACCTATCTGATGCCGAGGCGCGACTTCGATTTCTGGAACCCGGCGAACGGTTGCGCGCCGAAGCTGGGGCGTGGCAATCAGAACGTGTTCGAGGACAGCGTTGCTCCGGTGTACGAAGCGGGACAGACGCTGCTGTGGGACGACGGCCACACCATCGACGGAAATCTGCGGCTCGCTCTCGCGCCGGGGCACACCCCGGGCTCCTCCGTACTGATGTTGGAATCGGGCACCGACCGCGCGCTGTTCGTCGGTGATCTGCTGCACTCGCCGCTCCAGTTCGTGGAGCCCGACACCAACAGCTGCTTCTGCGAGGACCCGGCCGAGGCCAGGGCCACCCGCCGCCGGCTGCTGGGCCGGGCCAGTGACACCAACTCGCTCGTCCTGCCCGCGCATCTGGGCGGGTCCGGCGGTGCGGAGGTGGTCCGGGACGGCGACTCGTTCGCCATCGCCGCCTGGGCGCCGTTCGCCCGGATCTGACCGACGCCGACCGATCGCACGAGAACAGGAGAACCGGTGTCCGACCTGATCGTCACCACCACCACCGGCGCCGTACGCGGCGCGGTCACCGACCACACCGACAGCGGGACCCGGCGGTTCCTCGCCGTCCCGTACGCCGCACCGCCACGGGGCGCCGGGCGGTTCGCGCCGCCCCGCCCCCATGAGCCGTGGACGGGCGTGCGCGACGCCCTGGCCCCAGGGCCCAGCGCGCCGCAGCCGCGACGCGACGCCTTCGGCGCGCTCGACATGGCACCGTACTTCGGCCCCGGCTGGATCCGGGGCGACGACCATCTGACGGTGAACGTGTGGGCACCGCGTGCGGCCGACCGCAGCCCGGTGATGGTGTTCGTGCACGGCGGCGGGTTCGTGGCCGGCTCGACCGGCGCCGCCCTGTACGACGGCGCCGCGTTCGCCCGCGACGGTGTGGTCCTGGTGACGCTCAACTACCGGCTCGGCGTCGCGGGCTTCCTCGACCTGCCCGGCGCGCCTGCCAACCGCGGACTGCTCGACGTCGTCGCCGCGCTGCGCTGGGTCCGGGGCAACATCGTGGCCTTCGGCGGCGATCCCGGCAACGTCACCCTGTTCGGCCAGTCCGCGGGGGCCACGATCGTCGGCGCCGTCCTCGCCACGCCCGCGGCCGCGGGCCTTTTCCGGCGGGCGATCGTGCAGAGCGGCAGTGGGCTCGGCGCGTTCTCCCCCGAGCAGGCCGGCCGGGTGACGCGTGCCGCGGCGGAGAAGCTCGGCGTCGCGCCGACGGCCGCCGCTTTCGCGGACGTTCCCGACGAAAGGCTCGTCGAGGTCGTGCCCGAGCTGGGTGGGCTGGATCTGCGGACGACCGACCGGTCCGACCCTCTCATGGGGCTCAGCCCGTTCGGTCTCGTGCTGGAACGGCAGCCCGCCGACGGCCCCTTGGCGGACGTCGACCTGCTCATCGGCACCAACGCCGAGGAAGGGAACCTGTACCTCGCGCCGCAGGGCCGGCTGACGAACTCGACGGAGGGGGACGTACACGCGACCGCCGCCGCGCACGGTGACGGCGAGACGTTCGTCGCCGCCCACCGTGCCCGGCGTCCGGACGCCGGGCACGGCGAGGTGCGCTCCGCGATTCTCGGTGACGCGCTGTTCGGCGCCGGCACCCGGCGGCTGGCCCACGCCCACGGGCGCGCCCACGTCTACGAGTTCGGCTGGCGCTCACCCGCCGTCGACGGTCTGCTCGGCGCGGCGCACACGGTGGAACTGCCCTTCGTGTTCGACCGGCTCGGCCTGCCGTCGCTGCGCGGGCGACGTGGCCTGCTGGGGCCGGCGGAGCCGCCCGCGTCGCTGGCCGAGGAGATGCACGCGGCGTGGATCGCGTTCGCCCGTACCGGCGACCCCGGCTGGCCGCCGTCGACCGGGGAGCGAGGGATGCACCGGTTCGACGGCGAGAGCGGCGAGAGCGGCAGTTGACCGGACGACACCGGTTCGAAGACAGGGCCTAGTGGGCGATGGAGTCGATCAGCTCGCGTGCTCCCTGGCGGAGCAGCGCCACCGCGACGGACGTGCCGAGGGTCTCGGGGTCCAGCGGTCCCGCCCACTCGTGCGCGTTGAGGACCGTCTTGCCGTCCGGGGTGAAGACCCGGGCGCGCAGGGAGAGTCCGCCGCTGCGCTCCGCGTGTGCGAATCCGGCGATCGGGCTGTTGCAGTGGCCCTGGAGGACGTGCAGGAACATCCGCTCGGCGGACGCCACCTTGTACGTGTCCCGGTCGCCGAGCGCGGAGACGGCGTCGATGGTGTCGGTGTCGTCCTCGCGGCACTGGAGGGCGAGGATGCCGGCGCCGATGGGCGGGCACATGAGGTCCACCGGCAGGATCTCGGTGATGACGTCCGGGCGTTCGATGCGCTCCAGGCCGGCGACGGCCAGCAGCAGCGCGTCGGCCTCCCCGGCGGCGAGCTTCTCCAGCCGGCGGTTGGCGTTTCCGCGCATCGGTACGCAGATGAGCTGCGGGTGCGAGGCGGCGAGCTGGGCGACGCGCCGGACCGACGACGTACCGACGCGGGTGCCGGCGGGCAGTTCGTCGAGGGTGTGTCCGCCGGGGTGGACCAGGGCGTCGCGGATGTCGTCGCGCTTGAGGAAGGCGGCGAAGACCGTCCCGGCGGGCAGCGGCCGGTCGGCGGGCACGTCCTTGACGCAGTGCACCGCGAGGTCGGCCTCTCCGGCGAGGAGGGCGGCGTCGACCTCCTTGGTGAAGGCGCCCTTCCCTTCCACCAGGGAGAGGTCGCCCATCCACTTGTCGCCGGTCGTCTTGACCGGTACGACCTCGGTCACGATGCCGGGGTGGAGCGCGGTCAGTTCGGCACGCACACGCTCCACCTGGGCGAGCGCCATCGGCGAGTCACGGGAGACGATGCGGATCAGTTCAGGGGTGGACATGGCGTTCACCATAGAGCGTCGGGCGGGTGCCCCCGTCATCCGACCCGGTCGTCCATCTCGCCCGTGACACAGCCGTGTTGGAGACGTCGGGCAGGTGTACGAGCCGGGCGGTGGCGAGGCCCGCAACCTTTCCCGCTTTCGGCGGTCATACCTGATATGACCAGACACGCCGTTGTCGCCCTGACCGTCGCCGCGGCGGTCGGCGGGCTCACCGCCCCGACCGCACTCGCGAACAGCGCTCCCACAGCCCCCGCCGTCTCCGTTCCCGCCGCCGTCCCCACGGATCCGGTGATCACCGGCGTCACCGTCAACGGCGGGAAGGACGTGGTCGTCGGCACGACCGCGCGCAAGACCTTCACCGTCACGGTCCACGGGAGCGACGACTCCGGGCTCGAATTCGCGGACGCCGACCTGCTGGGTCCGGCCGGCGGCTTCTACACCACCGACACCTTCTGTGAGACCGCGACCGACTGCACCACCTCGTTCACCGTGGATCCCCGTCCCGATCCGTACAACGACAACGCCGACCTCAGCAACGCCAACGCGGGCCGCTGGTACGTGCACTCGCTGGTGGACACCTTCGACGGCGTCACCCTCTTCACGAAGCACACCGGCGGCTTCCTCCTCAAGCGCGCCGCCGCGCTGACGGTCAACGCCGCGCCCGAACCGGTCGTGAAGGGCGGCACGATCACGGTCACCGGCAAGCTGACCCGGGCGAACTGGGACACGTACCGGTACGCCGGCTACACCGGCCGGCCGGTGGCGCTCCAGTTCCGCCCGAAGGCCGGCGACACCTACACCACCGTGAAGACCCTCACGACCGACGGGACGGGCAACCTCCGTACGACGGTGAAGGCCGCTTCCGACGGCTACTGGCGGTGGAGCTTCGCCGGTACGACCACCACGGCCCCGAAGAACGCGACGGGCGACTTCGTCGACGTCCGCTGACGGGCGCCGGTCCGTACCGTCGTACCACCGGCGCGTCCGGCGGCTTTCCCACTCCACCGGGCGCGCCCTCCCCCGACATAAAGACGGCGTAAGCAGATGGCCGAACGTGGGGCTGTGTCTCTTCGACGTCCGCGCACGGGGTCGGCTGTCCGCGCCCGATCCCGCCGGTTACCCGTACAGGTGAGCTTGGCAATCTCCGCGCATGGCGGCACTCCCCGCGCGGAATTAACCCTGAGTTGCCAACGTCACCATGAGTGACCATCCTTGCCCGTGGGAGTGCTGTGATGACCGGCGTGGACTCCGTACAGACCTGCCCCTTCCGCCATGACGAGGCCCTGGAACCCGACCCCTTCATGACCCGGATGCGGATCGAGGCCCCCGTCGCCCGGGTGCGTATGCCGTACGGCGAGGGCGAGTGCTGGCTGGTGACCCGGTACGAGGACGTGAAGACCGTCACCTCGGACCGCCGTTTCAGCAGAGCCGCCCTGATCGGACAGGACTTCCCCCGGATCACCCCGGCGCCCATCGCGCAGTCCGAGTCGATCAACCTCATGGACCCGCCCGCGCTCAACAGGGTGCGCAAGCTGATCAACAAGGCCTTCACCACCCCGCAGGTGGAGGCGCTGCGCCCGTGGACCCAGCGGGCGGTGGACGAGCTGCTGGACACCATGGCCAAGAGCGGCGCGCCGGCGGACATCGCCGACCATCTCGCCGACCGGCTGCCGCTGATGACGATCTGCGAGCTGCTGGACGTGCCGGAGGCGGACCGTCCCCAACTGCGGCAGCGGGCGATGGACATGATGTCCATGAACGCGGCCGACCGGAATTCGGCGGTCGAGGCGAAGGCGTGGCTACGGGCCTACTTCTCCGAGCTGACGGCGGAGCGGCGGCGCGCGCCCGGTGAGGATCTGATCAGCGGCCTCGCGACCGCGCGTATCGGCGACGAGATGCTGGACGCGGACGAACTCGCCGTGCTGGCCATGCTCCTGGTGATCACCGGCCACGACACCACCACGTACAACATCAGCAACATCGTCTACACATTGCTGACCCGGCCCGAGCGGGCCGCCGAGCTGCGTGCCCGGCCCGAACTGCTCCCGAACGCCCTTGAGGAGCTGCTGCGCCACATCCCGTTCCGCCAGGGCGTCGGCATCCCGCGGGTGGCGCTGGAGGACGTCGACTTCGACGGTGTCGTCATCAAGGCGGGCGACACGGTGCACGTGTCGTACCTGACCGCCAACCGTGACGAACTCGCCTACGACCGGGCGGACGAGCTCAACTTCCACCGCGAGGACCCCGCCCCGCACATGACCTTCGGGTGGGGCAGCCACCACTGTCTGGGCGCCCACCTGGCGCGCATGGTGCTCCAGGTCTCCATCGGCACACTGCTCACCCGCTTCCCCGACCTTCGTCTGGCCGTACCGGCGGAGGAGGTGCGGTGGAACACCGTCTCGATCTGGCGATACCCGCTCGCCCTGCCGGTGACCTGGTAAGGAGCTGATCATGGCAACTCTGTGCAGGCCCGCCATCGCCGTCCCCGATCACGTCATCACCATGGAACAGACCGTGGAGCTGGCACGGACGCTCCACCCCGATCACCCGCAGCTCGAACTCGCGGTGCGGCTGATCAGCAACACCGGTGTCCTCACCCGACGTCTGGTGAGGCCCATCGAGGAGACCCTTCGCCATCCCGGCTTCACCGCCCGTAACGACGCCTACGAGGCGGAGGCGAAGGCGCGGGTGCCCGAGGTCGTCGAGCGGGCCCTGGCCCACGCCGAACTGACGCCGCGGGACATCGACATGATCGTCTACGTGTCGTGCACCGGCTTCATGATGCCGTCGATGACGGCCTGGCTGATCAACACCATGGGCTTCAGGCCGGAGACCCGGCAGCTGCCGATCGCCCAGTTGGGCTGCGCCGCCGGCGGTGCGGCCATCAACCGGGCACATGACTTCTGCTCGGCGTACCCGCAGGCCAACGTGTTGATCGTGGCGTGCGAGTTCTGCTCGCTGTGCTACCAGCCGACGGACCTCGCGGTGGGCAATCTGCTCTCCAACGGCCTCTTCGGTGACGCCGTCGCCGCCGCGGTGGTACGCGGTCAGGGAGGCACCGGCGTACAGCTGGAGCGCAACGCCTCCCATCTGGTGCCCGACACGGAGGACTGGATCTCGTACGCGGTCCGGGACACCGGGTTCCACTTCATGCTCGACAAGCGGGTGCCCGGCACCATGTCCGTACTCGCGCCCGCCATGCGGGAGATGGCCGAGCCGCACGACTGGGACGTCTCCGGGCTGGACTTCTACATCGTGCACGCCGGGGGGCCCAGGATCCTGGACGACCTCTGCCACTACCTCGACGTACCGGCGGAGATGTTCCGCTACAGCAGGGCGACCCTCACCGAGCGGGGCAACATCGCCAGCGCCGTCATCTTCGACGCGCTCGACCGCTTCTTCGAGGACGGCGGCGCGGAGCACGGCGCGCGAGGGGTGATCGCGGGCTTCGGTCCCGGCATCACGGCCGAACTCTCCCTCGGCACCTGGTCGGTGGGCGGCCGGGAGACCGGACGGATCGAACGGGAAGTGATCCTTCCGACGCCGGTCCTGATGGCCGGCTCCGACGCGGTCGGCTGATCCGGGCCGCGTACTGACTGATCCGGAGCCGGGTCCCCCGCCGGTCGGGGACCCGGTCCTGAAGCGCCGGACGGGCTCCACGCCCGTCCGGCGCTCGTCACTCCCCCTGACTCCGCCTCGTCACTCCTCACCGCCGATGCTGAAGCCCTGCTCCTGCGGGGGCTGGTCCCTGTCGTGCGGCATCAGCTCGATCTCGATGCGGTGCATGTTCTCGCGGGCCGCCGTCCCGCCCGCCTCGGCCGTGACGACGCCGATGTTCAGACTCCCCTTGCCGGTGCCCTCGCGCCGTACCTGCACGGTGAATTCGACGTTCACCCGCTCCACCCGGAACTGGATCCTGCTCTCCCGGCCGTCGTGCTGGGCTTCCTCCAGCTCCTCCCGGATCCGGCCGATCACCTCGGCGAGGCCGGCGGTCTCCGTACCGGGTCCACCACGTCCGCCACGTCCGCCACCCGCGCCCATTTACGACCCTCTCGTTACGCAGCGGGGGTCCATTGTCACACCCCGTGGCTATTGTTGAGCAGTATGAGGGAGCCCGATGGCACTTCCAACTCCGCGTCCCAGGACGCCCCTTGGCGGGTCCGGCTGGTCAAGGGAGAGGACGGCGCCGGGCCACCGCTCGGCGCGGGCGTGCTGCTGCCCGGTGGGCTGGTGCTCACCTGCGCCCATGTGGTGCTGGCCAAGACCGCGAGCAGGACGGACCGTTCACCGGGAGCGGGTGCCGGCCGGGGAGACGAGCCGCCGCGGCCCGTCGGGGCGTTGTACGCGGAGTTCCCCGGCGTCCGCGCGACCCCGCCCGTGCGGCTGCGCGCCGAGGTGCTCGCCGACCATCTGAAGCCGCTGACCTCGCACTTCAGCGGCGACATCGCCCTTCTGCGCCTGGCCTCCGTGCCACCGGTGGAGCCCGCCGTGCCCCATCTGCAGATCCCTGCGCGCGACGAGTTGGTGCACTCCGTCGGTTACACGGCCGCGTTGCCCGGCGGGGAGGACGTCAATGCCCGGCTCAGAGGCTGGGGCGGGCCCGGCCGTGATCCCGAATGGGTGCAACTCGACCGGGACGTCGGGTCGTTCGCGCCACGTCGCGGCTTCAGCGGCAGCGGTGTGGTCCACACCCGCTCGGGGGCTGTCATCGGCATCATGGCCTACCAGTTCGAGAACGTCCGGGACCGGATCAGCCACACCTATATGATCCCGACCGACACGATCGTGGGGCATCTGTCCGTTCTGCGGTCCCTGTGGGCGGAGCAGCGGGACGAGTTGAAGTGGACGGGGCGCAGCGCCCTGTCGCGCACCATCCCGCGCGATCCCCCCGCGAGTGCGTCGAACCGCGCTCTCGGGCTCCGCCGCAAGGTGACCAACTGGCTCGTCGACGCGGCTCCGGTGACGGGCACCACCGCCACCGCCACCGCCCAGGTGTCGAATCCGGTGTCCGGGACGGGCTCGGTGACCGGCGGGCGCGTGGCCACGGAGCCGGTGGAGCTGATCTTCGTCCGCGACGGCCGGCACGACGACATCTCGGCGATCCACACCACGCTCAACCTCGCCGACCGCGAACGCAATCCGCGGCGGGCGGGCGCGGGCGACGCCTCGGAGCCGCCCGTCGGATCGATCGACCTGGCCGTGGACGCGAAGGGTCTGACCGCCGATGAACTGATCGCGTTCACCGCCGAGCGCATCGGTCTGGTGGGCCCCTCCAGACCCACCGGACCGACCGGACCCGGTGGACCGACCGGACCCGAGGAGCGCGAAGGGGCGAACGAGCACGGGCGGCCGGAGGACCATGACCGCATGCTGGCACTGATCGCCGGGGACAGTCCGCCGATCTCCGCCGCCTTCCTGTCGGTCGATCAGGCGTCCCCGACCGGCGAGGCCGTGTTACCGCTGCTCAGGGCCCTACGGGCGAGCAAACTCACCCGCTTGCTCCTCGTCTTCCGCGACCTCGGGTCGCCCTTGCTCGACAGCGTCGTGGACACGCTGCTCGACGACGCGTGGGCCGAGCGCCGCACAACGGCCATAGCAGCACGACTGACCGTGCTCGCCGACCTGGAGAAGCGCTTCCGCAGGCTGCACGCGCACTCCGTCGGCCAGGACGGCACCGACGTGCCTCAGCCGCGCCACCGCCAACTGGCCGCGCGGCTGGCCGAGTTGCACCAGGATGGCGAGGTCCCCCGGAAGAGCGGCGCCCTCGCGCACCACCTGTTCCTGCTCGACATCGACGTCGAGGAGGCGGTCCGGCGGGTCGGCAGCGCCGTACAGGGTCTGGACCGGCCGAACTCACCGGGCGAGTACAACGTGGTCCCACCCGGAGACGATCTCACCGCGCTGCCGCGCATCACCGTCAAGAATCCCCGCGCGTTCGTGGAGTCCGAGCCCGAGCCGCAGACACCGGCGGAGCCGGATTCCGGTCTCACCGCCGGCCAGGTGCTGCACCAGCAGTACGAGGTCGTCGGACTGCTCGGCGAGGGGAGCCACGGCAAGGTGTATCTGGCCTGTGACCAGATGCTGGAGGACCGTGAGGTGGCCCTGAAGGGGGTACGGGATCCCGCCGACCAGACCGACCGGCGGATCTCCCGGGGCGAGCTGCTCCGGCTGATCGGCCTCAACCACCCTTCGATCATCAAGGTGTACAACTACGCCCCGCATCCCGGCCGCCCGGAGCAGCCCGAACACCCCGCGAACAAGGCCGGGTTCATCGTCATGGAGTTCGCGAACGGGGCTCCGCTGAAGTGGGTCGCCGAACAGATCGAGCGGAACGCGGCGCCGTTCGACGGCTATCGCGTCCATGAGTTCATCGCCGCGTACGGACTGGCGATCCTGGACGCGCTGCGCTATCTCCACGAGGACGAGGGCTTCGTCTACGGCGATCTGTCCCTCACCAACGTCCTCCACTGCGGCAACGGCATCAAGCTCATCGACGTCGCGGGCGTCCGCAGAATCGGCCACGCCGGGCCCGTCACCTTCCCGGCCCCCGAGATCGGCACGTCCACCAAGGTGACGGTCGCGGCGGACCTGTACGCGGTCGGGGCCGTCCTCCAGGAACTGCTCAACCGGGTCCCCGCACCTCCCGTCGACCTGGGTACGACCTCGCTCCAGCGCGTACTGCACCGGGCCCAGGCCCGGAAGCCCGGGGACCGGTTCGCCGACGCGCGCGAGATGGCCGTTCAACTCCGTGGTGTTCTACGCGAGTTGCGCTCGCTGCGGCGCGACGAGGAGACGTTCGAGCCGTCACCGCTGTTCTCCGTCGCGCCCGCCGCGCTCGACGGGGAACTCGGCAAGGCTCCGCCGCTCGGCCAGTGGCGGCACGGCGGCAGCGACAAACGCCCCCTGACGATAGGGCCGCCCGAACCGGCCGAGGTGGCCGTGGGCCTGCCCGTACCCAAAGTGAGCAAGCAGGACCCGAACTGGAAGAAGACGCAGCGCACGTCGTACGACGATCCGGCCGGTCTGCTCCAGCTCAGCGCCGGCTGGCAGCCCTCTCCCGAACTGGCGCTCCTGCGCTGCCGCCTCCACCTGGAGGTCGGCCGCTACCAGCCGGCCGACGCGGCAAGGCATCTGGCGTCGGCCACCGCCGAGCTGGAGCGGGCCGAGGTCGCCGTCGGCACCCTGGCCGAGTACGACTGGCGGCTGCGCTGGCACCAGGGCCTGCTCCATCTCGCGGGAGACGACGTGGAGTCGGCCCACGAGTCCTTCGACCAGGTCTACGCGGCGATCCCCGGCGAGTACGCGCCCAAGCTCGCCCTCGGCTACTGCCACGAGGTCCTCGGCCACCCGCAGGAGGCGACGGTCTTCTACAGCGCGGTGTGGAAGCGCAACCGGGCTCTCGGCAGCGCCGCCTTCGGGCTGGCCCGTATCCATCTCGCCGACGGCGACACCCAACTCGCCCTCGACCGGCTCGAAGCCGTGCCCGCCGACTCCCGGCACCGCACCGCCGCCCGTACGGCCATGGTGCGGATCCACGCGGACCCGCCCGCCGACGGTGAACCGCCGACCGTGGCCGCCGCGGGCCGGGCGTGCGAGACGCTGCACCTGCTGGCCAGGGACGAGGGTCTGACGGACCGCCATGCCCAGGACCGGCTGCGTACGGACCTGTTGGAGCTGCTGCTGCGGCTGGTCACCACTCCCCCGGTACCGGATCCGCTGCGCGCGCTCCGCGACTCGCTGAACCGGGAGATCGCGGTCCCCACCACCGAACACGAGCTGCGCAAGCAGTTGGGGGCCTGCTACGAACGGCTCTCCGAGCAGGTGCCGCGCACCCCGTCCCGCGAGCACACGACCCTGGAGCGGGCCCTGCTGGACAACGCCTACCGCACCCGTCCGTACGCGTTCGGCCACAGCAGGGGCGAGCAGCGCCAGGGCCGGTTGCGCGGGTGGCGGCCCGGGCGGCTGCGCGGCCGGGCGACGGACCCGCCGGCGACCGACGCCGCCACGGGTGAGCGGTGATGGGCCGCCGCCGGTTCACCGTAGCGGCCTCGCTCCGGTCCCCCCGGACGGCGGCGCGCTCGGCCGGGCACGCCGTACGGCATTCGGTCGCGGGGCCGTTGTGGGGCCGGTCGCGCGGTCTGCGACCTCACACGAACAAGCGCCGGCACACCGCGCCCTTCCTGTTCAGCCGCATGCTGCTGCTGCCTGCGCTCGCCCTGACGGTCCTGACGCTCGCCGGGACGGCGTATCTGGACCTGCACGACCGCACGGGCCAGTTGCGCGAGCGCTACGCCCCCGCGATGGTCGAACTGGCCCACGCCAGGACGTCGTTGGCCCTCGCGCACGACGAGGCAACGCGGCGGCTGGGCGACCACGGCAGGGATCCGCTGCTCCAGACCGATCTCGTCGGGCTCGGCGAGAGATACCCGGCCCTGCTGACCGAGGCGGCGCAGAGCCTCAACAACGCGGCGCAGACCGAGGCGCTGCGCACCGCCCAGGAGCAGGAGGTCCGGGTGGTGTCGGGGCTGGTGGTGGCGTACGACGACTGGATCGGCTGGGCCGGCAGCCATCACGAGAGCAAGGCGCTGCGCACGGCGGGGCTGGACTACGCGACGAGTCTGCTGAACGACGTCGGCAGCCCCGACAAGCCCATGGCCGTGCTCGACCGCATCGCGGCCCTCGAAAGGGAGCTGAACGAGGACGCGGCGGAGCTGTCGGGCTGGAGCGCGCTGTCCGCCGTGACGGCGTCGGCCGCCCTGCTGGCCGCGCTGGTCTTCGTGTTCGTCGTGGCCGGCACGCTGGAGTTCATCCACTCGCAGTTGCATGTGGTCAGCGTGGTGCTCGCGCTGTACGCGCTGCCGGTGCTGCTGGTCCTCGGGGTGCTGGTGCTCGGCGCCGTCGGCCAGCACCGCGCGCAGCGGGAAGTACGGCAGGCGGGCGTCGAGTTGGCTGCGGTGGGTGCGTCGGTGAAGGCCGATCCGCTGATCGAGGATCTGGACGGACAACTGGCCGTGAAGCTGCGCGGTACGCACCCGGGCAGTTGGGCGCTGGCCGCCGAGATCGCCCTGGCGGTCGGCGCGGCGGGCGCGGTGGCGTCCGGTTTCACCCTGTTCCACTACGGCCGCAGACATCTGCAGATCCTCTGGAGGACGTCGTGAGGGCTCCGTACGCTCTGCTGCGCACCGCGCTGGCCGGCGTCCTGCTCACGGGGGCGGCCGTGGTGTCGGCCGGGTGCGCGGCGCAGGAGAAGCCGACGCTGGTGGTGCTCGGTCCGTGGACGGACGGCGAGGAGAAGCCGTTCGAGGCGACGCTCGCGAAGATCGGTGAGCGGACGGGCCGGCACTACGCGTACGAGGGCACGCGCTCGCTGCGCGAGACGCTGGTCGCGCAACTGCGCACGGACGCCCCGCCCGACGTGGCGATCCTCAACGGCACCGGCGAACTGGCGGAGTACGCGCTGGACGGGGACGCGCAGCCGCTGCCGCCGGAGGTGGAGGCCGAGGCCATCGGGCCGTGGGCGCCGCGTATAGCGGTCCCCGACATCGACGGGGACGTGGCTGTGCGCGCCTACTGGGTGCCCGTGCGGGTGGACCTCAAGTCCATCGTCTGGAGCAAGGCGGGCGAGGAGGACGCCGACGACGAGGAGGCGGTGTGGTGTCTGGGCATGGCGTCGGGCGCGACGTCGGGGTGGCCGGGCACGGACTGGATCGAGGATCTGCTGCTGCAACGGCACGGCTACGAGACGTACGAGAGATGGGCCACCGGAAAGCAGCCGTGGGACGAGGGGCCGGTGAAACAGGCCTGGCAGGAATGGGCCGCCGTGCTGGCCACCGACGACAGGTCGAACGCCCTGGACTCGCTCACCACGGACTTCGAGAGTCTGGGCTCGAACAGGTACGGGCTGCTGAACGGGAAGGACTGCACCCGTGAGCACCAGGGGTCGTTCATCCGCCGCCACTACGGGCTCGACGTGACGCCCGCGCCGACCTCCGGCTTCGTCGCGGGGCTGCCGGCGGACCAGAACGTGTTCGAGGTCTCGGGCGACATGGCGGCGGTCTTCAAGCCGAGCGACGCGGCGTGGGAGCTGCTGCTCGAACTCACCTCGCCGCGGGCGCAGGCGGACTGGGTCGCGGCGGCGGCCCCGGCGGAGCGGCCGAACTTCCCGTCCGGCGCGGCGGGAATAACGGGCGCGACGGGTACGTCCGCCGCGACGGGGCCCTCGGCGGCGGTGCTGCGGATGTTCAACGGAGCGGACCAGATCTGTTTCGACGCGTCCGACGCGATGCCGTCGACGCTGCGGGGCGCCTTCCAGCGGGCCGTCCTGGAGTTCCTGGAGAAGCCGCAGGACGCGGCGGCGCTCGACGATCTGCTCGGCCAGCTGGAGGCGGAACGGATGCTCCAGAGACGAGCCGGGGCATTCGTCCTGGACGACCTCTGCGAGAAGCCATCGGGCGGGGCGCCGAGCGGCTAGGGCGTGGGGAAACAGAGAAGGCAAAGAGCGCACGCGCTCCTGGCCACTCTCAACATATAGCGCACCGGGGGCCTTGCGGCAAGACCCCCGTCGTGCCGCAGAATTGTCGGCCGAGGCGCCAGAACATACCGAAATCGGAGTTTCACCACTCCTGTGCGCTTCTGGCGGCCACTGTCGATATTGGGGGGTCTCTGTGTTTGACGTGATCGTGGCCGGCGGCGGACCGACCGGCTTGATGCTTGCCGCCGAGCTGCGGCTGCACGGCGTGAGCGTGGTCGTGCTGGAGAAGGAGCCGGAGCCGACCCGGGTGGTCCGCGCGCTGGGGCTGCACGCGCGCAGCGTCGAGGTGATGGACCAGCGCGGGCTGCTGGACCGGTTCCTCGCGCTCGGGCAGCGGTATCCGCTCGGCGGCTTCTTCGCCGGCATCCGCAAGCCGGCGCCGGAACGGCTGGGCACCGCGCATCCGTACGTCCTCGGCATCCCGCAGCCGGTCACCGAGCGGCTGCTCAACGAGCACGCCGTCGAGCTGGGCGTCGAGATCCGGCGCGGCCGGGAACTGGTCGGGCTCAGCCAGGACGACGACGGTGTGCTCGTCGAGCTGGCGGACGGCACGCGGCTGCGGGCGGGCCACCTCGTCGGTTGCGACGGTGGCCGCAGCACGGTGCGCAAGCTGCTCGGCATCGGCTTTCCCGGTGAGCCCAGCAGGGTCGACACGCTGCTGGGCGAGATGAGGATGACCGCGTCGCAGGAGACGCTGACCGCCGTGATGACCGAGGTCCGCAAGACCCAGCTGCGGTTCGGAGCCATGCCCCTGGAGGACGGGGCGTACCGCGTCGGCGTGCCCGCGGCCGGAGTGGCCGAGGACCGTTCGGTGCCGCCGGCGTTCGAGGAGTTCAAGCAGCAGCTGCGGGCGACCGCCGGTACCGACTTCGGTGTGCACTCACCGCGCTGGCTGTCGCGCTTCGGCGATGCGACCCGGCAGGCCGAGCGCTATCGCAGCGGCCGGGTACTGCTGGCCGGCGACGCGGCGCACATCCATCCTCCGGTGGGCGGGCAGGGTCTCAATCTCGGCATCCAGGACGCGTTCAACCTCGGCTGGAAGCTGGCCGCCGAGGTCAACGGCTGGGCTCCGGAGGGGCTGCTGGACAGCTACGGCACCGAACGGCACCCGGTGGCCGCCGACGTACTGGACAACACCCGGGCGCAGATGGAGCTGATGTCGACCGAGCCGGGTCCGCGGGCCGTGCGGCGGCTGGTGTCGGAGCTGATGGACTTCGACGAGGTGAACCGGTATCTGACCGAGAAGATCATCGCGGTCGGGATCCGCTACGACTTCGGGGAGGGGCATGAACTGCTGGGCCGCCGGTTGCGGGACGTGACGCTGAAGCGGGGGCGTCTGTACGAGCTGACGCGCACCGGCCGCGGGCTGCTGCTCGACCAGACCGGCCGGCTCTCGGTGACGGGCTGGGCGGACCGGGTCGACCATGTCGTCGACGTCAGCGAGGAACTGGACGTGCCCGCGGTGCTGCTGCGGCCGGACGGCCATGTCGCGTGGGTCGGCGACGAGCAGTCGGATCTGCTCGGCCGGCTGCCCGAGTGGTTCGGCGCCGCCACGGGCTGAGCGCGCCGCGCCGGGCCGGCCGACACCGGCTCGGCGGCCGGACGGGACGCCGCATGCGTCCCGTCCGGCGGCCGGGGGCGGTCAGGGGGTGATGGCGATGTTCGTCAGCCCGCGACCGCCGGTGACGGTGTTGCTGGAGTGGACGGTGGTCCGGCAACTGGCGGTGTCGGCCGTGACGTTGATCGCGAGCTGCTTGTCGCCGGTGGCGCCGGTCAGGTCCGACTTGTTGCCGCGGAAGACCGTGCCGCAGCCCCAGCCCGACTTCTGGGTGTGGGTCTCGAAGCCGTTGTTGGTGGTGTTCTTCCCGGTGTTGTTCTCGACGAGGGTGTTGTTGCCCTTGACGTCGACCCAGGAGTCGTCGAAGTTGGCGCCGGTCAGGCCCCGGCCGTCGAAGGTATTGCCGATGATCTTCGCGCCGGTGGTGCCTTCCTTGATGTCGATGGCCTCGCCGCCGACGTCGGGCCCGATGGTGTTGTTGAGGATCTGCGCGTTGTCGCTCTTGTCGGAGGTGCCGCCGGCGGAGCCGACGTAGACGCCCTCGCCCATGCCCCGGCCGTCGTTGCCGGTGTCGTAGATCCGCGAGTTCTTGACGACTCCGTCGCGGCTGGTGTTGCGGAAGTGGATGCCTTCCATGTCCAGGTCGTGCACGACGACGGAATCGATGACCACGCCATCCGCGGTGTCGGCCATGATCCCCTTCTGCGCGCCGGTGAGGGTGATGCCCTTGACGGTCCAGTACGAGGCGCCGTTGAGGTGCAGCACGTACCCACCGCCGGCGTTGAGGACGGCCTTCTCCGAACCGGTCAGCGTGATGCGGGAGTTGGCGGTGGCGGCGACGAGCGCCTTGAAGTTGCCGGTGTAGTTGCCGTCGGCGAGCTGGATCGTGTCGCCGGGGCGGACGGTGGTGAGCGCCGACTTCAGTTCGGCGGCGGTCGTCACCCTGATGACGGCCGCGTGGGCCGGGGTGACGGTCATGGACAGCGCGCCGGCCGCCGTGGCGACGGCGAGGAGGGTGGGGAGAAGCCTGGGAGTACGCATCGCAAGAGCCTTCCTGCGGGAAGTGGTGGGGTCTCATATGCGAACGAAGGACGAGCATGTGAACGGTGGGGCTGATTGGCCACCGTAGGGACACCGACGAACCACGTCAAGGTCCGTACCAATAGCAGGAGTTCGACCCATCGGGACGTCGGCCCGCCCGAACTCCGGCCCACCGACACGCCGACACTCCGGGACGGAGATCTCTTGCAGTATCCGCACGATCGATCGTATTTTTACGCCATGACGACTACCACAGCGAAGACCCTCACCGAGGAGACCGATCCCTTCTGCCTCCCCCCGGCGCGCGCCGCACAGCTCCTCGCCGGCTCGCCCTGGCGACGGTTCGCGGTGGCCGGTGACAGTCTGGCCGCCGGAACCGGCGGCCCGAGCCCCGGTTACGCGCACCTGCCGTGGGGCGACCGCGTCGCCGGCGCCCTGCGTGAGGTGTGTCCACGACTGGTCTATCTCAACACCGGCACCATCGGAGCGACCGCCGCCGACACACTGCGCCGGCAGTTGGACGAGATCGTCGCGTTCGGCCCGGATCTGCTCCATATCTCCTGCGGCGCCAACGACTTGTTCCGGCAGCGGCCGGATTTCGACGCCGTCGAGCGTACGGCACGGCGCGTGTTCGAGCGGGCGGCCGGGACGGGGGCGCGGCTGACGACGTTCACGCTCGGCAGGGCCTTCCACGTACCGGCGTTCCCTGACTTCCCCGAGCGGGTGCGGGCGATCAACGCCATCACCCTCGGCCTGGCCGTGGAGTTCGACGTCGTGGTGATCGACATGTGGGACCACCCGGTCAACGCGCGGCCGGATCTGCTGAGCGCCGACCGTATCCACTTCTCCGCGTCCGGCCAGGCGGTGCTGGCGTCCGAGGTGATCAACGCGCTGGCGCACACCCTGCGATGACGAGGCGCTGACGGGACGTCTGTCGGGCGGCGGCGGATTCGCAGGGCCATCACCACTCCCACCAGGAACAGCGCCGGAAGCGGCAGCAGCAGAGCCCAGTTGACGGCGGAACCGGCGGCCGTGAGGAGGTCGAGCTGCGATATCGAGAGCCACACGAGCACCACCAGACCGACAGCGGCCACGGCGGGTGCTATCAGGACGCGCCAGGGCGAGTGGCCCCGGAGGTTCTTCGCGAAGAAGAAGACCACCGCGAGCGCGGTGAGCGCTTCGAGCGCGAGGATGCCGAGCACCCCGGGCGCGGCCGACCAGAGGAAGACCACCAGGTACGGGTCCGCGCCCAGGATCATCGCCAGGCCGAGGACCACGGCGTTGAGGACGGTCTGGGCGACCGTGCCGCCGACCGGCGCGCCGGACCGCCGGTGGATCCTGCCGAACGCGCCCGGCAGGACGCGCTGCCGGCCGAGCGCGAAGAAGTAGCGGGACGCGGCGTTGTGGAAGGCGAGCGCGGCGGCGAAGGCGCTCGTACAGAGCAGGATCTGGCCGAAGTCGGCGGCCCAGGCACCGACGTAGTGGGTGATCGAGGCGAACGTCATGTTCGCCACGTCGTCGCCGCCCGCGAAGGCGAGCGCGCCGTCGGAGCCGTACGCGACGAACACGCACCACACGGAGAAGGTGTAGAAGACGGCGAGGAAGCCGATGGCGATGTAGGTGGCGCGCGGGATCGTACGGGCCGGGTCGCGGACCTCCTCCGCGTACAGCGCCGTCGCCTCGAAGCCGATGAACCCGCCCGCGGTCAGGACCAGCAGCGCGCCGAAGCCGTCGTGGGTGATCAGGCTGGGCGCGAAGACGCTCACGGTCGGGCCGCTCGCGCCGCCCTTGACCAGCACGAACACCTCGTAGACGACGAGCACGAGAAGTTCGAGCCCGAGCGCGATGCCCAGTACGCGGGCGCCTAGGGTGACCTTGGAGTAGCCGAGGAACGCGACCGCGGCCGTGCCGACGACCGCGATCAGCTGCCAGGGGACGTCCAGACCGAAGAGCGAGGAGAAGGTGTTCGCCGTGTAGTACGCGAAGCCGGCGAGCAGACAGACGGCCATCGCGTTGTACGCGACGAGCGCGACCAGCGCGGAGCCGATGCCGAGGGGGCGGCCGAGACCGCGGGCTATGTAGGAGTAGAAGGCGCCGGCGTTCTTGATCATCGGGCTCATCGCGGTGAACCCGGCGGCGAAGAGCAGCAGGATCGCGCCGGGGACGATGTAGCCGTACGCGGCCGATTCGCCGCCGGTACGGATCGCGAGCGGCACCACGCCGGCCATGACCGTGAGGGGCGCGGCAGCCGCGACGACGAAGAAGACCAGGTCCTTGGTGGTCAGCCCGGCGTTGGCGAGACGGACCGGCCGCGAATCGGCGCCCGGCCCTGTGCCCACGCCCGCACCGGTACCCGCGCCCCGGATGTCAGACGACTTCGCCATGACGGTCTCCCCCGTCCGGCCGCTCTGCTCCGTCGTCCGCCCGGTCGACCCAGACCTGGGTGCCGCGCTGGACGCGGACGATGTGCTCCTTGCCGTACGCCTTCGGGGTGTCGAGCGGGTTGAGCCCGAGCGCGAGGACGTCCGCGCTCTTGCCGACGGTCAGCGAGCCCGTGACGCCGTCGACCCGCAGCGCGCGTGCGCCGTTGAGGGTGGCGGCGACCAGGGCGTCCATGGGCGGCATGCCCGTCTCGATCATGGTCCTGACCTCGGTGAGGGTGGACACGCCGAAGGGGACGGTCTCGCTGGAGAAGCTGTCGCTGCCCACGGCGATCCGCACGCCCGCGGTGCGGGAGGCGTTGAAGTTGTCGGCCACGCGGTTCTTCTCCTTCTCGACCATCGTCTCGCCCCGGTAGTTCTCCAGACCCTCGCGCGGTGGCGGCGGGTAGTGGTCGAACCACGGGCCGAGGAACAGCTGAAGCGTCGGTACGTGGACGACGCCCTGCTCGCGCATCATCTCGATGCACTCCTCGTCCAACTCCTCGCCGTGTTCCAGTGTGGCGACCCCGGCCCGCAGACAGTCCTTGGTCGCGGCGAGGGACTCGGCGTGCGCGAGGACCGGGGCGCCGACCATACGCGCCTCCCGGACGACCGCGCGAAGTTCGTCGAGGTCGAAGTGCTGGTCGGTCTCCAGTTCCTTGTCCCACATACCGCCGCCGGTGGCCCAGATCTTCACGGCGTCGGAGCCCATGCGGTTCAGCAGCCGGACGGTCTTGCGGATCTCCTCGGGGCCGTCGGCGAGCAGGGCCCAGGGGTGGCTGCGCTGGACCAGGTCGCAGTGCAGGTTGTGCGCGTCGCCGTGGCCGCCGGTACGGGAGATGCCGGGGCCGCAGGCCACGATCCGGGGGCCGGGCAGCCGCCCGGCGTTGACCGCGCGCTTGAGGCGCAGCCCGTTGCGGGAGATGTCCCGGATGGTGGTGACGCCGTGGACCATCAACTCGCGCATCTGGACGGTCGATTCGACGGCCTGCTGGAGGTCGTCCTCGATGACCCACTGGGTGAAGTCGGAACTCTGTGTGCCGCCGAGGTGGGTGTGGCAGTCGATGAGGCCCGGAATCAGGGTCGCGTCGTGGAGATCGACGTGTTCCGCGGTGCCCGGCACCTGTACGCCGGTCTCGGTGCCGACGGCGGTGATGACGCCGTCGGTGACCACGAGAACGGCGTTGTCGATCGGGTCGGCACCCGTTCCGTCGATCAGTGTGGACGCATGGAGAGCATGTATTTTCGTTGCCATGAAACACCTCTACCGTCAAAGTGATGGCAAGAAGCTAGGCTCACGATCAATATGGTGTCAATGAGTCCCGTCGAGTAATCTCCTGACGAAAGTGGCGGGTCCGGCGGACCCGACGGCCTTCAGGACCCGAGGAGCACGGTGCGACACGGACAATTCAGCGGCCTGCGGCCCGCGGACCTGGACGAGACGGACCGGACGCTGGTCCGCATCCTCCAGGCGGACGGGCGGACACCGGTCGCGGAACTGGCACGGACGGTGGGCCTGTCGCACGCGGCGACGCGGCAGCGGCTCAACCGGCTGATCCAGGAGCGGATCGTCGCCGTGGGGACCATGACCCACCCGGGGACGCACGGTCTACACCGCTCGGCGATCGTGGGCATCCGGTGCGACTCACGGACGCGGAGCGTCGCCGAGAACGTGTCGAAACTGGACGAGGCGTACTACGTGGTGACGGGCATGGGCGCGTACGACCTCATCGTGGAGGTGATGGCGCGGGACGACGCGCACCTGATCGACCTCGTGGCGTCGATCAGGTCGATCACCGGGGTGCTGTCCACCGACGTGACGATGATCGCGGAGACCACGAAGTGGGTCTACGCGCCCGACTTCACGGGCTGAGCCGCCCCGGGAGGGAGCGCTCGTCGCGGTGCCCGGCCGCGTTGGGGCGGCGGCCCGGCGGGTAGTTCGGCGCGGGCGGGGCGACGACGGCCGGGATGGACCGTGCCTCGGTGTCGCCGCCGTGGACGGTGAAGAGTTCGCCGTAGTGGCGGATCTGCAGCGGCTCACCGGTGGGCAGGGTGTACGTCGCGTTCGTCGGGGTGATCTCGACGCGCAGGTGACGGCCCCGGAACTGCATCGTGAAGGCGAGCCGGCTGATCTCCTCGGGCAGCCGGGGCGCGAAGTCCAGGATGTCCCCGTAGTGCCGCATCCCGCCGAAGCCGCCCACCAGCACCATCCAGGTGCCCGCGAGCGAGGCGATGTGCAGGCCGTCACGCGTGTTGTGTTCCAGATCCTCCAGATCGATCTGCGCGGCCTCGGTCAGATAGTCGTAGGCGAGACGCATGTGCCCCGTCTCCACCGCCATGACCGCCTGACAGCAGGCCGACAGTGAGGAGTCACGGACGGTGAGGGGCTCGTAGTAGGCGAAGTTGCGCGCCTTGTGGTCGGCGTCGAAGTACGAGCCGCACTTGACCATGGCCAGGACCAGGTCCGCCTGTTTGATGACCTGCTTGCGGTAGATGTCGAAGTACGGGAAGTGGAGCAGGAGCGGGTACTGGTCGGGCCGGGTGTTCTCGAAGTCCCACTGCTGGTGGCCGGTGAATCCGGCGTCCTGCTCGTGCACGCGCAGCTCGTCGTTGTAGGGGATGTTCATGGCGTCGGCGGCGTCCCGCCACGCCGCGCTCTCCTCGTCGTCCACGCCGAGTTCGGCCGCCCGGTCGGCGTGGCGCTCCACGATGTCGGCCGCCGCGAGCAGATTCGTCCGCGCCATCAGGTTCGTGTACGTGTTGTCGTCCACCACCGCGCTGTACTCGTCCGGGCCGGTGACACCGTCGATGTGGAACGCGCCGTGGTGGTCGTGATGTCCGAGGGATCTCCACAACCGGGCTGTCTCCACCAGCAGTTCGACGGCGCAGTCCCGCTCGAACTCCGCGTCCTGGGTCGCGTACAGATAGCCCACGGCGGCGTCGGCGATGTCGGCGTTCACATGGAAGGCCGCCGCCCCGGCCGGCCAGTAGGCGGAGCACTCCGACCCCTCGATGGTCCGCCAGGGGAACGCCGCCCCGCGCAGCCCGAGTTGCTGCGCGCGCTCCCGAGCGGCGGGCAGGGTGCTCTGGCGCCAGCGAAGTGCCTGGGACACCGCGTCGGGCGAGGTGTAGGTGAGCAGCGGCAGGACGAACGCCTCGGTGTCCCAGAAGGCGTGCCCGTCGTAGCCGGAGCCGGTCAACCCCTTGGCGGCGATGCCCCGTTGCTCGGCGCGGGCGCCGGCCTGAAGGACATGGAAGAGGGCGAAGCGTACGGCCTGCTGGATCTTCTCGTCGCCGTGCACCTCCACGTCGGCGCACTTCCAGAAGTCGTCGAGGTAGGCGCGCTGTTCATCGGCGAGCCCCTGCCACCCGACGCTCGCCGCGCCGGCCAGGGCGGCGTCGACCTGATCGCCGACGGCGGGCAGCGACCGGGTGCTCGACCAGCCGTACGCCACGAGCTTGTCGAGGCGCAGGGTCTCGCCCGGCGACAGGACGGAGGTGACGGTCAGCCGCGCGATGTCGTCGTCGGACTCGCACTCCGTCGTGGTCGGCTCGGGTCCGGACACGGCGTGGTCCGCGGCGGCGCCGACGCGCAGACAGCTGCGGCGGGTGGAGTGCACCAGCCGCAGTCTGAGCCCGGACGCGAACGTCTCCTCGGCCTGGAGGGACGCCTCCAGCGCGGCGGAGGCGCGCGGGTCGGCCGCGGCGTCGGGCAGTTGCTCGTTGGCCACCAGCTCCGACTGGATCACGATGCGCACCTTGGTGTCCACCGCCTCGACCTCGTAGGAGACGGCGGCGACGGCGCGCTGGGTGAAGGAGACGAGCCGGGTGGAGCGCACCCGAACGGTGCTGCCGGCCGGTGAGGTCCACTCGCACGTGCGGTGCAGCAGACCGCTGCGCAGGTCGAGCACGCGCTCGTGGGAGCGCAGCTGCCCGTAGCGCACGTCGAACGGCTCGTCGTCGACCAGCAGCCGGATGATCTTGCCGTTGGTGACGTTGATGACGGTCTGGCCGGACTCGGGGTAGCCGTAGCCGGCCTCGGCGTACGGCAGCGGGTGCAGTTCGTGGACGCCGTTGAGGTACGAGCCGGGCAGGCCGTGCGGCTCGCCCTCGTCGAGGTTGCCGCGCCAGCCGACATGGCCGTTGGAGAGCGCGAAGACCGATTCGCTCTGCGGCAGCACGTCGAGGCTGAGTTCCGTCTCGCGCAGGGACCAGGGCTCCACGGCGTACATCGAGTCGGTGATCATGCCTGCGGCTCCTGGTCGGCGGGTGCGGCGGGGTCGGCGAGGTCCGCCAGATCGGTGACGACGGTGTCCGCGCCGTGGGCCCGCAGCGCGTCGGCCTGACCCACCCGGTCGACGCCGACGACGTAGCCGAAGTGCCCCGCGCGGCCCGCCTCCATGCCGGCCAGCGCGTCCTCGAACACGGCGGCGGCCGACGCCTCGACGCCCAGGTCCTGGGCCGCCGCGAGGAAGGGGGCGGGGTCGGGCTTGCCGGGCAGTCCGCGCTCCGCCGCCACGACGCCGTCGACGCGGGTGTCGAAGAGGGATTCGGCGTCGATCGCCTTCAGGATGTCGCGGCAGTTGGTGCTGGAGGAGACCACGGCGGTGCGCAGGCCGCCCGCCCGGACGGCCCGGATGTAGCGCAGCGATCCGTCGTACGCCTCGACTCCGCCGGCCTTGATCCTCTTCAGCAGCCGCTCGTTCTTGCGGTTGCCGAGGCCCTGGACGGTGTCACTGTCGGGCGGGTCGTCCGGCTTGCCTTCGGGCAGTTTGATGCCGCGCGAGGCGAGAAAGGCCCGGACGCCGTCGGCGCGGGGAAGTCCGTCGACGAATTGGTTGTAGTCCGCGACGGCGTCGAACGGACGGAATCCCGCCCCGTCGCGCTCCCGCAGGAATTCGTCGAACGTCTCCTTCCACGCCGCCGCGTGCACGACGGCCGTCCTGGTGATGACACCGTCGAGGTCGAAGAGACAGGCCTGGATACTGTCCGGGAGGCCGAGTTTCGTCATGCGGCGCGCCTTCTCCGTAGGAAGAGAGCTGCTTTCCCGGCAATCGTAGGGCGGCCCGCCTCCCGGGGCCCGGGCGTTCGACCGTACGGAGGAGCGCGCCGCTTCCTCAGGGCGCGAGCTGGTCGAGGAAGCCGAAGAGGTTCGTCCGCGTGCGCTCGATCTGCTGCTCCACGGTCAGGCTCTCCTCCATGCGCCCGCCGGGCGCCGCGGTCTTCTTCCCGCGTACGTAGAGGGAACAGGCGAGGTCGGTGCACATGTACAGACCGACCGAGTTCCCCTCCCGGCCCGCCTTGCCGCGTTTGCGCGCGGTCATCAGCGACACACCGCTGCCCGGGTGCGTGGTCAGACAGAGGGAACACATGCTGCGGCGCAGAAAGCCGCCGCGGCGCGACGGATAGCGCAGCGTCACGCCGATGAGCGCGCCGTCCCTTTCGGTGACGAGATAGCCGCGGTCGGGCGCCGAGAGGTCGAGCCAGCCCAGGAAGTCGAGGTCTTCCCAGGGGCGCTCCGCGAGGTCGCGCGGCAGCGGAAGCCGCGCCGCCTCTCCCTTGGAACAATTGACGAACGACGCGCGGATCTCTTGCTCGGTCACTGCTTTCATGCTTTCGAAGCTAACAGCGCCTAATCCTATTAGGCAAATAATTATTTTCCCTAGTCCCCAGGTATGCTCGGGCGGAGCCGCGTCGCACGGGGCCGAGCACAGACCGAGCACAGGAGGTGGCGCCCATGGCGCGCGTACGACTGACGGTCGACGGGCTGACCGAGGCGGCGGGCGTCCTGGCGGACGAGGTGGGTTTCGAGAACGTGACGGTGGCCGCGCTCGCCCGGCACTTCGGTGTGAAGGACGCGAGCCTCTACGCCCACCTCAGGAACGCGGCGGACCTGCGGACCCGGATCGCCCTGCTGGCGGTGGACGAGTTCGCCGGGCGGGTCGCCGCAGCGGTGGCGGGCCGGGCCGGCCGCGACGCGCTCGTCGCGTTCGCCGACGCGTACCGGACGTTCGCGCTGGAGCGCCCCGGTCTGTACGCCGCCACGCAGGCCCGGATCGACCCGGCGATCACGTCCGCTCCCCCGTCGTATCTGCGCACCATCGAGATGACGTACGGGATGCTCCGGGCGTACGGCCTCACCGAGCCGGACCTGACCGACGCCGTACGGCTGCTGCGCAGCACCTTCCACGGTTTCTGCACGCTGGAGGCCAACGGCGGATTCGCGGCCGAACGCGACGTCCGGGCGTCCTGGGAGCGGACCGTCGAAGCGCTCCATGTCCTGTTGGAGCACTGGCCACGGGCGGGCACGGCGGAGGGCACTTCGGCGCCCACTGGCGCGGCCCCACCTCATAGGGTTACGTAGGGCCCGTCTTCGAACCGGCGTCGCCCGCCCGACACGATTGGAGTCCGCCGATGGTGCACGACAGGGCGGGGCAGCCCGCGCAGCCCGGAGATCTGGTCGACGTGGCACGGCTGGTGACGGCCTATTACGCGCTGCGCCCGGATCCCGCCGAGCCCGCCCAGCGCGTCACCTTCGGTACGTCGGGGCACCGAGGCTCCGCGCTCGTGGCGGCGTTCAACGAGGACCACATCGCCGCCACCACGCAGGCCATCTGCGACTACCGGACCCGACAGGGCACCGACGGGCCGGTGTTCCTGGGCGCCGACACGCACGCCCTGTCCGAGCCGGCCCGGGTGACCGCGCTGGAGGTGCTGGCCGCCAACGGCGCCACCGTCCTGATCGACGCGGACGACGGCTACACCCCCACCCCGGCCGTCTCGCACGCGATCCTCACCCACAACGAGGGCCGCACCACCGGTCTCGCCGACGGCATCGTGGTCACGCCGTCGCACAACCCGCCGGCCGACGGGGGCTTCAAGTACAACCCGCCCAACGGCGGCCCGGCCGGTTCGGACGCCACCTCCTGGATCCAGGACCGCGCCAACGCGCTGATCGAGGCGGGCTCCAAGGAGGTCCGCCGGGTGCCGTACGCGCGGGCGCTGGCCGCCGACACCACGGGTCGGCACGACTTCCTGGGCCGGTACGTGGACGACCTGCCGTCCGTCCTGAATCTGGACGCGGTCCGTGACGCCGGGATCCGGATCGGCGCGGACCCCCTCGGCGGGGCGTCGGTCGGCTACTGGGGCCGGATCGCGGAGCGGCACCGGCTGGACCTGACGGTCGTGAACCCGCTCGCCGACCCGACCTGGCGGTTCATGACGCTGGACTGGGACGGCAAGATCCGGATGGACTGCTCGTCGCCGTACGCGATGGCGTCGCTGATCGCGCAGCGCGACACGTACACCATCGCGACCGGCAACGACGCCGACGCCGACCGGCACGGCATCGTCACGCCGGACGGCGGTCTGATGAACCCCAACCACTATCTGGCCGTGGCCATCCAGTACCTCTACGCGCACCGCGACGGCTGGCCGGCCGGTACCGGGATCGGCAAGACGCTGGTGTCCTCCTCGATGATCGACCGGGTCGCCGCCGACCTCGGGCGCACGCTCGTGGAAGTACCGGTGGGATTCAAGTGGTTCGTGGACGGTCTGTACGACGGCGGTCTGGGCTTCGGCGGCGAGGAGAGCGCCGGGGCGTCCTTCCTGCGCCGTGACGGACGGGTGTGGACCACCGACAAGGACGGCATCCTGCTCGCCCTGCTGGCCTCCGAGATCACCGCCGTCACCGGCTCCACCCCGTCCCAGCACTACGCCGCGCTCACCGACCGGTTCGGCGATCCGGCGTACGCCCGCGTGGACGCCCCCGCGACCCGGCAGGAGAAGGCCGTCCTCGCGAAGCTCTCCGCCGACCAGGTCACCGCCGGCTCCCTGGCGGGCGAGCCGATCACCAAGGTCCTCACCGAGGCGCCCGGCAACGGCGCGGCGATCGGCGGGCTGAAGGTGTGCACCGACAGCGCCTGGTTCGCGGCGCGGCCGTCGGGCACCGAGGACGTGTACAAGGTGTACGCGGAGAGCTTCCGGGGCCCGGAGCACCTGGGCGAGGTGCAGGAAGAGGCGAAGGCCCTGGTGTCGTCGGTGCTGCGGGCAGCGGGCTGACGGGGCACTGACCGGGTGTCGACTCCCTTGCGGCGCACCGGAGTTCAGCGGGTGGCCGTAGGGGCGACCTCCACGGACAGGTCGTTGTCGACCGTGTAGTACGGACGCGCCGTCACCCCGCCGAGGGTGGCGGCCGGGTAGACGAAGACCGCCTTGCGGTCGGCGACGTCGTCCAGCAGCCGGGCCACCCGGATCCGGGGCGCACCCGCGGCCGGCCGGACGTACACGTCCCAGATCGCCGCCGCCCCCGCCCCGTTCGGGCCGGGCTCCGCGAGGAGGTCCGGGTAGTCGACGGTGAAGGTGAATGCCTGGTCCCCCTCGGCCCGCAGCGGCGTCTGTACGGCGGTCTCCCGCCCCCGCCGGTACAGGAGCGCCGCCGCGCCCTCGCCCAGCCGGGGGCCGAACAGCCGCGCGCGTACGGTCATCGAGCGGCCCGAGAAGACGATCCGGCCGGCCTCCGCGTGCGAGGCCCGCAGCCAGGTACGTACGGCGAGCCGGCCGTCCTTCGTCGCGTAGGGGATCCGGACCGCCAGGGGCGCCGACCGGCCGTCGCCGCCGCCCGACACCAGCGTGCGCAGGTCGCGCAGGCCGGGCAGCAGCGGGGTGCGCTCCTCGCCCGGCGCCCCCAGGACATACGCGTCCCAGCGGCCCTCGGCGAGGGCGGGCGCCGTCTCCAGGACGGCCCGCCACTCGTCCGGTCCGGCGGACTCCAGCGCGACGACGCGGCCGGTCTCCTCCGACTGCCCCTTCTTCGGGCGCAGTTGGAGCAGCAGCCGGGGGCGCGCGGAGTCGGGCAGGGGCAGTCGTACGCGCAGGACGAAACGCCCGTCCTCCTCCACGGTCGCGTCCGCGCGGGGCTTGACCACCGGTGCGTGTCCCACCGGTGCGTGTGCGTTGTCGTCGACGCTCATCCTCGTGCCTTCCGTACGGTCCTCAGGACGCTGCTGGCCGCGACGAGCGCGGTGTCCTTGGCGGCGTGTCCGCCGCTCACCAGGGCGTGGTCGGTGGCGTGTGCGGCCGGCCGGCCGTCTCTTCGGGCCGCCAGCAGTTCCTCGAAGAGCCGCTCGGCCTGGGCCACCACGGGGGCGGGGGCGAAGCGCCGGGAGTTCTCCAGCGCGCTGCGGCCCATCCGGCGGCGCAGTTCGTCGTCGCGTACGAGGTCCAGCAGGGCGCCGGCCAGGGCGTCCCGGTCGCCGACGGGGACCAGCCGGCCGTCCTCGCCGGGGGCGATGATCTCGCCGGGGCCGTACTCGCAGTCGGTGCTGACGACAGGCAGTCCGCAGCGCATCGCCTCGACGATGGTCATGCCGAACGGCTCGAAGTTCGAGGTCGCGGCGCCGATGGAGGCCTTGACCCACTCGGCCTCCATCGGGATCGCGGCGCCCATCAGGAAGACGTTGTTGTACAGGCCGAGCCGGTCGATGAGCGCGCGCAGCCGCTCGTGTTCCTCGCCCTTGCCGTAGATGCGCAGCTGCCAGTCGGGCCGCTCGGCGGCGACCGCGGCGAAGGCCTCGATCAGCAGGTCGAAGCGTTTCACCGGCACCAGCCGTCCGGCGGCGATCACGACGCGCTCGGCGCCGTCGGCCGGCGGGAGGGTGGGGGCCGGGACGCTGTTGGGGAGCGCCTGCACCCGCACGCCCGGCAGCCGCATCTTGCGCCGGTAGGAGGCGGCGTCGGCCTCCGTGACGGGGGTGATCGCGTCCAGGCGCGGATAGACCCGGCGCAGCGCGTTGCGCAGGCGCGGCGGGTGGTTGTTCAGGGTGAGGTGCTCCTGGCCGACGCGCACCGTGTCGGCGGGGGCCTGGAGGGCGAGGTGGACGTTGAGGCCGGGCCGGGTGCCCACGACGACGTCGGCGTCGAGCGTCGCCAGCGCCCCGCCGATGCGCTCGTCGGTCAGCGCGCTGTACTGCCGGTAGCGGTACTCGGCCGAGGGGAAGACTTTGGCCGGTGCCAGATGGCGCGGATCGTCCTTCTCGTGCCTCAGATCCACCAGGGGCCGCAGCCGGACGCGGGGGTCGAGGTTGAGGTTCGGCCGCTCCCGGTGCCGGAGAGCGGAGATGATCTCCACATCGTGCCGGTCGGCCAGCGCGCGGGCCAGGTTGAACGTGGTGGTGATTGTCCCTCCTATCCCATACGCGTTGTGTATAAGAAATGAGATCTTCATGCCGTGCATGACGGACCCCGCATCGAGAAGGTTGCCTCCGTAACCCCTCGGTAAGGAGAAAAACCCCTCCCCGTAACCAGCGGTCTGACGCACCGTCGGACACGCTCGGCACGAGGAAGCCACTGGGGCATTTGTCGCATTCCGCTGTTTTACCGGCAATACGATCGGGAAAACGGCCCTGAGTACTGTCCCCGACCGTCCCCGCAGCACTGTCGAAGCAGCCCTGTCGAAGCAGCACCTCAAGGAGCCCTCATGAACGCGGTACCCGACATCACGCTCAACAACGGGGTGCGCATCCCCCAGCTCGGCTTCGGCACCTTCCAGATCCCGCCGGCCGACACCCGCGCGGCGACGCTGACCGCGCTGGAGGTCGGCTACCGGCACATCGACACCGCGCAGATGTACGGCAACGAGAAGGAGGTCGGGCAGGCGGTCCGCGACTCCGGGCTCGACCGGGACGACATCTTCGTGACCAGCAAGCTGAACAACCCCTTCCACGAGCCCGCCGCCGCGCACGCCGCGTTCGACCAGAGCCTCGCGGACCTCGGACTGGCCCACCTCGACCTCTTCCTGATCCACTGGCCGCTGCCCGCCACCGGAAAGTTCGTGGAGACCTGGCAGGCGCTGGAGGAGATCTACCGCTCGGGCCGGGTCAGGGCCATCGGCGTCTCCAACTTCCAGCCGAACCACCTGCGGCGCCTGATGGAGAACTCGGTGATCGTGCCCGCCGTCAACCAGATCGAGGCGCACCCGTATCTGACCCAGGACGAGGTCAGGGCCTTCGACGCGGAGCACGACATCGCCACCGAGGCATGGTCCCCCATCGCCAAGGGCAAGGTGCTGAACGATCCGGTCGTCGTCGGCATCGCCGCCGCCCACGGCCGGACGCCCGCCCAGGTGACCCTCCGCTGGGCCATCCAGCGCGGCGACATCGTGTTCCCGAAGTCGGTGACCCGCGCGCGCGTCGAGGAGAACTTCGCCCTGTTCGACTTCGAACTGAGCGAGGCCGACATCGCGGAGATCTCTGCCCTGAACCGCGACGAGCGCACCGGTCCCCACCCGGACCACATGAACTGACACCTGGCCCGTAACAGTTGTTTCAACTCCGCAACCCTGAGCGAAGTCGGGTCGGCCCGTACGGCAAGATCGGTCCCATGACCGAACAACGGGGCAGCGCACCGCGACAGAGCGCCACGGACGAGACGACAGCGGCCCTGGCGGTCCGGCTCCGCGCGGCGGACCCCGGCGGCTGGACGTCGGACGCGGCACGGGCCCTGGTCGTGCGGCTCGGCTGGGGCTGGACCGACAGCCCCACCGTGGTCACCGGCCGCTCCACCGGCGACGCGCGGCTGGCGCCCGTCGGGAAGTACTCGGAGCGGTACGTGAACGGGGCGGCGTACGTCGAACTCGCCGTCCCCGTACGGCACACCGCGCCGGACCCGGCCTCCCAGGCGGAGGCCTTCCGAGTGGTCAAGGACGAGCTGACCGCGACGCTCGGCGAAGCGTCGATCATGGGCGTGACCGGCAGGCTGGCCCCGTTCTACCGCGACGTGGAGAGCTGGGGCTCCCCGTATCTGCGCTGGCGGGGCGAGCCCAACACGCTCGAACTGCGAGCGGGGCCGACCGGGCCCGAGCTGGTGCTTCTGCCCACCGAACCGGCCGAGAACTGGTTCGTACGCCTGGGATACGACCAGGAGCACGCGATCACCGGCTTCTTCGGCTTCCGGCAGGACGCGTCCAACGGCGGCCTGACCTTCCCCGGCGGCTGGCAGGCCCGCAGCTGGGAGACGCTGACCAGGGCCCTGGCCGACTTCCTGACGACCCTGCCCGCCGAGACGACCGCGCTGCGGACGCCGATGTCGTTGGCGATCTACGGCCGGGTCGAGGGGAAGGGGGCACCGATCATCGTCGACATCGACTGCGGCGACCGGCTGATGCTCGCCTCCTTCGCGGACGAGTCCCTCGACCCGGGATCGCTGGGCTGGGGCACGGCGGCCGAGCACCCGATATCCGGCCGGTCGTGGCCCAACGCCGACGATCCCCGGCTGCGTATCGACGCGGGCGGTCCCGGCGAACCGGACGGCCAGGCGCTGGCCGAGACGATCGTGGCGACGGCCCGCGCGATGGGGGTGGTGTCCCCCGAGGACCTGCTCATCGAACCCGAGGCGGGGGACATGGGCGCGTACCGGGTCACGTTCTACGGCCTGGGTCTGCCGATGGCCTGAGCCGGCCGGACCCGGGTTCTTCGCCCCCCTCGAACTGATCAACTCACCTTCCCTGTGCGAGACTTCTCCGGACGGCTGGTGACGCCCGGGGTACCCCGTGACGGCGCCCGGACACGTCGTGCCGCCTCCCGTCGCACCGCCACGCACCCATCGGAGTTTCGTATGACGGCAGGGACGCCCAAAGCTCAGGTCGACACCAGCAAGCCGCACCCGGCACGGGTCTACGACTGGCTGCTCGGCGGCAAGGACAACTACGAGGTCGACCGTCAGGTGGGCGAGAGGCTGCCGGCGGAGTCGAGGGACGGCGCCCGCCAGAACCGGGCGTTCATGCACCGCGCCGCCGCCTGGCTGGCCGGGAACGGCGTGCACCAGTTCCTGGACATCGGCACGGGCATCCCGACCGAGCCGAATCTGCACCAGATAGTGCAGCGGAGCCTGCCGACGGCGCGGGTCGTGTACGCGGACAACGATCCCATCGTGCTGCGGCACGCCGAGGCGCTGCTCGTCAGCACGCCCGAGGGCTCCACCGCGTACATCGAGGCCGATGTGCGCAAGCCGCAGGACATACTGCGGTACGCGCGCGCCACCCTGGACTTCGACCGGCCGATCGCGCTGTCCCTCATCGCGCTCATGCACTTCGTCCCCGACGACCAGGGCCCGTACGACATCGTCTCCAGCCTGGTGGACGTACTGCCGTCGGGCAGCTATCTGGTGCTGTCGCACGCCGCGTCCGACCTGGTTCCCGAGCTGTCGGACAAGGTCGTCGCGGAGTACGCGAAGGGCGGCATCAGGCTGGGATTCCGTACCCGCTCCGGGGTCGGACGGTTCTTCGACGGACTGGACATGGTCGAGCCCGGCCTGGTGACGGCGCCCGCGTGGTTCAAGGACACCGACGCGCCGACGGACGAGATGAGCGGCATCTACGCGGGCGTGGCGCGGATCCCGTAACGCGCGGGTCGCTGCACCCCGGCGCGGCCCGGTCCGGCTTACGCTGCGTTGGCCCGACCACCGTCGACGTGAACCCGAGGTGCTGAGCGATGCCGACGACCCTGCGCAAGTGGGCATGGCTGCCGGTGCTGGCAGTCGGGCTCGGGCTTTACTTCCTGGTGCAGGGCACGCTGATCGACACCGGCAACGTCAACTACGTACCGTCCCTGATCCTGTTGGGCGCGCTCGTGGTCCCGCTCTCGTTCCTCACCTTCGTGGCGGGGCACACGGGCGTGTGGCGGGTCGGGCCGTTCGTGCTGGGGATCGCGGCGCTGTTCGGCGGAGTGGTCGGGATCGTGACCGCCGGGCGGCTGGAGTTCGACACCCTGCGCGGCCTCGGCACGTCGTCCCTGATCGGCATCGGCCTGATCGAGGAGTCGTGCAAGCTCATCGTCCCGGTGCTGATCCTGGTGTGGCAGTGGCAGCGCGGCACCGTACGGGTCGCGGACGGGCTGCTGATCGGGGTCGCGGCGGGGATGGGGTTCGCCGTACTGGAAACGATGGGGTACGCGTTCACGGCGCTGCTGGCGTCCCAGGGGAACATCGGCGACGTCGAGGAGACGCTTTTGCTGCGCGGGCTCAGCTCGCCCGCCGCGCACATGGCGTGGACGGGGCTGATCTGCGGAGCGCTGTGGGCGGCGGTGGCGGCGCGGTGGACCCTCGCGGCCACCGCGCGGCTCCTCGTCACCTTCGTGTTCGCGGTCGCCCTGCACGCGCTCTGGGACGGTGTCAGCAACCGGTTCGCGTACTTCCTGGTGGCGGCGGTCTCGCTGAGCTGGCTCCTGGCCGAGCTGCACCGGAGCGACACCCTGTCCTGGGACGGCCGGTCGACCGACCCACGGCATCTGCGACGGCCGTGAGCGGGCGGTAGGTTCTGGCGTATGTACTCGACCCGGATCTCCCGGCGTGTCCGTGCCCCGCGGGCCGCCGTCTACCGCGCGCTGCTGGACGCGGACTCCGTCGCGACGTGGCGGGCGCCCGAGGGGATGAGCGCCGAGGTGCACGAGTTCGACGGCCGTCCGGGCGGCCGGTTCCGTGTCTCGCTGATCTACCGGGAGCCGACGGACACCGGGAAGTCCGGCGAGCGGACCGACACGTACCACGGCCACTTCGAACGGCTCGTGCCGGACGAACAGGTCGTGGAAGTCATCGAGTTCGAGACCGCCGACCCCGCGATGCGGGGAGTGATGACCATGACGACGACGCTCTCCGACGTCGACGGCGGTACGGAGATCGTGATGGTGCACGACGGGGTCCCGGACGCGGTGCCGGCGGCCGACAACGAACTGGGCACGCGGATGTCCCTGGACAATCTCGCCAGGCTCGTCGAAGACGGTCACTGACGTACGCGCACCGCCGTGCCGCGGTCAGGAACGGCGACCCGGCTTGCCGCGTCTGCCGCTCTTCGCGCCGCCGCCGGAACCACCGCGCGGATTCTTGCCCGCCTTGCCCCCGGCCTTGCCGCCCGCCTTGTTGGCCGTCGACTTGCCGGCGGCGCGCTGCGGTGTCGCCCTGGACCTGGCCTTCGGCGCCGGCTTCTCCTGCGCCGGAGCGGTGCGGCGGCCCCGTGAGCTGTTGACCGTGCGCCCCCGGACGATCCCGATGAACTCCTCGACCAGATCGGTGGTCGACTCCTCCGGCCAGGACAGCGCGACGCGCGACTCGGGGACGTTGGAGACCGGCCGGTAGGTGAGGTCCTTGCGGTGGTGCAGCCGGGCGAGCGATTGCGGTACGACGAGGAGACCCACTCCCGCGGCCACCAGCTCGACGGCGTCGGCCGTCGTGGCCGGCCGCTCCTTCGCGGGCCTGCCGGGCAGCGGCCCGTCCCAGCCGAGGGTGTCGTCGAGCGGGTGGAGCACGATGTCGTCGGCCAGATCGGCGGCCGACACCTCCTCGACCGCCGCCACCAGATGGTCCTTGGGGACGAGGACCACCGTCGTCTCGGTGTACAGCGGGATCGCGCTGAGGTCCGTCCGGTCGATCGGCAGCCGTACGAACGCCGCGTCGGCGTCCCCGGCGCGCAGCGTGCCGGCCGCGTCGGCGGCGGCCACCCCGGTCAGGGTCAGCGGGATGTCGGGCAGCCGCTCGTGCCAGATCCGCACCCACTTGGCGGGGATCACGCCCGGCACGTACGCGAGCCGGAACGTGGGGGATGTCGGGGGTACCTCCGGGCCTGTCACGCCGGTCAGGCTACCGGTCGGTGGTCAGAGGTCCCGTACGCGCTCGATAGTCTGGGCACCATGACGTCGCACCAGACCACCCAGACGATGAAACCCGCCACGGCGGCGAAGAAACTGGGTGTGTACCTCGAAGCCACCCCCGCCGAGTTCCAGGAGGGTGTCGTCTCGCGCAGCGAGCTGAACGCGCTCCAGGCCGATCCTCCGGAGTGGCTGCTGGAACTGCGGCGCGACGGCCCGCATCCCCGCCCGGTGGTCGCCGCCAAGCTGGGCGTCTCCATCGCGGGTCTCGCGCGCGGCGGCGTCACGGAAGCTCTGACGACGGAGCAGATCGACGCGCTCAAGGAGGAGCTTCCGGCGTGGCTGCGGCGCGAGCGCGCCACGCAGGCCGAGGTGCGGAAGGAAGCGGCACGTATCAAGGAGAAGAACGCGGAGCGGGCCGCCGAGGGCCGCCGCGCGCGCCCCTGACCGGCCGGGCGCGGCGGGACCGCGTGACGGCGGGGCGGCCGGGAGGAGTCCCGGCCGCTCGCCGTACGTCGGTTACCGGGCCGGCCGGGGGCGGTCGGTCAGCAGGGACCAGATGACGAAAACGCCGATCGCGATGGTGATCACCGCCCAGACGGGCTGGTACGGCAGCCACATGAAGTTCGCGACCACGCTGATCGCGGCGACGCCCACGCCCAGCGCCCGCGCGAACGGCACGCCCCTGATGATGCCCAGCCCGGTGAGGATCAGCACCGCGCCCACCACCAGATGGATCCAGCCCCACGAGGTCAGGGTGAACTGGTAGGTGTAGCTGCCGCTGAGCGTGAACACGCTGTCCCGCGCCAGGGCGACGACGCCGTTCAGCACGGCGAGGACGCCGTCCACGAACAGCAGGACCCCGGCGAACATCGCCCCGCCCGACGCCCAGGCGGTCTCGCCCCGGCCCTTTCTGCGGGGTGTGTGATGCGCCCCATGAGGGGTCGCGGTCTGTGCCATGAGAGCCTCCTCGGCCGAGTGCGTGGCCCGCTCTCCGGACCACTCCGGCATGGGGCCGACAATCCGCCGTTCGTGCTGCCACGACCACCCGGACTGGGCCATTCGAGTGAATGGCCTGAGGCCGGACCGGCGGGGTGTCATTCCTCGATGTGGATGGCCAGTGCGGGACAGACGGAGGCGGCGTGGCGGGAGTCGGCGGCCTGATCGGCCGGAGGTTCGGCGTCGAGGAGTACGGCGATCCCGTCCTCGTCGCGCTGGTCGAACACCTCCGCCGCGGCGACGACGCACTGTCCGGACGCGACGCACTTGTCCTGGTCGAGGGTGATCTTCATGAGGGCTCCTTCGGTGAGGGGTCGGTCGGTTCGGTGGGGCGCCGTCCGGTCACCAGGTGACGGGCAGCTCGTACGCCCCGTACACACCGCCGTCGTGCTTGAACGGGATCCGCTCGATGTCGGTCGCCAGCCGCAGCGTGGGGACGCGCTTGTAGAGCGTGCTGTAGACGACCTGGAGTTCCAGCCTGGCGAGCGGCTGGCCGAGGCACTGGTGGACGCCGAAGCCGAAGGCGACGTGATGCCGGGCGTCGCGCTCGATGTCGAGGCGGTCGGGTTCCGGGAAGGCGCCGGGGTCGCGGTTGCCGACGTCGGTGGCGATGACCAGCCCGTCACCGGCGCGGACGCGTACGCCGGCGACGTCCATGTCCTCGAGCGCGACGCGGCGGCGTCCGTTGTGGACGATGGTGAGGTAGCGCAGCAGCTCCTCGACGGCCGATGTGACCAGTTTCGGATCGTCGGAGTCGCGCAGGAGCGCCAGTTGGTCGGGGTGTTCGAGCAGTGCGAGCGTACCGAGGGCGATCATGTTCGCCGTGGTCTCGTGTCCGGCGATCAGCAGCAGGACACCCATCTGGGCCGCCTCGCTCCGGGTCAGCTCCCCCGCCTTGACGCGTTCGCCCAGCCCGGACAGCAAGTCGTCGGCCGGGGCGGCGAGCTTCTGGCCCATCAGGTCGTCCAGATAGCCGGTCAGCCGCTGGAAGGCGTCGGACCGCTCCTGCGGGTCGTTGGTCCGCTTGATGAGGATCTTGCTGTTGGCCTGGAAGAAGTCGTGGTCGCTGTAGGCGACGCCGAGCAGTTGGCAGATCACCAGGGAGGGCATCGGCAGGGCGAACGCCTCCACCAGGTCGACCGGTTTCGGACCGGCGAGCATGTCGTCCACGAGGTCGTCGACGATCCGCTGGATGGCCGGTCGCAGCGCCGCCACGCGCTTGATGGCGAAGGGCGCCGTCACCATGCGCCGCAGCCGGGCGTGCTCGGGGTCGTCCATCAGGATGAAGCTGGCCGACGGGCCGCCTTCGAGCACCGGTGCCTGGAGCGGGTAGCCGGGCCGGGTGATGTCGGCGCTGACCCGGGGGTCGGCGAGCAGGGCGCGCCCTTCGGCGTATCCGGTCACCAGCCAGGGCGTGCTGCCGTCCCACAGGCGGACCTTGCTGAGCGGGGTCTCCTTGCCCCGGGCGAGCGCGACGGGGGGCGGGTCGAACGGGCAGCCGGCCGCCCGGTCCATCGGGAAGTCCGGGACGTGGGCCGGGGTTTCGCCGACCGATTCGACGGTGCTGGTCATGTGTCTCCTCCAAGGGGGGTGG
>NZ_MDCR01000097.1 GCF_001723055.1 Streptomyces niveus
GAAGCGGCCCAGGGTGTCGGGGCGGCGCGTGTGGACCGTTGCCACCGCCCAGGCGGCGTGGCGGCGGTGCATGGACGGGGGCGGGGACTCTTCCCAGGCCCGGTACAACTCCTGCACCAGCAGGTCGCGTTGGCCGGGGCCGACCTGGTCCGTGCAGCTGCGGACCGGGGCCGTCGGGGTCAGTACGGTGACGGGGGCGGGGGTGGCGGCAGGAGCGGCGTCCCCCGCACCGCCGACCGGGACGCGCCAGTCCCACGCCGCCCACGTGCCGAAGAAGTGCCGCAGCAGCTCCTCGCGTCCCAGCGCGCCGGCCTCCGCGACCGTGCGCGCCGCCAGGACCGCCCAGGCCAGGCCGGGCAGCCCGCCGAACGGTGCCGAGTCCAGGCCCCGCGCCGCCGCCCAGGTCTTCACGTCCCTCGCCAGCGCCGCGAAGGCGTCGTGGCGGTCGCCGACCGTGTCCCGTATCGCCGCCGCGTCGCTCACCGCGCTCAGCGCGACGGCAGCCGCCTCGCCCAGCTCCCCGCGACGGTCCACGGCCTGCGTCGGCGACATCGAACCGGTCGCGACCACGGCCAGGTCCACGCCCAACTCGCCCACCGTGAACCGGAGTCCGGGTACGCGTGCGCCGACCACCTCCCGCATGCGGGACACGGGCAGCGCGGCGCCCACCCGGCGCCGTAGCTCGCCCATGTCCACCGTCTCGCCCGGCAGCGCCGCCACCAGGTCCAGGTCCGCCCCGGCGGACGCGCAGCCCATGCGGCGGGAGCCCGCGACGTGTACGGCGCCTTCGGCGAAGGTACGGGCGAGAAGTCGCGCGGTGTCGCCCGCGTCGTCAGCCTCGGCATCGGACGGGCCCGCCGCCGTCTCCTCCGGCAGCCAGGTGACCTCGCCCGTACCGAGCGCGACCGTCGCCCGTACCCGCATCGGCTCGTCACCCCTGCGCGACAGCAGTGCCAACTCCCCCACAGCAGGGGACGCTTCGCCGAGCCGCGCCTCGATCCCGGCCGCGATCCGCTGCGGGTCCCGGCTCCGCCCCAGCGTCAGATGCGGTGTGAAGCCTTCGGCCCGCCGCCCACCGCAGCGCGGGAAGCGCCTCTCCAGCGCCCGCCGAAGCCCCGCCCACTCCGCGTCGCCGTCCGCCGCCGGGTCGAGCCAGAGCGTGGCGTCCTCGCGGTGCCCGAAGGTGTGCACGCCGGCCAGCCGCGCCGTGAAGGGCGCGGTCTCGGCTGCGGCAGCGGCGAGCAGCGGGGCCGCGCGGTCGAAGTCGGACTCCGGGACGAAGCCGAAGAGCAGGTTCACATGCGGCGGCCAGCGGTCGACCTGCGGGTCGTGCTCGCGCCGTACGGCCTGGAGCGGAGCCCACAGCTCAGGGGGCGGTAGCCAGGCGACAGCCGTACGTGCCGTGGCCTCCACCTCCAGCACGTCCGCAGGACCGTCCGCGGGAGCCTCCGCCCCATCGAGAGCGATCTCCGCCTCCACCCCGTAGTGGTCGGAGATGTACAGCCCGCTCCCGTCCGGCGTGTCCCCGCGCAGCACCGCCCCGGTCACCACCCCGCTCCCCCGCACCAGCACCCGGTCCAGCCGCGCGGCGCGGCCCGACAGCGAGGCCACCGCCGCCAGCGGATTGGTGACCGGATCGAAGGTGGGCGTGCTGTCCTCGGAGCCGTACACCTCGCTCCAGGCGTCCCGGAGCCCGAGCGCGGCGGCCGGTCCTTCGTCGCCACCGGAGCCGTCGTTGAAGTCGCCCAGCAGGATCACGTCGGCGTCGATCCCGCCCAACCCCTCGGCGAGGGCGGCCAGTTCGTCACGGCGCCGGTACGCGCCGTCCTTGGAGTGGTCGCTGCTCAGGTGCGTGGCGGCCACGACGAGCGGACCGGCGGCGGTCTCCACGGTGAACGCGGTGACGGCCTTGTGCGAGCCGAGGACATGGTGGCCCGACTCGCGGACGGGAAGCCGGCTGAGGAGCAGCAGTCCGTTGTCGTCCACCTCGCGCCCGCGCGGGTCACTGCTGACGGTGTAACTCGCCCGTACCCAGGGGGCGTTCAGCAGCATCGCGAGCAGGTCGAGTTCGACCTCCTGGAGGGCGATGACGTCGGCGTCGGACTCGGCGAGGGCGGCGAGCAGCATGGGGCGCCGCTCGGCGGTGCGGACGCGGTCGCTGTCGTAGCGGTCCCAGAGGGTGTTCCAGGTCAAGACGCGCGGCGAGCCGACGGGTGAAGGCGACGGCCCGCCCCGCGCCGGGCGCCAGCCTTCGGAGCCGTACGCGTGAGGAGTACCCGCGGTGAAGAACGGCGCCCGCAGCAACCGTGGTTGGCGCACCCGCCCCGCGTCCGTCGCGTCGATGCGGTCGACGCCCGTGGCCCGGTCCCAGACCACCTCACCGTCAGCCTCCACGAACAGCACGCGGTGCCACGGGATGTCGCCGCCGGGCACGAACGCGGGCAGCGGGATCCGCCCGGGACTCGTGCCGCGCCGGCTGACGCCGAGCACGAAGCGCGCCGGGTCGAAGCGCGGGTCCCAACGGACCTGGTGGTAGAGCTGATCGCTGGTCCGCATCACGTTCCCCCGCTCTCGATGCCGTCCGTGTCCTCGATGGCGCCGCTCGCCCCCACGTACCACGTACGGTGCGCGTCCCCCGGATACGGCGGTACGAAGCGGTGCAGCTGCCCCGTGAGTACGTCGGGCGGCACCGGGTGCTGCCGGACGCCGTTACGGCGCACCAGCTCCGCCTCGTCCACGAGCAGCACGGCGTGCGTGACGAACGCGTCCCGCCGGTGCGCTACCGCCCCTACGAGCGACCGCTGTTGGCGGTTGAGTGAGGTGGCGTCCCACACGACCGTCCCGCCGGCGGCGAGAGCCCGGTCGAGCCGGTCGAGGCCGTCGCGCAGGACGTCCCCGTTGGCGCGCTGGTCGGCGCGGGAGCCACGGGACTCCCGCAACTCGTCGAGCGAGACCCGCGTCCCGACCCCGGTCAGCCCTCCTACGAAGGTGCTCTTCCCGCTCCCCGAAGCGCCGACGAGGTGAATCAGCGACGGGAAGTTCCCGGCGCGCCACCGCCACGTCGCGGCCACCGCCTCCTCGACGGTCGTCAGACGCCCGTCGGCCCAGGCGTCACGGGCCTGCGCCCAGCAGCGCGCGACGGCGTCCGCCCCAAGCCCGTCGAGGGCGGCGCGCAGCCCCGTACGCAGCGCCGCCGGCGGCCCGCCGTCCAGCAGGCCCGCGTCCTCGGCGTGCAGCGCGGACCAGTCGACCTGCTCCCGCGCCCCGGCGTCCGCGGCGAGGGCGCCGGCGACGGCGTGCAGCACCCTGAGGTCGGCGGCGAGGGCCATCCGCGCGAGCCCGCTGCGGCGTTCGTCGTCGGGAAAGGGCCGGTGCAACGCCCCGTGCAGACCCACCAGGTCGGCGACCCGGCGCGCCTGCGCCATCCCGAGCGGCCCGGCGAGCGCGCCCGCGAGCCGCCCGCGCGGCACGTCGTGGAACAGCGCCGCGAGGACCCCGCCCAGCCGGTCGTCCCCGTGCCGCCCGCCGGCGTCGAGCCGCCCGACGACCTCGCCGACGGCCCCCTCGTTCCCCGCGACCCCAACGGCGCGTGCCACGGCCGCCGCGTCCACCGGTCCCCCCGACCGCACGTCCCACAACGCGGCACCCGCCCCGAGCCCGTTCTCCACGACGGCGGCGTGCATCCAGTGCGTGTCGGTCTGGACGTGCCGCGGCCGGACCCACTTGGCGAGCCGCCGCCCGAAGTCCTCGCGTACGAAGCCCTCGACGGTCCGTACGACGTACCCCTCCTGCCGCGCGGGGTCCAACTTCAGCCCCCGCAGGGCCCGTTCGTCGAAAGCACCCCGCCACAACACGACGGGCACCGGAATCCCCAGCCGCCGGAGCACCCGCACGGTCTCGTCCCACTCGAGGCACCACTCGCCGTCCCAGACGGAGAAGCCGTAGAACCAGCTCTCCAGGTCCTCGTACGCGATCGAGTGCCGCGCGTACAGGTTCTCCCCGCACACCCGCGTCCCGTCCGGGATCAACGCCCCGATCCGCCCCTGGAGCGCCTTCACCCAGGCCCGCGACGGATGATGCCCGGAATCCAGCGACCGGGCGTGCAGCCCGTCCCGGTACAGGGTCGTGTTCTCGCCGTCCATCTTCTCGGTGACGACGACTTCCCGCCCCCGCAGCCCGTCCAGATCCCCGCCCCGCACATCGTCCGAGGAGACGCCGGGCGACCAGGGCACATGCACGGTCCGCGGATACGCCGTACGCATGCCCCACACTCCCCCACTGCCCCCTGACGACCTGCCCGTCAACCCTAGAAGCGCGACGGAACCCGCCGCACCCGATTTCAGCTGGCGTCGGCAGCGTCGCCATCCGCGCCGTCGCGGAAACACTTGGACACGACGAAGATCGTGATCGACGAACTCCGTTCGGCGCCAGGCGGCTCCAGGAACAGCCGCATATCCGCACTCACCTGACCATCACCGGAGTTCGCCACGATCTGGGGCGCCTTGGACTGGCTGCGGTCGGGGCCGTCCTTGACGATCTTCCAGCCTTCGGCGGGCAGGGCCTTCCGAAGTCTCCCCATGGCCTCTTCGAGACTCTCGTCGGATACCCCGGAGAACGTCCAGGTGTGGTTCATATTGACCACGTTCTCCTCGGACGGATAGCCCGAGCACTTGACAGGAAAGGCATTCCAAGGTCGCGCCTTCCCCTCCAGCCCAATCGCGTCCCGGATCTCACTCGACGCGTCGAGGACTCTTTTCTCCACGACCTGCTCATCACGGACCGGCGCCGGTGCCTTGTCCTTCCCCTCCTCTTTCACTTGCGAACACCCTCCCAGGGAAAGACCCACTACCAGCGCCAAGACAATCGAGGCGCCCAGCCTATTCAACTTCTGTCCTTTCGTACTGGCCGGTGACCACGAACGCCTGCTGGCTCAGGCTCAGGCTGTTCTCGTTCCAGAACCCGCTGTGATCCGCGGAATCCGACTGGAGAACGTTCGAACCGAAAGCAGGGTCGGTCGGAATCGTCCACTTGTCCCCGAGGCCGGCCAACCATCTGCCACCCTCCCGTACGAACCCATCATTGCCGTCACCGGCCATCGCCCACATGTGCCCTTGCCTGATCCCGAGATCGGCCGCACGGTCCGCCTGCATGCCAGGGCTTCCCGCCACGAGAACGTCGTCGACCGGCAGGGGCCCCTCCGGCCAGCCCCCGGACTTGGCCGCGTCTCCGATGACGGTGCTGCCGTAGCTGTGACCAATGGCTGTGGTGTGCCCGGGATTTCCGCTGGCCTCGATGTGGGCGGCACTGCTGCCGTCGAGAAAGCCTCTGAGGATGGGTCCCCCCTCGGCCGCCTGCTCGTCGAACATGGCTTCCGGCAGAATGTCTCCCTTCTCACCGGGTTTCGCCGAGCGCGGGGCGTCGTAGTCGAACCAGGTGACGGTGGAGACGCTGTCACCGTTGCCCAGAGCGTCGCTCTGCCGCCACAGCACCTCCGAGCGGGCCAGGTCGCCATCGATATCGCTCAGTTTCGTCCCCGTGCCGGGCACATAGATCGCGGTGTGATCGGCGGTGTCCGGATTTCCGTTCGCCAGGATCACCCTGCCGTCGCCGCCCTTGCCCTCGGAGTCGAAGCCGAGCAAGTAAGCCTCCGGCAGGCCATCCTTACCCGTCGCGTCGAATCGTTCCTGAATGGTGTCCATCCCGTCGACACGCCCTTGCAGTATTTCCCTCTCCTTGTTCCACTTCTCCCACTCCTCCGTCTGGACCCTCGCCCCCGCACGACCGGAGACATGCGGCCGGAAGCGGGCCGGCTCGTTCCTGAGCAAGGTGTCGAGCTGGTGCTGTGTGGCGCCGCGCTGCTCCGCGAACACGACGCGGTTCGCCTCGTCACGCACATCGGCGGGAAGACCGTTGAGAGCTCCGACGCTCGCAGGGTTCATGGAGACGTAATCGGCACGCTCTTCCTGGGAAAGACTCTTCCACCACTGCGCGTTGGCCTCGCCGGTCGATTCCTTCGGAGGGCCCTTGATGGTGTCGAGAAACGCTTCGGCCGCCTTGCGTACGCCGGCAGTGTCCGAGGTGACATCCGTCCAGTCCCGCGCGGAGACGGTGAGGTCGTCATCAGCCTTCAGGGCCCGGAGCTTCGGCGCCCATTTCTCGTCGGCAGCCGTCGCCTCGTCCAGGGCGACGGCGATACGGTCGGCAATCGCCTGGCGCACGGGCGAAGTAGGGGTTCGGGTCGAAGAAGGCGGCCTGACGATTGATGTCTTGCGCCGACGGAGTCGTCACGCCGCTCGCCGTACCGCCCTGGGGAATCTTGCCGTCGACCTTGTCCGGTCCCGCCGGATAGGTCACCGAGCCACCGGGATTGACGGTGAAGTTCTCGGCACGCGCGTCCGCCACGGCCGCTTCGAGCTTCCGTTTTGCGGCTGCCAGATCGTACGCGAGTGCGTTGAGCGCGGTACTGATGACGCCGCACTCCGTCTGTGTGTACTGGAAGTTGGCCGCCAGCTCACGAAGCTCCTTGTGCGCCACATCCACCGCCACGCCTTCCAACGACTCACGCATCCCGGGGGCGACCACGTTCTCGATGTGATCCTTGGCCGCCTGCGCCATGTTCGCCGTACTGCGGTATCCCTCTGCGGCATCCTCGAAGGCGGACGGTTTGAGGGCCGTCAGCGTGCTGTAGTCCATGCCCGCGTCACCGGCCCTTCCCCGCGCCCGAGCCGCCCACGGCTTCCGTGTCCTGGTAGGACAGCTTCAGACTCTCGACCTCGGCCCGGACCGATTCGTCGGTCTTCAGCTGCTCATGGCCCACCTTCTCCAGGACTTCCTGAAGGGAGCCGCAGCGGCCGCTCACGGCCCGGGTATAGCGCTTCCAGGAGGAGAACACACTCCGCTGCGCTTCGGCACTCAGACAGCCGGACGGCGCTCCCAGCTCCGATTGGCCCTCCTCGAGCTGGGTCAGTGCCGTACTCACACCCTTACGGAGGGAGCCGACGCCCTCACCGGCCTTGAGCCACGCCTTCTTGCTGGACCTCAGACCGTCCGTCAGAGAGCTGCCAGACCCGTCCTGGCCGGCGGGATGCTGATTCAACCGCATCCCCGTGGATTCCCGAGCCGCCACATCCGCCTTGATCTGCTCCCACTCGTCCCAACTCACCTGCGCCCCCTCATCGTTCGCCTGAGCGGAGAATCGCGAACGTATGACGCGCTGCCCCCGGGCATCACAAACGGTACGACCTGCCTCACTCTCAGCACGCAGTGGTGGCACTTACGCCGTCTGAGTATCCGTACTCAGACGGAGCGCGGGGAGAACGCACAGAAGCCCCGCCCCAGCCCGAAAGCTGGTGCGGGGCCCCTGCGTTGACTCGGTTGCTCGTTGCGGAGCTACCAGATCACATGCAGATCGGCGATTACTTGCTGATCTTGGTGACCTGGCCGGCGCCCACCGTACGACCACCCTCGCGGATGGCGAACTTCAGGCCCTCCTCCATGGCGACCGGCTGAATCAGCGAGACCGTCATGAGGGTGTTGTCGCCCGGCATGACCATCTCGGTGCCCTCGGGGAGGGTAACGACGCCGGTCACGTCAGTCGTACGGAAGTAGAACTGCGGGCGGTAGTTGTTGAAGAAGGGGGTGTGACGACCACCCTCGTCCTTCGACAGGATGTAGGACTGGGCCTCGAACTCGGTGTGCGGCGTGACCGAACCGGGCTTGATGATGACCTGGCCGCGCTCGACATCCTCGCGCTTGATGCCACGGAGGAGCAGACCGACGTTCTCACCGGCCTGGCCCTCGTCGAGCAGCTTGCGGAACATCTCGATGCCGGTGACCGTGGTGGTGGTCTTCTCGGTCTTGATACCGACGATGTCGACGGTCTCGTTGACCTTGAGCACACCACGCTCGATACGACCGGTGACGACCGTGCCACGGCCGGTGATCGTGAAGACGTCCTCGATAGGCATGAGGAACGGCTTCTCGACGTCACGCTCAGGCTGCGGGATCGACTCGTCGACGGCCTTCATCAGGTCGAGGACGGTCTGGCCCCACTCCTTGTCGCCTTCGAGCGCCTTGAGCGCCGAGACCTTGACGACCGGCAGGTCGTCGCCCGGGAACTCGTACTCGGAGAGGAGCTCACGGACCTCGAGCTCGACGAGCTCGAGGATCTCCTCGTCGTCCACCATGTCGGCCTTGTTCAGCGCGACAACGATGTACGGCACGCCGACCTGGCGGGCCAGGAGCACGTGCTCCTTGGTCTGCGGCATCGGGCCGTCGGTCGCGGCGACCACGAGGATGGCGCCGTCCATCTGCGCCGCACCCGTGATCATGTTCTTGATGTAGTCCGCGTGACCGGGGCAGTCGACGTGCGCGTAGTGACGCGACTCCGTCTGGTACTCGACGTGCGCGATGGAGATGGTGATACCGCGCTGGCGCTCCTCGGGAGCCTTGTCGATCTGGTCGAAGGCCGAGGCCTCGTTCAGGTCCGGGTACGCGTCATGCAGCACCTTGGTAATGGCGGCCGTGAGGGTCGTCTTACCGTGGTCGATGTGACCGATGGTGCCGATGTTGACGTGCGGCTTAGTCCGCTCGAACTTCGCCTTCGCCACTGGGGTCCTCCTGGAGTGGTTCTGTACGCCTTACTCATCGGCGCCAGGTGATCTTTGCTGGGATGCCGGGGCCCGGGGCACCGGGCACCTCGCGCGGTTTCCCGCACGCGGTGTCCGGCGGCCCCAGGGCTTGCCGGTGACAAGCCTAAAGCGTGCTCGGGACGAGCTACTCGCCCTTGGCCTTCGCGATGATCTCCTCGGCGACGTTCCGGGGAACCTCGGCGTAGGAGTCGAACTGCATCGAGTAGCTTGCGCGACCCGAGGTCTTGCTGCGGAGGTCTCCGACGTAGCCGAACATCTCCGAGAGAGGCACGAGGCCCTTCACGAGACGAGCGCCGTGGCGCTCCTCCATGGCCTGGATCTGGCCACGGCGTGAGTTGAGGTCGCCGATGACATCGCCCATGTAGTCCTCGGGCGTGGTGACCTCGACGGACATCATCGGCTCGAGGAGTACGGGCGACGCCCTGCGGGCACCATCCTTGAACGCCTGCGAACCGGCGATCTTGAAGGCGAGCTCCGAGGAGTCGACCTCGTGGTAGCCACCGTCGAGAAGGGTGACGCGCACGCCCACCATCTCGTAGCCGGCCAGGATGCCGAACTGCATGGCCTCCTGCGCGCCCGCGTCCACCGAGGGGATGTACTCACGGGGGATACGGCCACCGGTCACCTTGTTCACGAACTCGTAGGTCGCGTCGCCGCCCTCGATGGGCTCCAACGCGATCTGCACCTTCGCGAACTGGCCGGTACCACCGGTCTGCTTCTTGTGCGTGTAGTCGATACGCTCGACGGTCTTGCGGATCGTCTCACGGTAAGCGACCTGCGGCTTACCGACATTCGCCTCCACGCGGAACTCGCGCTTCATGCGGTCGACAAGCACTTCGAGGTGAAGCTCGCCCATACCACCGATGATGGTCTGGCCGGTCTCCTCGTCCGAGTGAACCTGGAAGGAGGGGTCCTCCTCCGCGAGGCGCTGGATGGCTACACCCAGACGCTCCTGGTCACCCTTGGACTTGGGCTCGATCGCGACCTCGATCACCGGCGCCGGGAAGTCCATGGACTCCAGGATCACCGGGTTCTTGTCGTCGCTCAGCGTCTCACCGGTGGTGGTCTGCTTCAGGCCCATGACGGCGACGATGTCGCCGGCGCCCACCGACTCGATCTCCTCACGCTTGTTCGCGTGCATACGGTAGATCTTGCCGATGCGCTCCTTCTTGCCCTTCACGGAGTTCAGCACCGCGGTGCCGGCCGTCAGGCGACCGGAGTAGATCCGGACGAAGGTGAGCTTGCCCAGGTGCGGGTCGCTCGCGATCTTGAACGCGAGCCCGGCGAAGGGCTCGTCGTCGGACGGGCGGCGCTTGATGACCGTCTCCGGGTCCTTGACGTCGTGGCCTTCGATGGCGTCGACGTCGAGGGGGGAGGGCAGGTAGCGCACGACCGCGTCGAGCAGGGGCTGAACGCCCTTGTTCTTGAACGCGGTGCCACAGAAGACGGGGGTGACGGTGACGGAGTCGGCCGCACCCTTGGAGGCGAGCGTGATACGGCGGATCGCCGCGTGCAGCTGCTCCTCGGTGGGCTCCTGGCCCTCCAGGTACAGCTCCATCATCTCGTCGTCGTTCTCGGACACGACCTCAAGGAGCTTGCCGCGCCATTCCTCGGCGGCCTCCGTGTGGGTGTCCGGGATGTCGACGACGTCGTACATCTCGCCCTTGGTGGCCTCGGCGGACCAGACGAAGGCCTTCATCGACACGAGGTCGACGACGCCCTTGAAGTCCATCTCGGCACCGATCGGAAGCTGCATGACGATCGGAACCGCGCCGAGGCGGTCCGAGATCATGTCGACGCAGCGGTGGAACTCCGCGCCGGTCCGGTCGAGCTTGTTGACGAAGCAGATACGCGGCACGCCGTAGCGGTCCGCCTGACGCCATACGGTCTCGGACTGCGGTTCGACGCCAGCCACTCCGTCGAACACGGTGACGGCGCCGTCGAGGACGCGGAGCGAACGCTCCACCTCGACGGTGAAGTCGACGTGACCCGGGGTGTCGATGATGTTGATCGTGTGATCGACATCGTCGAGCGGCCAGTGGCAGGTCGTCGCGGCAGACGTGATCGTGATGCCGCGCTCCTGCTCCTGCTCCATCCAGTCCATCGTGGCTGCGCCGTCGTGGACTTCACCGATCTTGTAGCTCACACCGGTGTAGAACAGGATCCGCTCGGTGGTGGTCGTCTTGCCCGCGTCGATGTGGGCCATGATCCCAATGTTGCGGACCTTGGCCAGGTCAAGCGAAGTGGTGGCCATAAGGCTCAATCTTCTCTCGGTCTCGATGTGGGCGCTGACTACCAGCGGTAGTGCGCGAAGGCCTTGTTGGACTCGGCCATCTTGTGCGTGTCCTCACGCTTCTTGACCGAAGCGCCGAGGCCGTTGGAGGCGTCGAGCAGTTCGTTCATGAGGCGCTCGGTCATGGTCTTCTCGCGACGGGCGCGGGAGTAACCGACCAGCCAGCGCAGCGCGAGGGTGGAGGCGCGACCGGGCTTGACCTCGATCGGCACCTGGTAGGTGGCGCCGCCGACGCGGCGGGACTTGACCTCGAGCGACGGCTTGACGTTCTCAAGCGCGCGCTTCAGCGTGATGACCGGGTCGTTGCCGGTCTTCTCGCGGAGGCCTTCCATGGCGCCGTAGACGATCCGCTCAGCGGTGGAACGCTTGCCGTTGAGCAGAAGCTTGTTGATGAGCGAGGTGACAAGAGGAGAACCGTAGACCGGGTCGATGATGACCGGGCGCTTCGGGGCAGGGCCCTTACGAGGCATTGTTTACTTCTCCTTCTTGGCGCCGTAGCGGCTGCGGGCCTGCTTGCGGTTCTTGACGCCCTGGGTGTCCAGGGAACCGCGGATGATCTTGTAGCGAACACCCGGCAGGTCCTTCACACGGCCACCACGCACGAGCACGATGGAGTGCTCCTGCAAGTTGTGTCCCTCACCCGGAATGTAGGCCGTGACCTCGATGCCGGAGGTCAGACGCACACGCGCGACCTTCCGCAGCGCGGAGTTGGGCTTCTTCGGGGTGGTCGTGAACACACGCGTGCAGACGCCGCGGCGCTGAGGGGAACCCTCAAGGGCGGGCGTCTTGTTCTTCTCGACCTTGTCCTGCCGGCCCTTCCGGACCAGCTGCTGGATCGTAGGCACTACTTCTCCGGTTTCTGTGTGCCGTTAGTAAAACTAACCTGGAACACTCGCCGACCCACGCGGTCGGGTGTGTCGGATACTGCAAGATCCCGCTGGAGGCGGGAGAAGCGCAGATCGCGGTGGCCTCTGTACGGACTCGCCATGCGGTTGAGGACACGCACAGGAGCCCAGGCACACCCCAGGCACAAGGTCTGAGCGTACCTACCTCATCGACTCCGGTCAAAAAAGATGCGCCGTACCTGGTTTCAGCCACCCCACACACGGCCGACGGGCGGCCACCCCGGTGAGGGTGACCGCCCGTCGGACGCACTCGGTTCCTACTGGTTGTACGGACCGTAGTCGTAGTCCTCCAGCGGGACGGCCTGGCCGGAGCCCGTGCCGAACGGCGAGTAGTCGATGTCGTCGTAGCCGACGGCCGAGTACATCGCGGCCTTGGCCTCCTCGGTCGGCTCCACCCGGATGTTGCGGTAGCGGGAGAGACCCGTACCCGCCGGGATGAGCTTTCCGATGATGACGTTCTCCTTGAGGCCGATCAGGGAGTCCGACTTGGCGTTGATCGCCGCGTCGGTCAGGACCCTGGTCGTCTCCTGGAAGGACGCCGCCGACAGCCACGACTCGGTGGCCAGCGAGGCCTTGGTGATACCCATCAGCTGCGGACGGCCGGAGGCCGGGTGGCCGCCTTCCGTGACCACACGACGGTTCTCGGTCTCGAACTTCGAGCGCTCGACGAGCTCGCCCGGCAGCAGTTCCGCGTCGCCGGACTCGATGATCGTCACGCGGCGCAGCATCTGCCGGATGATGATCTCGATGTGCTTGTCGTGGATCGACACACCCTGCGAGTTGTAGACCTTCTGGACCTCGCCGACCAGGTGGACCTGGACCGCGCGCTGACCGAGGATCCGCAGCACGTCGTGCGGGTTGGTGGCACCCACGGTGAGCTTCTGGCCCACCTCGACGCGGTCACCGTCGCCCACGAGCAGACGGGCGCGCTTGGAGATCGGGAACGGCGTCTCCTCGCTTCCGTCGTCCGGGGTGACGACGAGCTTCTTCGTCTTCTCGGTCTCCTCGATGCGGACGGAGCCCGCGGCCTCGGAGATCGGCGCGACACCCTTGGGCGTACGGGCCTCGAAGAGCTCGACGACACGCGGCAGACCCTGCGTGATGTCGTCGCCCGCCACACCACCGGTGTGGAAGGTACGCATCGTCAGCTGGGTGCCGGGCTCACCGATGGACTGGGCGGCGATGATACCGACCGCCTCACCGATGTCGACCAGCTTGCCGGTGGCCAGCGAACGGCCGTAGCAGAAGGCGCAGGTACCGACCGCGGACTCACAGGTCAGGACCGAGCGGGTCTTGACCTCCTCGACGCCCGCGGCGACGACCGCGTCGATCAGGACATCGCCCAGGTCGACGTTGGCCGGCGCGATGACCTTGCCGTCCACGACGACGTCCTCGGCGAGCATCCGTGCGTACACGGACGTCTCGACGTCCTCCGCCTTGCGCAGGACACCGTCGGCGCCGCGCTCGGCGATCCGCAGCTTGAGGCCGCGGTCGGTGCCGCAGTCCTCCTCGCGGATGATGACGTCCTGCGAGACGTCCACCAGACGACGGGTGAGGTAACCCGAGTCGGCGGTACGCAGGGCGGTGTCGGCCAGACCCTTACGGGCACCGTGCGTGGAGATGAAGTACTCCAGCACGGACAGGCCTTCACGGAACGACGCCTTGATGGGACGGGGAATCGTCTCGTTCTTGGCGTTGGACACCAGACCACGCATACCGGCGATCTGACGCATCTGCATCATGTTTCCGCGAGCGCCCGAATTCACCATCATGAAGATGGGGTTGGTCTTCGGGAAGTTCGCGTTCATCGCCTCGGCGACCTCGTTGGTCGCCTTGGTCCAGATCGCGATGAGCTCCTGCGTGCGCTCGTCCTTGGTGATCAGACCGCGCTCGTACTGCTTCTGGACCTTCTCGTCCTGCTCCTCGTAGCCCTTGACGATGGCCTTCTTGGCCTCGGGCACGACGACGTCGGAGATGGCGACGGTCACGCCGGAGCGCGTCGCCCAGAAGAAGCCGGCCGCCTTCAGGTTGTCGAGCGTCGCCGCCACGATGACCTTGGGGTAGCGCTCGGCCAGGTCGTTGACGATCTCGGAGAGCTGCTTCTTGCCCACCGAGTAGTCGACGAACGGGTAGTCCTCGGGCAGCAGCTCGTTGAAGAGCGCGCGGCCCAGGGTCGTACGCAGCCGGAACGGGTCGCCCTGCTGCCACTCGGCGTTCGTCTCGCCGTCCTCGCCGACCGGCGGGGTCCAGCCGCGCGGCGGGATGGTGCCCACCGGGAAGCGGATGTCGACCTTCGCCTGGAGCGAGAGCTCGCGGTTGTCGAACGCCATCGTGGCCTCGGCGCTGGAGCCGAAGGACCGGCCCTCGCCGATGACTTCGCGCTCCTCCTCGTCCGTGGTGAGGAAGAAGAGGCCGAGCACCATGTCCTGGGTGGGCATGGTGACGGGACGGCCGTCGGCCGGCTTGAGGATGTTGTTCGAGGACAGCATCAGGATGCGGGCCTCGGCCTGCGCCTCCGCGGAGAGCGGCAGGTGCACGGCCATCTGGTCACCGTCGAAGTCCGCGTTGAACGCGGTGCAGACGAGCGGGTGGATCTGGATGGCCTTGCCCTCGACCAGCTGGGGCTCGAAGGCCTGGATGCCGAGGCGGTGCAGGGTCGGGGCACGGTTCAGCAGCACCGGGTGCTCGGCGATGACCTCTTCGAGGACGTCGTACACGACGGTGCGGCCACGCTCGACCATGCGCTTGGCCGACTTGATGTTCTGCGCGTGGTTCAGGTCCACCAGGCGCTTCATCACGAACGGCTTGAAGAGCTCCAGCGCCATGGCCTTCGGCAGACCGCACTGGTGCAGCTTGAGCTGCGGTCCGACGACGATCACGGAACGGGCCGAGTAGTCGACTCGCTTGCCGAGCAGGTTCTGGCGGAAACGGCCCTGCTTGCCCTTCAGCATGTCGCTGAGGGACTTCAGGGGCCGGTTGCCGGGACCGGTGACCGGGCGACCGCGGCGGCCGTTGTCGAACAGCGCGTCGACGGCCTCCTGCAGCATCCGCTTCTCGTTGTTCACGATGATCTCGGGGGCACCGAGGTCAAGGAGACGCTTGAGGCGGTTGTTGCGGTTGATCACACGGCGGTACAGGTCGTTCAGGTCGGAGGTCGCGAAGCGGCCACCGTCCAGCTGCACCATCGGACGCAGGTCCGGCGGGATCACCGGCACGCAGTCCAGCACCATGCCCTTGGGGCTGTTGCTGGTCTGGAGGAACGCGGAGACGACCTTGAGGCGCTTGAGCGCGCGGGTCTTCTTCTGGCCCTTGCCGGTACGGATGATCTCGCGGAGCCGCTCGGCCTCTTCGTTCAGGTCGAAGGACTCCAGGCGCTTCTGGAGCGCCGCGGCGCCCATCGAGCCGTCGAAGTACGTGCCGAAGCGGTCACGCAGCTCGCGGTAGAGCAGCTCGTCGCCCTCCAGGTCCTGGACCTTGAGGTTCTTGAAGCGGCTCCACACCTCGTCGAGGCGGTCGATCTCGCGCTGCGCGCGGTCGCGCAGCTGCTTCATCTCCCGCTCGGCGCCTTCGCGCACCTTGCGGCGCACGTCGGCCTTGGCGCCCTCGGCCTCCAGCTCGGCCAGGTCGGTCTCGAGCTTCTTGGCGCGGGCCTCAAGGTCGGAGTCGCGACGGTTCTCGACCTGCTGACGCTCGACGGAGACATGCGCCTCCAGCGACGGCAGGTCGCGCGTACGGCGCTCCTCGTCCACGAACGTGATCATGTACGCGGCGAAGTAGATGACCTTCTCGAGGTCCTTCGGCGCGAGGTCGAGCAGGTACCCCAGCCGGGACGGAACGCCCTTGAAGTACCAGATGTGGGTGACGGGAGCGGCAAGCTCGATGTGGCCCATCCGCTCACGGCGCACCTTGGCGCGCGTGACTTCGACGCCACAGCGCTCACAGATGATGCCCTTGAAGCGGACACGCTTGTACTTGCCGCAGTAGCACTCCCAGTCCCGGGTCGGACCGAAGATCTTCTCGCAGAAGAGTCCGTCCTTCTCGGGCTTGAGCGTGCGGTAGTTGATGGTCTCCGGCTTCTTCACTTCGCCGTGGGACCAGGTCCGGATGTCGTCCGCGGTGGCGAGGCCAATCCGCAGCTCGTCGAAGAAGTTGACGTCGAGCACTTGTCGTCAATCCCTCTTTCGGGGTCGAGTCTCAAATCATGGTCTGTACGGGTCCGGGAGGAGCCGGCCGCTCTGAGAACAGGAGCGGCCGGACTACCCGTCAGACCTCTTCGACGCTGCTCGGCTCTCGCCGGGACAGGTCGATACCGAGCTCCTCCGCCGCACGGAAGACGTCCTCGTCGGTGTCGCGCATCTCGATGGACATGCCGTCCGAGGACAGCACCTCCACGTTGAGGCAGAGCGACTGCATTTCCTTGATGAGCACCTTGAAGGACTCGGGAATGCCGGGCTCGGGGATGTTCTCGCCCTTGACGATGGCCTCGTAGACCTTCACGCGGCCGGTCACGTCGTCGGACTTGATGGTCAGCAGCTCCTGGAGGGCGTAAGCGGCGCCGTACGCCTCCAGCGCCCACACCTCCATCTCGCCGAATCGCTGGCCACCGAACTGGGCCTTACCACCCAGCGGCTGCTGGGTGATCATCGAGTACGGACCGGTCGAGCGGGCGTGGAGCTTGTCGTCGACCAGGTGGTGGAGCTTGAGGATGTACATGTAGCCGATGGACACGGCCTCGGGGAACGGCTCGCCGGAGCGGCCGTCGAAGAGGTGCGCCTTGCCGGAGCCCTTGACCATCCGCTCGCCGTCGCGGTTCGGGATCGTGGACTCGAAGAGTCCGGAGATCTCGTCCTCGCGGGCACCGTCGAACACCGGGGTGGCGACGTTGGTGCCGGGTGCGACCTCGTCGGCGCCGATGGTCTTGAGGCGCTCCATCCACTCCTCGTTGCCCTCGACCTTCCAGCCCTGGCTGGCGAGCCAGCCGAGGTGGATCTCCAGGACCTGTCCCGGGTTCATTCGGGACGGGACGCCGAGCGGGTTGAGGATGATGTCGACGGGGGTGCCGTCCTCGAGGAACGGCATGTCCTCGATCGGCAGGATCTTGGAGATGACGCCCTTGTTGCCGTGGCGGCCGGCGAGCTTGTCACCGTCGGTGATCTTGCGCTTCTGGGCGACGTAGACGCGGACCAGCTGGTTCACGCCCGGAGGAAGCTCGTCGCCCTCCTCACGGTCGAAGACGCGGACACCGATGATCTTGCCGGTCTCGCCGTGCGGCACCTTCAGCGAGGTGTCGCGGACCTCACGGGCCTTCTCACCGAAGATCGCGCGGAGCAGACGCTCCTCCGGCGTCAGCTCGGTCTCACCCTTGGGCGTGACCTTGCCGACGAGGATGTCCCCGGCCGTGACCTCGGCACCGATACGGATGATGCCGCGCTCGTCGAGGTCCGCGAGGACCTCTTCGGAGACGTTCGGGATGTCCCGGGTGATCTCCTCGGGGCCGAGCTTGGTGTCCCGGGCGTCGACCTCGTGCTCCTCGATGTGGATCGAGGAGAGGACGTCGTCCTGGACCAGCCGCTGGCTGAGGATGATCGCGTCTTCGTAGTTGTGGCCCTCCCAGGGCATGAACGCCACGAGGAGGTTCTTGCCGAGCGCCATCTCGCCACGCTCGGTGGCGGGACCGTCGGCGAGCACCTGGTTCTCGACGACCCGGTCACCCTCGGAGACGATGACCTTCTGGTTGACGGAGGTGCCCTGGTTGGAGCGGGAGAACTTGGCGATGCGGTACGTGGTGTACGTGCCGTCGTCGTTGGCGATGGTGATGTAGTCCGCGGAGACCTCCTGGACCACACCCTCCTTCTCCGCCTTGATGACGTCACCGGCGTCGACCGCGCAGCGGTACTCCATGCCGGTGCCGACGAGCGGCGCCTCGGAGGTGATCAGCGGCACGGCCTGACGCATCATGTTCGCGCCCATGAGGGCACGGTTGGCGTCGTCGTGCTCCAGGAACGGGATCATCGCGGTCGCGACCGACACCATCTGGCGCGGCGAGACGTCCATGTAGTCGACGTCGTCGCCGGGGATGTAGTCGACCTCGCCGCCACGACGACGGACGAGGACGCGCGGCTCGGTGAACCGCATCTCCTCGGACAGCGTCGCGTTGGCCTGCGCGATGACGAAGCGGTCTTCCTCGTCGGCGGTCAGGTAGTCGACGTCGTCGGTGACGACACCGCTGACGACCTTGCGGTACGGGGTCTCGACGAACCCGAACGCGTTGACCCGGCCGTACGACGCGAGCGAACCGATCAGGCCGATGTTCGGGCCTTCGGGGGTCTCGATCGGACACATGCGGCCGTAGTGCGAGGGGTGCACGTCACGGACCTCGAAGCCGGCCCGCTCACGCGAGAGACCACCGGGGCCGAGCGCGTTGAGTCGGCGCTTGTGCGTCAGACCCGACAGCGGGTTGTTCTGGTCCATGAACTGCGACAGCTGGCTGGTGCCGAAGAACTCCTTGATGGAGGCGACGACCGGCCGGATGTTGATCAGGGTCTGCGGCGTGATCGCCTCGACGTCCTGGGTCGTCATGCGCTCACGCACGACGCGCTCCATCCTCGCCAGACCCGTACGGACCTGGTTCTGGATGAGCTCGCCGACGTTGCGCAGACGGCGGTTGCCGAAGTGGTCGATGTCGTCGGTCTCGACCAGGATCTGGGTGCCGCTCTCGCCGACCGTCTCGGTCTCACCGGCGTGCAGCTTCACCAGGTACTTGATGGTGGCGATGATGTCGTCGGTGGTGAGCACACCGGCGTCCAGCGGCTCCGCCGCGCCGAGCTTCTTGTTCACCTTGTAGCGGCCGACCTTCGCGAGGTCGTAGCGCTTGGGGTTGAAGTAGAGGTTCTCGAGCAGGGTCTGGGCCGCCTCGCGGGTCGGGGGCTCGCCCGGACGCAGCTTGCGGTAGATGTCCAGCAGCGCGTCGTCCTGGCCCTGGGTGTGGTCCTTCTCCAGGGTGGCGCGCATCGACTCGTACTCGCCGAACTCCTCCAGGATCTGCTCGGTCGTCCAACCGAGAGCCTTGAGCAGAACGGTGACCGACTGCTTGCGCTTGCGGTCGATACGGACACCGACCATGTCGCGCTTGTCGATCTCCATCTCCAGCCAGGCACCCCGGGACGGGATGATCTTGGAGGAGAAGATGTCCTTGTCGGACGTCTTGTCGATCGAGGAATCGAAGTACACACCCGGCGAGCGCACCAGCTGGGTCACCACGACACGCTCGGTGCCGTTGATGACGAAGGTGCCCTTGTCCGTCATGAGCGGGAAGTCGCCCATGAAGACCGTTTGAGACTTGATCTCGCCGGTCTCGTTGTTGGTGAACTCGGCGGTGACGAAGAGCGGGGCCGCGTACGTGAAGTCGCGCTCCTTGCACTCGTCGATCGAGTTCTTGGGCGGCTCGAAGCGGTGGTCGCGGAAGGTCAGCGACATCGACCCGGAGAAGTCCTCGATCGGAGAGATCTCCTCGAAGATCTCCTCCAGACCCGACTTCCTGGGGACGTCCTGGCCGCTCTCAAGAGCTGCCTCGACACGCGCCTTCCAGATGGCATTGCCGAGCAGCCAGTCGAAGCTCTCGGTCTGCAGCGCGAGAAGGTTCGGAACCTCAAGAGGCTCCTTGATCTTTGCAAAGGAGATGCGCAGCGGGGCGGTGCTGGCGCCGTTGTTCGTATTCGTGGTCGAGGCGTTGCGCGAGGCGGCCAAGAGGGGGTCCTTCCGAGGGCTCGGACTCACTACGCGCGTACCGGTCCCGAGCTGGACACACCGGATGACAGGCCCTGAAAGGCCAGGTCAGCCGACGATGTCATGCATGGGGGTGCCCCTGGTGACGGGCAGGGAGCAGCTAACAGGCAGCGCAAAGGGTCAGTGTAGCCACTAGGCACACTGATGTCCAGGCCGGGTTTTGCGAGACCCTCGTTGTTCTCAACACCTTGTCTCAACTGCGTTCGGACCCACGCCGTAGGCGCACATCGATCCTGCCCTCTTCGTCGCCGATCCATGCCTCGGAATCGGATCGATATGGCGACGCGTCCTGAGAATTGCGCGCCTCGTGCGGTTCGTCAAGGCCCCCCGCCCCGTACGGATCGTCACCGGTCGTACGGAGGCACGGCGATGATCACCATACTCGCAGCCCGGCGAAGAGCAAGGAAGCCCTCCCGGAGACGGAGCAGGGCGGTCACCCGTACGGGGGACCGCCCTGCTCGTCAACGCTGTGCGCCTGGTCGGCGCGGTGCCGGCACCCGTCTGCGTGAGCCGGGTGCCTGCGGGGTACTACGAGGTCACTTGACCTCGACGGAGGCGCCGGCGCCCTTGAGGGACTCGGCAGCCTTCTCGGCGGCCTCCTTGGCGACCTTCTCCAGGACGGGCTTCGGGGCGCCGTCCACGAGGTCCTTGGCCTCCTTGAGGCCCAGCGAGGTCAGCTCACGCACGACCTTGATGACCTGGATCTTCTTCTCACCGGCGCCGGTGAGGATGACGTCGAACTCGTCCTGCTCGGCCTCGGCCTCGACGGCGGCGGCAGCGCCACCGGCGGCGGCGACGGCGACCGGAGCGGCGGCCTTGACGTCGAACTTCTCCTCGAACGCCTTGACGAAGTCAGAGAGCTCGATGAGGGTCAGGTCTTCGAACTGCTTGAGCAGGTCGTCCTGGGACAGCTTCGCCATGATGGCGTCCTTCCACTAATTCGGCAGGTGCCGGATGTTTATGTGACGGCGGGCGTACGGGGCCCGCTGCGACGCGGCGCCGAACTACTCGGCGTCGGCCTCGGCGGGAGCCGGCGTACCGGCACCGCCCTGCTCGACCTTGGCGCGAAGGGCGTCCGCGGTGCGGACGAACTCCGACAGCGGGGCCTGGAACGTCGCCGCGGCCTTGGCCATCGACGCCTTGATCCCACCGGCCACCTTGGCGAGCAGCACCTCGCGGGACTCGAGGTCCGCGAGCTTCTTGAACTCGTCGGCGGACAGCGCCTTGCCGTCAAGGACACCGCCCTTGATGACGAGGTTGGGGTTGTCCTTGGCGAAGTCACGAAGACCCTTCGCCGACTCCACCGGGTCACCGGTGACGAAGGCAACCGCCGTCGGACCCGCGAACAGGTCGTCCAGCGTGTTGATCCCGGCCTCGTTGGCCGCGATCTTGGTCAGCGTGTTCTTCACCACGGCGTACTGGGCGTTCGCACCGAGGGAACGGCGCAGCTCCTTGAGCTGCGCCACGGTGAGACCCCGGTACTCGGTCAGCACTGCGGCGTTCGAGCTGCGGAACTGTTCCGTCAGCTCGGCCACCGCGGCAGCCTTGTCGGGCCTTGCCATGAGCGTCGGCCTCCTTCCGGGTGATGAGGACCGCTCAGAAGGGCCGAGAAAAGACGAAACGCCCCTGCGCAGGCGCGCGGGGCGTGGCTCGACCGGGACGAACCCGGGAACTCTTCCTCGAACACCTACGCGGGTCGTCCGCTTCCAGCGGATCCTTCGGTCGCCCCACCCTCTTGCGAGAGCACAGCAACGACCAGCGGTCTTTGGCTTCAGGTGAAGAGTACGTGACGTGCTGACCGGCAGGCAAATCCGGTCGCCGGGGCCGTAAACCCGCCCCGGTGACCGGATTTGTGGATCAGATACTTCCGGATCGCTTCCGGGTCAGATCCCGGAGCCGTCCGCGCCGGCGCCGGACTCCTCGCCGAGGCCGCCCAGCATCTCGAACAGGTCGACGGTGTCCCCGGCCGGCGGCGTCTGGACGGATGCCTTGGCCCCGTAGTCGCTGTAGTTCGCGCTGATCTTCACCTCGCCCTGCGGGGTGTCCATCCCGACGATCATCTTCACCGGGTAGTCGTCCTCGTTGACCCAGACCTCGGTGTCGTACCCCTTGATGCCGGACTTCTCGACGGTGGCGAGGAGGTCCTTGCGCTCCTTGGCGCTGAGGACGTCGAGTCCTTCGTTCGACTCAAGCATCTCGTCGACCGTGAGCGTGCCCTTGTAGTGCCGCGCCTCGACCCCGTCGACCTTCTCGGAGCCGACGTGCTTCACGTTCGGCGAGTCCAGCAGCAGCGCGAGTTGCTGGGCCGGGTCCTGGTTCATGTTCTCCATGCCGCCGGTCAGCTCCTTCATGGCCGCCGGGTCGCCCGAGGCCTCCGCAGCCGCCGCCAGGTCCAGCTTCATCCAGCGCTTGCCGTCCATGTCCTTGGCCGCCTCGGCGCCCATGTCCATGTACATCGCGTTCTTGACCCACAGCATCCGGATCTCGTCCGGTGCGTCGGGCTCGGCCTGCATCATCGAGCCGGTCATGGTCATGTCCATCACCATGGGGTCCCAGCCCATGACGCCGGACATCTCCATGTCGCCGCCCCCCGCGGCACCCGCCATGCCCTGCGGCATCGACATCGTCATGCTGACCTTGGCGGACTTGGCCGCCGCCGTCTTCTCGTACGCCGCCGTCAGAACCTCGGTGACCGACGAACCTCCGGCCTTCTTCGAGCCCGAGTCTCCGCCCTGACAACCCGCGACACCTGCCACAACGGCCACAGCCGTCAGCGAAACGCCAACGCGCCCCCATGCCGACATGGTCATACCCCACCCCTTTTTTCGATGTTCCTTGTTGAACGGTAACGCACACATGTGACAGTCCGCGCACGCGAAAACCGGCCCCAACGCCTCAACAGAGGTGCCGGGACCGGCTCTTGACACGCGATGACGCGAACTGCCGTCCAGGATCAGACGGAGGCCGGGTCCTCCTCGACGAGGAGGTTACGAGTGCGGTTGGCGTCCAGCGGGATGCCGGGGCCCATCGTCGTCGCGAGGGTCGCCTTCTTGATGTAACGGCCCTTGGCGGCCGACGGCTTGAGACGGAGGACTTCCTCCAGCGCCGCGGCGTAGTTCTCGACCAGCTTCGTCTCGTCGAAGGAGACCTTGCCGATGATGAAGTGCAGGTTCGAGTGCTTGTCGACGCGGAACTCGATCTTGCCGCCCTTGATGTCGTTCACGGCCTTCGTGACATCGGGGGTGACGGTGCCGGTCTTCGGGTTCGGCATCAGACCACGCGGGCCGAGGACGCGGCCGAGGCGGCCGACCTTGCCCATGAGGTCCGGGGTGGCGACGACGGCGTCGAAGTCGAGACGGCCCTTCTGGACCTCTTCGATCAGCTCGTCGGAGCCGACGATGTCGGCGCCCGCGGCGCGCGCTGCCTCGGCACGGTCACCGGTCGCGAAGACCAGGACCCGGGCGGTCTTGCCGGTGCCGTGCGGGAGGTTCACGGTGCCACGGACCATCTGGTCCGCCTTGCGCGGGTCGACGCCCAGACGCATGGCGACCTCGACGGTGCCGTCGAACTTGGTGGTGTTGGTGTCCTTGGCGAGACGGACAGCCTCGAGCGGAGGGTACGTACGCTCCGCGTCGATCTTCGCGTCCGCGCTGCGGAGTGCCTTGCTGCGCTTCACTTCTTCTCCTGGTGGTTCATTCAGGTGTGGAGTTCGTGGTGCGGGCCGCGCATGGCCCTTCCACTTGGCGTGCCCGAGGGGGCTCGCCGGGCGGGACTCAGCCCTCGACCGTGATGCCCATGGAACGGGCGGTGCCGGCGATGATCTTCTCGGCGGCGTCCAGGTCGTTGGCGTTCAGGTCGGGCATCTTGGTCGTGGCGATGTCACGGACCTGGTCGCGGGTGAGCTTGGCGACCTTCTTGACGTGCGGCTCGCCTGAGCCCTTGTCCACACCGGCGGCCTTGAGGATCAGCTTCGCGGCCGGCGGAGTCTTGGTGATGAAGGTGAAGGAGCGGTCCTCGTAGACCGTGATCTCCACCGGCACGACCATGCCACGCTGCGACTCGGTCGCGGCGTTGTAGGCCTTGCAGAACTCCATGATGTTGACGCCGTGCTGGCCCAGCGCGGGGCCGACCGGCGGAGCCGGGTTGGCCGCGCCGGCCGAGATCTGGAGCTTGATGAGCCCCGTGACCTTCTTCTTCTTGGGAGGCATGTGCTCTCTCCGGGTCCTAGTGAGAGTGTTCCGGCCCGGTCATCCGGTCATCCGGATGCGGGCATACCGCGCAACGATAACGGGTACAGCTGCACGGCCAAAAACCGAGCAGGTCAGACCCTCTCCCGCGAGTGGGGGGCAACCCCCTGCGAGAGCCTGTCTGACCTGGTCGGAAGTGGCTGGACGAGCGCGCGTGAGCGCGCGTCAGTTCTTCTGGATCTGGTCGAAGCTCAGCTCGACCGGAGTCTCGCGGCCGAAGATCTCGACGAGGCCCTTGACCTTCTTCGAGTCGGCGTTGATCTCGTTGATCGTCGCCTGGAGCGTCGCGAACGGGCCGTCGGTGACGGTGACCGAGTCGCCGACCTCGAAGTCCAGCACCTGGACCTCGACCTTGCGGGACGGGACCGGCTTGCCCTCGGCCTCGGCCGCCTCGCGCGCGGCCTTCTCCTCGGCCTCGGGGGCGAGCATCTTGACGATCTCGTCCAGGGTCAGCGGGTACGGGTCGTAGGCGTTGCCGACGAAGCCGGTGACGCCCGGTGTGTTCCGTACGACACCCCAGGACTCGTTCGTCAGGTCCATCCGCACCAGGACGTAGCCCGGGAGCTTGTTCTGGCGGACGTTCTTGCGCTCGCCGTTCTTGATCTGGACGATCTCTTCCTCGGGCACCTCGGCCGAGTAGATGAAGTCCTCGACGTTGAGCGAGACGGCGCGCTGTTCCAGGTTGGCCTTCACGCGCTTCTCGTAGCCCGCGTACGTGTGGATGACGTACCACTCGCCGGGCAGGGTGCGCAGCTCCTCGCGGAGCGCGGCGACGGGGTCGGCAGCGGCGGCGGGCTCTTCGACGAGCTCGACGTCGTCGCCGTCGTCCTCGGTGGCCTCGTCAGCGGCTTCGGCTTCGGCGGTCTCGGCCTCGTCCGTGTCCTCGACGTGCAGCGCCGACTCCTCGGCCGGCTCGCCGGCCTCGGCGTCAGCGGCTTCGGCCTGGTCTGGCTCGACAGCGTCCGCCGCCTCGACGATGTCGGTCTCGTCCTTGCGGGACGCGGCCGACTCGTTGGCGTCGTTCAGGTTCGGGTCAGACACGTTGGCTGCTTCTTCCTGGCTTCACGATGGGTGGAACATGCGGAAAGGGACGCCTGTGGGCGCCCTCCGCCTCCGCGGCTCTAGCCGAAGACGTACTTGACTACTCTCTGGAAGCCGTAGTCCATCACGGTCACCAGACCGATCATGACGACGACGAAGACGATCACAACAGTCGTGTAGGTCGTCAGCTGGTTGCGAGTCGGCCAGACGACCTTGCGCAGCTCCGCGACGATCTGACGGTAGAAGAGCGCGAGACGGCCCAGGGGGCCCTTCTTCCCGCGCTTGCCGCCCTTGCGGCTCTTCTTGTTCGACTCGGGGGTCTCGTCATCGTCAGCATCAGGCTTGTCGATGGAGCCCACGGCGTCCGTCACGCTCTCTCACCTGATTCCGGGTCGTGGCCGTGCCGCGCCCGGTGGAGCCGCACGGCAGTGCTTTTGAAGTACGTACATGCGCACGCATCCTGGCGAAGGATGTGTGTAGCAGGGCCGGAGGGACTTGAACCCCCAACCGCTGGTTTTGGAGACCAGTGCTCTACCAATTGAGCTACGACCCTTTGCGTTTTCCCCAACCTACCGCATCCGACCCGGAGCACGGTGTGTGCGGATCGGCGGTGGCGGGTGAGGGCCAACGACCAGTGAGTGTACGTGCTCGGGGGCCATGCGTCGAACAGGTAACACCGGACCGGCTCTTGTCCGAACCTGTCCACTCTCCGACCGTGGGCTGTCCAGTCGGCGAAACCCCGGTGCCCGGCTCTCGGGGGGTCTGGGACCATGGCCCGCATGAGCGCTGCAATTCCTCCGACCGAGCGCCGGGTCTCCGCCCGAGTCGGCGCAATCTCCGAGTCCGCCACCCTCGCAGTCGATGCCAAGGCCAAGGCCCTCAAGGCGGCGGGCCGGCCGGTGATCGGCTTCGGTGCGGGTGAGCCCGACTTCCCGACGCCCGGCTACATCGTCGAGGCCGCGAGTGACGCCTGCCACAACCCGAAGTACCACCGCTACACGCCGGCCGGCGGGCTCCCCGAGCTCAAGGCCGCCATCGTCGCGAAGACGCTGCGTGACTCCGGGTACGAGATCGACCCCGCCCAGGTCCTGGTGACCAACGGCGGCAAGCAGGCGATCTACGAGGCGTTCGCCGCGATCCTCGACCCGGGCGACGAGGTCATCGTCCCGGCCCCGTACTGGACGACGTACCCCGAGTCGATCCGGCTGGCCGGCGGTGTCCCGGTGGAGATCGTGGCCGACGAGACCACGGGCTACCGGGTCTCCGTCGAGCAGTTGGAGGCGGCGCGCACGGAGCGTACGAAGGTCGTGCTCTTCGTCTCCCCCTCCAACCCGACCGGCGCCGTCTACAGCCGCGAGGACACGGAGGCCGTGGGCCGCTGGGCCGTCGAGCACGGGCTGTGGGTGCTGACGGACGAGATCTACGAGCACCTGGTGTACGGGGACGCCGAGTTCACCTCGCTGCCCGCGGTCGTCCCGGAGCTGCGCGACAAGTGCGTCGTGGTCAACGGTGTCGCCAAGACGTACGCGATGACCGGCTGGCGGGTGGGCTGGGTCATCGGCCCCAAGGACGTGGTGAAGGCCGCGACGAACCTGCAGTCGCACGCGACGTCGAACGTGGCCAACGTGTCGCAGGCCGCCGCTCTCGCCGCGCTCACCGGCGGCCTGGAGGCGGTGGCCGAGATGCGGACCGCGTTCGACCGGCGCCGGGGCACGATCGTGCGGATGCTCAACGAGATCGACGGTGTGGTCTGCCCGGAGCCCGAGGGCGCCTTCTACGTGTACCCGTCGGTGAAGGCGCTGCTCGGCAAGGAGATCCGCGGCAAGCGCCCGGAGTCCTCGGTCGACCTGGCCACCCTGATCCTCGAAGAGGCCGAGGTCGCGGTCGTGCCGGGTGAGGCGTTCGGTACGCCGGGGTATCTGCGGCTGTCGTACGCGCTGGGCGACGAGGACCTGGTGGAGGGTGTGGCACGGCTCCAGAAGCTGCTGGCGGAGGCCCGCGACTGAGTGTCGTCCGACGAGAACGGGTCCCCGGCGCGACGTCCGGGGGCCCGTTCTTTCGTTCGGGATTTCGTTCGGGCGGCGACCCGAAGGGAGAAAGGGACTCCCGCACTCCGGCTGAGTACGGCAAGATCCATGGATGGAGAACGTTTCCGGCCCCCCGACTGACGACCGCGCCATCCGCGACATCCGTCTGCTGCCCAAGGCCCATCTGCATCTGCACTTCACCGGCTCGATGCGGCCCACGACCTTGCTGGAGCTGGCCGACAAGTACGGCGTCCATCTGCCCGACGCGCTGACCGGCGGTGAGCCGCCCCAGCTACGGGCCACCGACGAGCGGGGCTGGTTCCGCTTCCAGCGGCTCTACGACATCGCCCGGTCGTGCCTGCGCTCCCCCGAGGACATCCAGCGGCTGGTGCGCGAGGCGGCCGAGGAGGACGTCCGGGACGGGTCCGAGTGGCTGGAGATCCAGGTCGACCCCACCTCGTACGCCCCGCTGCTCGGCGGGCTGATCCCGGCGCTGGAGATCATCCTGGACGCCGTGGACTCGGCGGCCAGGGACACCGGGCTCGGGATGCGCGTCGTGGTGGCGGCGAACCGGATGAAGCACCCGCTGGACGCCCGCACGCTGGCGCGGCTCGCCGTGCGGTACGCGGACCGGGGTGTGGTCGGGTTCGGGCTGTCGAACGACGAACGCCGGGGCATGGCGCGGGACTTCGACCGGGCCTTCGCGATCGCGCGGGAGGGCGGGCTGCTCGCGGCGCCGCACGGCGGTGAGCTGAGCGGGCCCTCGTCGGTACGGGACTGCCTGGACGATCTGCGCGCGACCCGGGTCGGGCACGGCGTACGGGCGGCCGAGGATCCGCGGCTGCTGCGGAAGCTGGCGGAGCGCGGGGTGACGTGCGAGGTGTGCCCGGCGTCGAACGTGGCGCTGGGCGTCTACGAGAAGCCCGCCGACGTACCCCTGCGGACTCTGTTCGACGCGGGGGTGCCGATGGCGCTGGGCGCCGACGATCCGCTGCTCTTCGGGGCACGGCTGGCCGCGCAGTACGAGCTCGTGCGCAAGCACCACGGCTTCACGGACGTCGAACTGGCGGAGCTGGCACGGCAGTCGGTACGCGGGTCGGCGGCGCCCGCCGGGGCGCGGGACAAGATGCTCGCCGGGATCGACGGGTGGCTGGCGGACACGCCCTAGGGGTTGAGGCCGGTGAGGGCCGTCCGTACGAGTGCCGGGGCGAACTCGTCGAGTGGGGTGACCTGTTCGCCGTCCGGGAAGGCCTTCAGGAAGGCCCGCTGGAGGCACGCGCCGAGTAGCAGCGAGGCCACCGCGTCCGCGTCGGTGTCGGCCCGTACGCGGCCGGCCTCGCGTTCGGCGCGCAGGTAGGCGGCGAGCGCGCGCAGCGGCCGGTGCGGGCCCGCTCCCAGGGCGTGGACCCCCTCGGCGTGGCGGCGCAGCAGCGCGGGCTCGGCGAAGAGTGAGGCGCCGATCGGGAAGGTCGCCTCGTAGAAGAGGGCCGCCTTGCGGACGACCTCGGTGAGGTTGTCCTCGACGCTGCGGCCGGCGCTCGCGTCGAAGGGGCCTTCCGCGAGTTCGGAGAGCAGCGGGCCGAGGCGGGGCAGCCGTTCCTCCAGCACGCGCAGGAAGAGTTCCTCCTTGCCGGAGAAGTACTTGTAGAGGGCGGCCTCCGAGCAGCCGGCGGCGCGGGCGATCTCCTTCGTGGTGGCGCGCGCCAGCCCGATGGTGCCCATCAGCTGGGCGGCGGCGTCGAGAATGCGGGCCCGCGCGGGCTTCATAGGTGCTCTCCGATCGCCATGACGACGCTTGACGTGAGGTGGGTGAGTACTCACCATAGAGGTGAGTGAATACTCACCCACCAGAGAGCGGAAGAGGCGAGGACGATGAAGCTCACCGTGTTCGGGGCGACCGGCGGCGTCGGCCGGGAGATCGTGCGGCAGGGCCTGGCGACGGGTCATCAGGTCACGGCGGTGGTGCGGGACCCGGCGCGGCTGGACGTCACCGGGGACGGCCTCGAGGTGTTCACCGCGACCGCGTTCGACGACCCGGAGTCGTTGCGGCCCGCCGTGGCGGGGCGGGACGCGGTGCTGTCGGGCGTCGGCCCGCGCGGTCGCAAGGACGCGGGGCTGGCGGCGCCGGTGACCCGCTCGATCCTGCGGGCGATGGACGCGGAGGGGGTGCGCCGGCTGGTGGTGGTGAGCGCGGCCCCGGTCGGCGAAGTACCGCCCGGCGAGCCGCTGTTGGGGCGGCTGGCCATGGGCGTGGTCAAGATCGTGCTGAAGCCCGTCTACACCGACCTGGCCCACATGGAGGAGGAGTTGGCCCGCAGCGGCACGGACTGGACCTCCGCCCGGCCCCCGCAGCTCGTGGACAGGCCGGTGACGGGCGTCTACCGGGCCGTGGTGGGCGCGAATCCGCGCGGCGGCAGCAAGATCGGCCGCCCGGACCTGGCCCACGCGATGCTGGCGATGCTCGACGACCCGGCGACGGTGCGGCAGCCGGTGGGGGTCGCGTACTAGGGCGTGTCCGCGAAGTCCCGTACGGACGACGGCGCCTCTTTAGGAGGAGGTCAGTTGGTGAAGCGGCGTACCTCCTCCGGGTGGATCACGAGACGCACCTGGTCGGTGGCCATCATCGCGGCGAGTTCGTCCGCGCGGGCGGGGTCGTCCAGGTCCCAGTAGCGGGCGGCCAGACGGGCGCAGAGGTCATGGGCCCCGTCGGGTTCCACCGTGGTGCGCCCGGCGACCGACAGCCAGCGCTCGCGTTCGCCCACCGGGGCGGCGACGACGATCGAGGCCCGGGGGTCGCCGCGCAGGCGCCGTACCTTGACCGTCTCCGGGCCCGTGAACAGCTGGATCGTGCCCTCGGCGGTGGCTTCGAACCACACGGGCCGGGGCTGTGGCGGGACCGGTCCCCCGGCCACGGACAGGAAGCCGTGCAGGGGGCGGCGGAGGAATTCGAGGTCCCCGGGGGTCAGCGACGTGGCGTCGGTGCTCATCACAGTCCTTCCGGTGGGCGAATGGGCTGGTGCCAGGCTCCCGCCGCGGCGGCCCGTACGACGTACTCCTCGAAGGTGCGCGGCGCCCGTCCCAGTACGGAGGCGAGGTCGTCCGTCGTCTCGGCGAACAGCCCGCGTTCCATGAGCGTGAACATCTCGGCGACGTGCCGGGCGTCGTCCTCGCCCACGCCCTCGGCGACGAGCGCCTCGACGTACTCGGCGGACGGGATCCGCCGGTAGGCGATGGGCCGCCCGGACGCCCGGGAGATCAGCTCGACGGCCTCACCGAAGGTGAGGGCACGGGGCCCGGTCAGCTCGTAGATCCGTCCGGCGTGCCGGCCGGGCTCGGTCAGCACCTTGACTGCGGTGTCGGCGATGTCCTCGATGTCGATGAACGGCTCGGGCACCGTGTCGGCCGGGAGCGCCAGTTCACCGGCGACGAGCGGGGCGTGGAAGACGTCCTCGTCGAAGTTCTGGTTGAAGTTCGACGCCCGCAGGACGGTCCACTCCAGCGCCGAGCCGCGTACGGCGTCCTCGGCCGAGCGCATGTCCAGACCGAAGGCGGAGTCGCCCCAGGTGTCGGCGCCGCGCCCGGAGAGCAGGACCAGGCGCCGTACGCCGGCGGCCTCGGCCCGCTTCACGAACTCGTGCGCCGGGCCCGGCACGCCCGGTGGCACGACATAGGCGACGGTGATGTCCCGCAGGGCCGCGTCCCAGCCGCCGGGGTCCGACCAGTCGAAGCGGGTCGCGCTCGACCGGGAGGCGGCGCGTACGGGCGTGCCGCGAAGGCGCAGCCGGGCGAGGACCCGTCGGCCGGTCTTGCCGGTCGCGCCGAGGACAAGGGTGTTTTCGGTGTTCATGGGTCGATTGAACAAGGCCCGATCGGACGATTCCATGGGTGAGGAGCCGGATCGCATGTCCATTCGTCTAGCCTCGGCGGTGTGGATGTCTTCAGCGATCTGATCCGCGGCGTACGGGCCCACGGCTCGTTGTTCGCCAGCTCGACCCTGTCCCCGCCCTGGGCGCTCCACTTCGTGGACGGCGCGCCGCTGACCCTGTGCACCGTCATCGACGGGGCGGGGTGGCTCGTACCGGAGGGCCGGCCGCCCGAGTTGCTGCGCGCCCGCGAGACGATCGTCGTACGCGGCCCGGGGACGTTCACCTTCGTGGACGAGGTCGGCACCACGGCCGAGCCGATCGAGTGCGGCGAGGACTGCGCGACGCCCGAGCAGGGCGGGACCCGGCACCGGCTCGGCTGGCACGACCCCGGTGGGGACGCCGGTGGCTGCGGGGGCGGTCAGGTGTACGGCGGAGACGGCCAGGGGTACGGCCGGGGGAACGGCCCGGGGGCGACGACGCTGATCGTCGGCGCCTATCCGGTACGCGGCGAGATCAGCCGCCGGCTGCTGGAGGCGCTGCCCGTCGTCCTGCGCGCGGACGACGGGGGCGCGAGTGACGCCGTGCTGGACCATCTCGCCGCCGAGGTCGCCGTCGATACGCCGGGCCAGCAGGTCGTGCTCGACCGGCTGCTGGACTGGATGCTGGTCTGCACGCTGCGCGAGTGGTTCGACCGGCCGGGCGGCGAACGCCCGGCCTGGTGGGCCGCCCAGCGGGACCCGGTGGTCGGCGACGCGCTGCGGCTGCTGCACGCCGAACCGGCGGCGCCGTGGACGGTCGCGGCGCTGGCCGGGCGTACGGGGGTGTCGCGTTCGACGCTGGCCAAGCGGTTCGCGGACCTGGTCGGCGAACCTCCGCTGACCTATCTGACCCGCTGGCGCATGACGCTCGCGGCCGATCTGCTGGTCGAGCAGGACGACGCGACCGTCGCGGATGTCGCCCGCGCCGTGGGCTACTCGGACCCGTTCGGGTTCAGCGCGGCGTTCAAACGGGTCCGGGGCGCCAACCCGAGCGAGTTCAGAGGCTCACGCCGACCGTCACCGGCTCGTTGACCAGGGTGATCCCGAACGCGTCCCGCACCCCCGCGACGACCTCCCTGGCGAGGGCCAGCAGGTCCTCGGTGGTGGCGTCGCCCCGGTTGGTCAGGGCGAGCGTGTGCTTCGTGGAGATGCGCGCCGGGCCCGCCCCGTACCCCTTCGTGAAGCCCGCGCGGTCGATCAGCCACGCCGCCGACGTCTTCGTACGGCCCTCCCCCGCCGGGAACGCGGGCGGGGTGACGTCCGGGCCCAGCCGCTCAGCCGCGCGGGCGAGGAAGGCCGCGTACTGCGCGTCGTCGAGGATCGGGTTGGTGAAGAACGAGCCGGCCGACCAGGTGTCGTGGTCCGCCGGATCGAGCACCATGCCCTTGCCGGCGCGCAGTTCGAGCACGGTCAGACGGGCGGTGGCCGCCGGGACCCGGTCGCCGGGTTCGACGCCGAGCGCGCGGGCCGTCTCCGCGTACTTGACCGGGGCGGAGAGCCCGCCCGCGTCCTCCAGCGCGAACCGGACGCGCAGGACGACGTAACGCTCGGGGTGCTCTTTGAAGCGGCTGTGGCGGTACGAGAACTCGCACTCGGCGTTGGTGAGGGTCCGGGTCTCGCCGGTGGCCCTGTCGTACGCGACGACCTCGGTGATGGTGCTGGAGACCTCCTGGCCGTACGCGCCCACGTTCTGGATCGGTGTGGCGCCGGCCGAGCCGGGGATGCCGGCCAGGCACTCGATGCCCGCCAGACCGGCGTCGACGGTGCGGGCGACGGCGTCGGTCCAGATCTCGCCGGCGGCCAGTTCCAGCGTCGTACCCGTGAGGTCGAAGCCGCGCGTCGCGATCCGCAGGGCGGTGCCGTCGAAGCCCTTGTCGCCGATGACCAGGTTGCTGCCGCCGCCGATGATCAGCAGCGGCGTGCCCGCGTCGTCCGCCTCGCGCACGGCCGCGACGACCTCGGCGTCGGTGGTCGCGGTGATCAGCCGGGCGACGGGGCCGCCGAGGCGGAAGGTGGTCAGGGGGGCGAGGGGGGCGTCGTGGAGTTCCTGCACGGCACAAGACTACGGTCCGGCCCGGGGACGGTGCGTCCCCGGCCGGACCGTGCGGTGTGGCGGTGTGCTGCGTGCTGCGGACCGTGTGGCGCTCAGACCAGCTGGACGACGGCGCGGGACATCCCCAGCACCTTCTTGCCCTCGCTGGTCGCCGTCAGGTCCACGCGTACGCGGTTGTCATCGAGCTTGGCGGCGACCTTGGCGGTCACCTCGATGACCGCGCCCGTCCCGTCGTTGGGGACCACGACGGGTCTGGTGAATCGGACGCCGTACTCGACGACGGCCCCCGGGTCCCCGACCCAGTCGGTCACCACCCGGGCCGCCTCGGCCATGGTGAACATGCCGTGCGCGATGACGTCGGGCAGCCCGACCTCCAGGGCGAACTTCTCGTTCCAGTGGATCGGGTTGAAGTCGCCGGACGCGCCCGCGTACCGCACCAGGGTGTCGCGGGTCACCGGGAAGGTCGCCGCCGGCAGCTCCGTACCGACCTCGACGTCCGCGTAGGCGATCTGCGTGGCCACCGTCATCACTCCTCCTCGGCGCCGCGCGCCACCAGCTTGGTCCACGCGGTCACGACGTGCGCGCCCGCCTCGTCGTGCACCTCGCCGCGGACGTCGAGGATGTCGTTCCCGGCCATGGACTTGATGCCCTCGATGGTCGAGGTGACGGTCAGCCGGTCACCGGCCCGTACGGGGCGGGTGTACGCGAACTTCTGGTCGCCGTGCACGACCCGGCTGTAGTCGAGACCGAGTTGCGGGTCGGCGATGACCTCGCGTGCCGCCTTGAAGGTGATCGCGAACACGAAGGTCGGCGGGGCGATCACATCGAGGTGGCCGAGCGCCTTCGCCGCGTCCGGATCGGCGTACGCGGGATTGGCGTCGCCCACCGCCTCGGCGAACTCGCGGATCTTCTCCCGGCCGACCTCGTACGGCTCGGTGGGCGGATAGGTCCGCCCGACGAAGGACTGGTCGAGCGCCATGGACTCGTTCCCTCCTGATGAGACTGCCCTGATGAATGGTGCACAACTATGGATCGGGCACGTTAAACGACACGAGGCCGCCCCCCGTTAAGGGGGCGGCCTCGGGTACGAGCCTGGTTCAGCGCGTTTCGCGGTGAGCTGTGTGCGAGTTGCAACGAGGGCAGTGCTTCTTCATCTCAAGACGGTCCGGGTTGTTGCGCCGGTTCTTCTTGGTGATGTAGTTCCGCTCCTTGCACTCCACGCAGGCCAGCGTGATCTTCGGGCGGACGTCGGTGGCAGCCACGTGAGTGCTCCTGGACAGATTGACGGGTTAACGCATAAAAGAGTAGCCGATCGAAGGATCGCCCCCACCATCGGCTACCGTGTGTAGCGGTGACCGGACTTGAACCGGTGACACAGCGATTATGAGCCGCTTGCTCTACCGACTGAGCTACACCGCTGCGATGTCGGATCTCCTCGCCCGGAGGCGAGGAGCGCCGTACACCTGAGCCCCAATACGGAATCGAACCGTAGACCTTCTCCTTACCATGGAGACGCTCTACCGACTGAGCTATTGGGGCGAGCGATGAAGACATTACACGGTCCGTCGCCGATCGCCCAAATCCGTTTCGCGGCCTACCGCCCGCCTCTCGTCCCACCTGTCCCTTCCGTCTCGGGAAGCTGCCGGGCGGGTGTGGGGAACGGCGCGGGGACAGCGCGATGACGGCGTGGGGAAAGGCTCGGGGACGGGCTCGGAGGGCGTTCCGTACACCAGGAGAAGCCACGCCGGTATGACTATTCCTCTCCTCCTCGAAGCCCGCCCGGGGCGCCTCTAGGCTCGACGCGCGCTGCGTGATCTTGCCTGCGAAGCGCCAGACCACAGCCCCAGGAGCCCCACCAGGAGCGCGATGCCCGACAGCCAGCCGCAGCCGTCACACGGCGCCACGGCGAACGCCACCGCGCTGCTGCTGCGCGGGGCCCGGCTCACCGACGGCCGCGTCGTCGACGTACGGCTCGGCGGCGGCCGTATCGAGGCCGTCGGCACCGCCGGCAGTCTCACCGCGGCCGGCTCGTGCGTGGACCTGGACGGGCATCTGCTCCTGCCCGCGCCCGCCGAGCCGCACGCGCACAGTGACACCGCGCTGAGCGCCGTCGCGTCGGACGGGCCCGTCTCGTACGACCCCGACGACGTCCAGCGCCGCGCGACCGAGGCGGCGCTGCTCCAGGTCGGACACGGGGCGACCGCGCTGCGTACCCACGTGCGGATCGGTGCCGCGCAGGAGCTGGCTCCTATGGAGGCGGTGCTCCAGGCACGGCGTTCACTGCGCGGGCTCGGCGATCTGACGGTCGTCGCCGTGCCGCGTCTGCTGACCGGGGTGGCCGGCGCCGACGGGCTCGCGATGCTGCGGGACGCGGTGAAGATGGGCGCCGGGGTGGTGGGCGGCTGCCCCGATACCGACCCCGACCCGACCGGATACGTGGAGGCGGTGCTGACGGTCGCCGCCGAGCACGGCTGCTGCGTCGACCTCCATACGGACGGCGGCGACCCGGCCCGGCTCGCGCGCCTCGCGGTGATGGCGGGCGGGCTGCGGCCCGGCGTCTCGATCGGGCCCTGTGCCGGGCTGTCCCGGCTGCCGGCGGACGCGGCGGGCCGGGCGGCCGACCAGTTGGCGGCGGCCGGTGTGGCGGTCGTCTCGCTGCCCCAGGGCGGCTGTGGCGGTGTCGAGCAGCGGGGGGTGGCGCCCGTACGGCTGCTGCGTGCCGCCGGGGTGCGGGTGGCCGCGGGCAGCGGGGCCGTACGCGACGTGGCGAACCCGGTGGGACGCGGGGATCCGCTGGAGGCGGCATATCTGCTCGCCTCCCAAGGAGGACTGCGGGCGTCGGAGGCGTACGAGACGGTGAGCACGGCCGCGCGGGAGGCCATGGGGCTGCCGGAGGTGCGGGTGGAGGCGGGCTTTCCCGCCGAGCTGCTCGCGGTGCGCGGGGAGCAACTGGAGGGCGTGCTGTCGCTGGCGTACAGCCGGATCGTGATTCACCGGGGCCGGGTGGTGGCGCGGACGAACGCCGTGCGGGAGTACTGCGATTCGGCGGTGGCGGTGGCGCTGGACCTGCCGCGACAGGGACGGCAAGGGCGGGAGGGGCGCGAGGGCCGGCCGGAGTCGGCGCCGTGAACACCGTCACCCGCCGGAATCGGTCCAATCGCTCCTCCTACGGAGGTGGTGCGTGCGCGCTGACGGCTCGTCGGACGTACGGTCGGGAGCATGCGAATTGTCATCGCCGGAGGACACGGTCAGATCGCGCTGCGGCTGGAGCGGTTGCTCGCCGCGCGCGAACACGAGGTCGCGGGCATCATCCGCAAACCCGAACAGGCTGCCGACCTGAGGGAGGCGGGCGCCGAGGCCGTCGTGCTCGACCTGGAGACGGCCTCACCCGAGGAGGCCGCCGCCGCGCTGGAGGGCGCGGACGCGGCGGTCTTCGCCGCCGGGGCGGGACCGGGCAGCACCACGGAACGCAAGGACACCGTCGACCGGGGCGCGGCGGTCCTGTTCGCCGACGCGGCGGTACGGGCGGGCGTACGGCGCTACGTGATCGTCTCGTCCCTGGGCGCCGACCCGCACCACGAGGGCGACGAGATCTTCGACCACTACCTGCGGGCCAAGGGCGCGGCGGACGCGTACGTACTGGCGAAGCAGGGGCTCGACACGACGGTGCTGCGTCCGGGAATGCTCACCAACGACGCGGGCACGGGGCTGGTGAACCTCGCCGCGTCGACCGGCCGCGGCCCGGTGCCGAGGGACGATGTGGCAGCGACGCTCGCGGAGTTGGTGGAGTCACCGGCGACGGCGGGCCTGACGCTGGAACTGATCAGCGGGGCGGTGCCGGTCGCGGAGGCGGTGAGCAACGCCGCGTCCGCGACCTGAAGGACACCTTGCAGGGACAAGAAGATGGCCCCTGGTCCGCGTCTCCGCGGGCCAGGGGCCATCTCTTCCGTGTGGCGGCGCCAGGATTCGAACCTGGGAAGGCTAAGCCGGCGGATTTACAGTCCGCTCCCATTGGCCACTCGGGCACACCGCCATGGGATGTCGCCGGGAGACGGTCGCTGTGTGCGCCGCTCCGTGGCAACGACGTAAACGATACCCGATGGGTGGGGGTGCTCCGCCACCGCATTGATCAGGCCGGGAGGGGGCGGAGATGACTAGGCTTTGCGGGAGCGGGCCGGGAGCCCGGCCGTACTTTCCGCAGCAGTCGCGCGAGAGTCGCGGCACTCTTTCCAGTACCCGATACAAGGAGCCACAGGACATGGCCGACTCCAGTTTCGACATCGTCTCGAAGGTCGAGCGGCAGGAGGTCGACAACGCCCTCAACCAGACCGCGAAGGAGGTCTCCCAGCGGTACGACTTCAAGAACGTCGGAGCCTCGATCGCCTGGTCCGGCGAGAAGATCCTTATGCAGGCCAACACCGAGGAGCGGGTCAGCGCCATCCTCGACGTCTTCCAGTCGAAGCTCATCAAGCGGGGCATCTCGCTGAAGGCGCTGGACGCGGGCGAGCCGCAGCAGTCCGGCAGGGAGTACAAGATCTTCGCCTCCATCGAAGAGGGCATCACCCAGGAGAACGCGAAGAAGGTCGCCAAGATCATCCGCGATGAGGGCCCCAAGGGCGTCAAGGCGCTCGTGCAGGGCGACGAGCTGCGGGTCAGCTCGAAGAGCCGGGACGATCTCCAGGCCGTACAGGCGCTGTTGAAGGGGCAGGACTTCGACTTCGCGTTGCAGTACGTGAACTACCGCTGACCGGCGGGTCGGTGGGCGCGGCGGGGGCGGTGGCCGGGAGCGTTCCCGGCCGCGGCCTTCGCCGCGTTCCGTTCGACGGGGACACGGGAGTGGGGTGCGGGCATGGGTGAGGCGTTGTTTCCGCGGGCGCGGTCCGTCGTCGCCGACGGGGCCGTGCATGTGCCGGGATGGCTGGACGGCGCGCGGCAGCGGGAGTTGGTGGAGGCGTGCCGGGGATGGGCGCGGGGGCCCGTCCCCATGCGGCACACCGTCCTTCCCAACGGGGGCGTGATGTCCGTACGGACGGTCTGTCTGGGGTGGCACTGGCAGCCGTACCGCTACACGCGGACCGCCGGGGACGTGAACGGCGCGCGGGTCGCGCCGTTTCCCGGGTGGCTCGCGGAGTTGGGGCGCGCGGCGGTCGACGAGGCGTACGGGGCGGGGGCCGGGGCCGGCTACGCGCCGGACACCGCGCTGGTCAACTTCTACGAAGGCGACGCCAGGATGGGCATGCACCAGGACAAGGACGAGAGGTCCGGGGCGCCCGTGGTGTCGCTGAGCATCGGTGACAGCTGTGTCTTCCGCTTCGGCAACACGCGGACGAGGACGCGTCCTTATACGGATGTCGAGTTGGGGTCCGGCGATCTCTTCGTCTTCGGCGGGGCGTCCCGGCTCGCGTTCCACGGCGTCCCGAAGGTGCGTCCGGGGACCGCCGACCCGGCGAGCGGGATGCGCGCCGGGCGGCTGAACATCACGCTGCGCGAGACCGGGTTCGGCGGTCGTGCCGGTGGCGGCCGGGACCCGTCAGCGGGAGCGGGAGTGGCCGAAGAGGATGCGGTAGATGATCAGCAGCACCAGTGAGCCGCCGATCGCCGCCGCCCAGGTGGCGCCGTCGTAGAAGTCGCTGGTGATCGGGCGGTCCAGCCAGCGGGACGATATCCAGCCGCCGATGAAGGCGCCCGCGATACCGATGAGGGTCGTACCGACCAGGCCGCCCGGGTCGCGGCCGGGCAGCAGGATCTTGGCGACGGCTCCGGCGAGGAGTCCGAGGACGAGCCAGCCGATGATGGTCATGCCGTGAACCTGCCTTTCATGCGGTGTTGTCCCGGAGGACGTTCCCGGGACGGGCCGCGGTTGCGGAGATCGGTAGCGTGCGGCGTATGACACAGGAGCTGCGGCGCACGCTGGGCGTCTTCGACGCCGTGGTGGTCGGACTGGGGGCGATGCTCGGGGCCGGGGTCTTCGTCGCGCTCGGACCGGCGGCCGGGGCGGCCGGGAGCGGCCTGTTGTGGGGGCTGGCGGTGGCCGCCCTGGTGGCCTACTGCAACGCGATGTCGTCGGCCCGGCTGGCGGTCGACTACCCGGCTTCGGGCGGGACATACGTGTACGGCCGAGAACGCCTGGGACCGTTCTGGGGCTGGCTGGCGGGGTGGGCCTTCGTGGTCGGCAAGACCGCCTCGTGTGCGGCGATGGCGCTGACGGTGGGGGCGTACGTGTGGCCGGGACAGGCGCACGCGGTGGCGGTCGGGTCGGTGGTGGTGCTGACCGCCGTGAACTACGGGGGCGTACAGAAGTCGGCGACGCTGACGCGGGTGATCGTGGCGGTGGTGCTGGGGGTCCTGGCGGCCGTCGTGGTGGTGTCGCTCGGTTCGGACGCGGCCGACGCGGGGCGGCTCGGCCTCGGTACTGAGGCGGGGTCGGAGGGCGGCCCGGCTTCGGCGCACGGGGTGTTGCAGGCCGCCGGGCTGCTGTTCTTCGCCTTCGCCGGATACGCCCGCATCACCACGCTCGGCGAGGAGGTGCGTGACCCGGCCCGTACGATCCCGCGCGCCGTCCCGCTGGCCCTCGGCCTCGTGCTGGCCGTGTACGCGTGTGTGGCGGTGGCGGTGCTCTCGGTCCTCGGCGCCGGTGAGTTGGGGCGCTCAGCGGCTCCCCTGGCCGATGCCGTACGGGCCGCGGGAGCGTCCTGGCTGGTGCCCGTGGTGCGTGTCGGGGCCGCCGCCGCAGCGCTCGGGGCGCTGCTGGCCCTGATCCTGGGAATCTCCCGTACGACGCTGGCGATGGCGCGGGACGGGCATCTGCCGCGCGCCCTGGCCGCCGTGCATCCGCGCTTCCGGGTGCCGCACCGGGCGGAGCTGGCGGTGGGCGCGGTGGTGGCCGTGCTGGCGGCGACGGCGGACGTGCGTGGGGCGATCGGCTTCTCGTCGTTCGGGGTGCTGGCGTACTACGCCATCGCGAACGCGTCCGCGTGGACGGTCGGTGCGGTCGGTGCGGTCTGGGTGCGGATACGGGCGGCCGTGGGGCTTGTCGGCTGTGTGGTGCTGGCCTTCGCGCTGCCCGTCCCGTCCGTCGTCACGGGAGCCGCCGTGCTCCTGCTGGGAGCGGCCCTGTACGCCGTACGGCGCCGCTGAGCCGACGGCACCGGACTGGCGCCGCCGGACACCGCCGGAGTCACCAGCCGGCGAACGCCTCGTCCGTACGGACGATCTCGCGGCCGAAGGGCATCAGCGAGACCGGGATCAGCTTGAAGTTGGCGAAGCCCAGCGGAATGCCGATGATCGTCACACAGAGCGCGATCCCGGTGAAGATGTGGCCGAGTGCCAGCCACCAGCCCGCGAGGACCAGCCACAGCACGTTCGCGACGAAGGACGGCGAACCCGCGTCGGTGCGCTCGCGCGCCGTGTAGCCGAACGGCCACAGCGCGTAGACGCCGATCCGGAACGCGGCGAACCCGAAGGGGATGCCGATGATCGTGATGCACAGGAGCACGCCGGCGAGCATGTAGCCGAGGAACAGCCAGAAGCCGCTCACAACCAGCCAGATGATGTTGAGGATTGTCTTCATGGGCGGCCACCTGCCATCTGTTCTAGTCGGGCGATCCGCTCCGCCATCGGCGGATGCGTGGAGAACATTCTCGATACACCCTGCCCAGGACGGAACGGATTAGCGATCATCAGATGGCTCGCCGTCTCGATCCGTGGCTCGGGCGGCAACGGGAGCTGTTTCGTACCTGCTTCAAGTTTACGCAAGGCGCTCGCGAGGGCCAACGGATCACCGGTGAGCTGCGCGCCGGACGCGTCCGCCTCGTACTCCCGGGAACGGCTCACGGCCAGCTGGATCACGGAGGCGGCCAGCGGGCCCAGGAGCATCACCAGCAGCATGCCGACGATGCCGGGGCCCTCGTCGTCGTCGGAGCGGCCGATGGGGATGAGCCAGGCGAAATTCACCAGGAACATCACGACCGAGGCGAGGGCGCCGGCGACCGAGGAGATGAGGATGTCGCGGTTGTAGACATGGCTCAGCTCGTGGCCGAGGACTCCGCGCAGCTCCTGCTCGTTCAGGATCTGGAGGATGCCGTCCGTACAACAGACGGCCGCGTTGCGCGGGTTGCGTCCGGTGGCGAACGCGTTGGGCGCCTGGGTCGGTGAGATGTAGAGCCGTGGCATCGGCTGGCGCGCGGTCGTGGAGAGCTCGCGGACGATGCGGTACAGCCCCGGGGCCTCGAACTCGCTGACCGGGCGTGCGCGCATGGCGCGCAGGGCGAGCTTGTCGCTGTTCCAGTACGCGTACGCGTTCGTACCGAGCGCGACGACGACCGCGATGATCAGCCCCGTCCGGCCGAAGACGCTGCCGATGACGATGATGAGTGCGGACAGTCCCCCGAGGAGTGCGGCGGTCCTCAACCCGTTGTGCCGGCGGTGCACGGAACGCCCTCCAAATCGTGCGGCAGGGGAACCCTCTACGTGATGCTGCTCCACTCTCCAGTGGACCCTTCCTCACTGGTCAACGCCAGGCGGGGGTCACGGGTTCCCTGGCTCGCCCGCACGGAGACGTACGCCGTACGGGTGGCGGCGGGGGCGGTCCGGGCG
>NZ_MDCR01000098.1 GCF_001723055.1 Streptomyces niveus
CCGGGCTCCGCCTGCGGCGGCTTCTTCAAGCGCAAGCCCGGTGTCGTCATCGCGGCGGCGGTCGCGGGTCTGCTCGTCATCGGCGGCGGCACCTGGTTCGTCGTCAGCGGTGGCGACGGCGACGAGGACAAGCCGAGCATCAGCAAGGACAAGGACGCCAAGCCGACAGGCTCGGAGGAGCCCGACAACGGCGACGGCACCGGCGGCGGGCGTGAGGCGCAGGACGACCTCAACGCCGGGCGCAAGGACGGCGAGTCGAAGATCCTGTGGCTCCAGACGAACGACGTCGACCTGCCGAAGAACGGCTCCGACGTGTACGGCCCCTGGTTCGCCGGCGACATCGTCGCCAAGGCCATGTACAAGAAGATCGCCGGTTACGGCGCCGCCGACGGCAAGCAGAAGTGGACCCTCACCCTGCCCGCCGAGGTCTGCGCGGCCCCCACGGTCTCCACCGACGACGGCAAGATCGTCCTCGGGATCAAGGACGGCGTCACGGAGAAGTCCGACTGCACCATCCTCCAGCAGATCGACCTCAAGACGGGGAAGGCCGGCTGGAAGCAGGAGTTGAAGCAGAAGGGCAACTTCGACTTCCTCTCCGACATCACCATCGCCATCAACGGCGACACCGTCTCCGCCGCCCGCACCGGGCATGTCGACGCCTTCCGGATGAGCGACGGCAAGGCGCTCTTCGACGAGGTGGCCGGCGACTGCCAGCCCGACGCGGTCTCCAGCGGCGCCCGGATGATCGCCGCCGAGTCGTGCCCCGGCGGTGACATCGACAAGCAGCAGAACCAGGTGCAGGAGCTGGACCCGACCACGGGCAAGGCCCTGTGGACGTACAAGCTCAAGACCAACTGGGAACTCGACAAGGTCTATTCGAGCAATCCGATCGTCCTGTCGCTGACCGAGCCGGACAAGAAGTCCTGGGCGATCGTCGCGCTCAACGACAACGGCACCGTGCGCTCCCAGATCGACGGCGGCAAGGACAAGTTCCAGCCCAACTGCGGCGGAAGCTTCATCGTCTTCGGCGCCAACCTCGACGGCTGCGTCGGTGTCGCCGCCGACGCCAACACCTTCTACATGGCGACGCAGCCGAGCGAGACCGGTGCGTCGGGGACCAACGAGGTCATCGCGTTCGACCTCGCCAACGGCAAGGCCAAGTGGCGTGCCAAGGCCCCGGCCGAGACCGTCATGACACCGCTGCGGATGGAGGGCGCGAACGTGGTTCTCTACTTCGAGCCGTCGTACGACAAGGGCGGCGCCGTCGCGACGCTGGCACCCACCGGAGGAGCGCCGAAGGTGCTGCTCCAGAACCCGGAGTCCACCGCCCAGATCGAGAACTCCTTCTACGACTCCGAACTGGACTACGTGGACGGGCGGTTCTACGTGACCAGCAGCCGGGTCAGCGCCAGCGACGACAAGGCGGAGATGCAGACGAAGACCATGATGGCGTTCGGCAAGTGATACGCCTCGTGACGCACCTCGTGTCCCTCTCCCGGCCGCTCCCGCTCCGTACGTACTCCGATTCCCCAGAGGTAAGCACGCCATGACGCAGCCTCCCCAGCCGCCCAACGAGCCCCCGCAGGGGGGGTTCGGCGCGCCGCAGGAGCCACCCGCCGGTGGTTTCGGCGCCCCGACGCCGCCGCCCGAGCAGCCCGGCTACGGCTATCCGCAACAGCCTCCCGGCCAGCCGCAGTACGGCTACCCGCAGCAGGGCCCGCCGCAGCAGCCTCCCGGCCAGCAGCCGCAGTACGGCTATCCGCAGCAGCCGCCGACCCAGCCCATGGGCCAGCCGGTGGGCCAGCCGCAGTACGGGTATCCGCAGCAGGGCCAGCCCCAGTACGGCTACCCGCAGCAGCCCGGCCAGCCGTACACCCAGCCCGGCATGGGCGGTCCCGGCGGTCCCGGTACGCCCGGCGGCGGCAAGAAGATCAGCACGCAGACGCAGATCATCATCGCCGCGGTCGTCGCCGTCGTACTGATCGTCGGCGGTGGCGTCTACCTCGTCTCCGGCGACGGCGACGGCAAGAAGGACGAGGCCAAGAAGTCCGGCACCAAGGACGGCGGGAAGGACGGGGGCGACGAGAAGTCCCTCGGGGGCGGCGGCAAGGAGAAGGCCCCGGCCAGCACCAAGTCGAAGGTCGCCTTCCAGCTCCCGCAGCCCAAGGTCGCCGACATCACCGACGTGTCCGGCTCCTGGATCACCGAGAAGGCTTACGTCAAGACCGGCGTGAACCAGATCGTCGGCTACGAGCCCGACAGCGGCAAGCAGCTCTGGACCATCCCGCTGCCCGGCCAGGTCTGCGCGGCCTCGCGCCACGCCACCGACGACAACAAGACGGCCGTCGTCTTCGCGGCGAGCAAGCCGACCCCCAAGGACAAGTACGTCCAGTGCACCGAGGTCGGCGCGATCGACCTCGACGCCGGCAAACTGCTGTGGACCGAGTCGGTCTCGGGCGGCAACGCCGGTGACGACAAGGCCGCCTTCCGCGAGGTCACCCTCAGCGGCACGACCGTCGCCGTCGGCGGCACCGACGGCGGCGCGGCCTTCGACCTCGGCTCCGGCGACAACCTGTGGAAGCCCGAGGTCAAGGCCGACGGCTGCTACGACATGGGGTACGGGGGCGGCCCCGGACTGGTCGCGGCCCGCAAGTGCGGCTCGTACGACAACCCGACGGTCCTCGTCCAGAATCTGAATCCGTCCGACGGGGCGCCGATCTCCGAGTTCAAGATGCCCGCGGGCGTCGAGTACATCTCCATCGTCTCCACCAAGCCGCTCGTCGTCGCGGCCGACGTCGGCGACACCGCCGGTGACGGCAGCGGCGTCTCGGACTTCTTCTCCATCGACGAGAAGACCGGCAAGCTGCGCGCCAAGATCCCGGTGGACTCCGACCGGTACGCGCCCAACTGCGGCTCCACCGAGGTCGAGCAGTGCAGCAAGCTCGCCGTCGGCAACGACCGGATCTATGTCCCGACCGAGGAGCACGAGGGCACCGGCGACGACTACGGCCAGACCAACGAGATCGTCTCCTTCGACCTCGGGACCGGCAAGGCCACGACGGACCGGGCCGACGCGGGTGAGCGGTACGCGATGTACCCGCTGCGCATGGACGGGTCGAACATCATCGCGTACAAGTGGCCGCCCTACGACAAGGGCGGACAGATCGTCTCCATCGACGGCGGGACCTTCAAGGAGACCGTCCTGATGGAGAACCCGGGCGACGAGTCCGTACGTGACGCCGAGACCAGCTTCTCGCTGGACGGCGCCGAGGTCCGGTTCGGCAACGGCCGGATGTACACGTCGGAGACGCTCATCAGCGAGCAGAGCACCTCCAGCGACCGCAAGGAGTACCTCGTGGTGGCGTTCACCACCAACTGACGGGGAAGTCACCGATCGCCGGCCATCGATTCCTCGCTGAATAGCGGCGAATTCGACAAGTAGGCGTCTTCTTACCCGTATGGGGGCGCGCGACTTCCGGTGAGCGTGTAGCTTGCCGGGTCAAGAAGGGCCGGGGGGCCCGTAGCCGGCGGGGATGGGGTAGCTCGATGGGCGTACGGCTCATGGTGGTCGACGACCACAGATTGCTCGCCGAGGCGCTCGCCTCGGCCCTGAAACTGCGCGGGCACCGGGTGCTCGCCGCGGCGGCGCCCACGGCGGGCGCCGCCGAACTCGTCGTGAGCCGGGCGCCCGAGGTGTGCCTCATGGGGACCGCGGCGCCGGACGAGCCCGGCGCCTTCGACCCGATCGTACGGATCCGGCGCGACCGCCCGCAGGTGGCGGTCCTGGTGCTCGGGCCGGTGCCGAACCCCCGGGGTATCGCCGCCGCCTTCGCGGCCGGGGCGTGCGGCTACGTACGGCACGACGAGCGCATCGAGGGCGTCGAGCGGGCGATAGTGAAGGCGCGGGCGGGCGACGCGGCCGTGGCGCCGGGGCTGTTGCAGGGGGCGTTCGCGGAACTGCTGAATCCGGCGGTCCAGCCCGACGACGAGGGGCAGCGGCTGCTGCGGATGCTCACCCCGCGCGAGATCGAGGTGCTGGTACGGGTCGCCGAGGGCGAGGACACCCGGCTGATCGCCGCCGGCATGGGGATCGCGCCGAGCACCGCCCGTACGCATGTGCAGCGGGTCCTGATGAAGCTGGGCGTCGGCTCCCGGCTGGAGGCCGCCGCCCTGGCGGCGCGCACGGGCCTGCTGGACCGGGCGGCCGTGTCGGTGCTGCCGGACGGGCCGGGGAACGGCCCGTCCGGCAGCTGAGGGTTACGCCTCGGTGTCCGCGGAGTCCGCCGCGGGCGGCGGCGGTATCTCCGTCGGCCGCAGCTTCATCCAGCCCAGGAAGAACAGGCCGAGCGCCAGCATCGCGAGGCCCGTCCAGAGGTTGATGTTGACGTCCTCGGCCTTCTTCATGTCGGCGTCGGACACGAAGATCCCGGCGACGGTGACGATCACGCCGTACAGGGTGAACAGACCGCCGATGATGAGCCGGATGTCGAACAGGCGGGCCGCCGTGGCGGACCTGCCTTCCAGTTCGGAGACTTCCTTGTGCAGGTCGGACATGGTGTGTGCCTCCGTTTCGGTCAGAAGGAGTAGGGGATGTAGCAGGCCGCGGCGAGGACGATCGCGCCCCAACCGAGCAGCGCGGGCCTGCGGTACCAGGCGTCGTCGCCCTCGGCCGGTGCCTCGCTCATGCCGGGCGACGTCGTCCCGTACACCAGGCCCGCGAGTTCGGACTCCGGCTTCGGCGCGGTGAACAGCGTGACGGCGACCATGACGACGGCGCCGGCGACGAAGCCGACGATCGCGGAGACGAAGTTGGCGCCCTGGTCACTGGGGATGTCGATGACGCCCTGCTTGTAGATCCAGAAGTAGTTGACCATCGCCGCCGTCGTACCGGCGACCAGACCCCAGACGCCGGACTTCATCGAGGCGCGCTTCCAGAACATGCCGATGATGAAGACCACGAACATCGGCACGTTGAAGAAGGAGAACAGCGTCTGGAGGTAGCTCATGATGTTGGAGAAGCTGGCGGCGATGAAGGCCGTGCCGATGGAGGCCAGCACGCCGATCGCGGTGATCAGCCGGCCGAAGCGCAGGTAGTACGTGTCCTCCCGGTCCTTGGCCACGTACTTCTGCCAGATGTCCGTGGTGAAGACGGTGTTGAAGGACGACACGTTCGCCGCCATACCGGCCATGAAGGCGGCCATCAGACCCGTGACGGCGATCCCGAGCACCCCGTTGGGCAGCAACTCCTGCATCAGCAGCGGTATCGCGTCGTTGTACGTCAGGTCCGAGCCCGCCGTGCCTATCTTCGGCACGATCACGGCGGCGACCAGGCCCGGGATCATCACCGCGAAGACGATGAAGATCTTCGGGAACGCGGCGATCAGCGGGGTGCGCTTGGCGGCGGAGAGGTTCTTCGCGGAGAGCGCGCGCTGCACCTCGGCGAAGTTCGTCGTCCAGTAGCCGAAGGAAAGCACGAAGCCGAGGCCGAGGATGATCGTCAGCCAGTTCGCGCCGAGCGGGTTGGCGTCGCCGATGCCCGTACCGCCCCACGCGCTCAGGAAGTTGTCCCCCTTGCTCGCGCTCAGCGAGTCGGTCAGTCCGTCCCAGCCGCCGACCCGCTTGAGGCCGAGGACCGTCAGGGGTATCAGCGCGGCGAGGATGACGAAGAACTGGAGGACCTCGTTGTAGATCGCCGACGACAGACCGCCGACGGTGATGTACGCGAGGACGAAGAACCCGGCGACGACGATCGAGACCCACTGGGGCCAGCCCAGCAGCGCCTCGACCACGATCGACAGGGCGTAGAGGTTGACGCCCGCGATGAGGATGGCGGCGAAGGCGAAGAGGACCGAGCTGAGCAGGTGCGCCGGCTTGTCGAAGCGCTGGAGCAGGAACTCGGGGACCGACCGCACCTTGGAGCCGTAGTAGAACGGCATCATCACCAGGCCGAGGAAGACCATGGCGGGGATCGCGCCGATCCAGTACCAGTGCACGACGGCGACGCCGTACTGGGCGCCGGTCGCGGCCATGCCCAGGATCTCGGTCGCGCCGAGGTTGGCGGCGACGAACGCGAGGCCGGTCACCCAGGCCGGCAGGGATCTGCCGGAGAGGAAGAAGTCCAGGCTCGTCTTGACGCTCGCCCGTGCGGCGAAGCCGATGCCGAGGACGACGATGAAGTAGATCGCCAGGATCGTGTAGTCGAGTCCGTTGGTGGGGAGCCGAAGTCCTTCGGCGAGGTGATATGTGGGGGACTGCATGGGGGTACCCGCTTCGTCGCGTGAACGTTACTTCGGTGGAACCGTTGACTTCGTCGGAACCTACGCCTGCCCTTACCGAAACTGAACACTTTTGATGGTGTTCTTTGTTCGATCGTGATCGAGTGCCATGGCCGTTGACGTCTGTGTGGGCTCGTGGTTAGTTATGTTTAATTCTGTTTGGGTGCCAGCTCGGGTGCGGCCGGAGGAAAGATCGATGAAGAAGACGGTGACGGCGCTCGCCGACGGCCGGGAGCTGATCTACTACGACTCCCGTGACGGAGCCGTACGGGACTCCGTGGACCTGCGGCCCCTCGAACCGATCTCCACCACCTCCCAGATCCGCCACGACCCGCTGCTCGGCGACTCGGTCGCCGTCGCCTCGCACCGCCAGGGCCGCACGTACCACCCGCCGGCCGGCGAGTGCCCGCTCTGCCCCACCGACGCCGCGGCGGGCCGCCTCAGCGAGATCCCCGACAGCGACTACGACGTGGTCGTCTTCGAGAACCGCTTCCCCTCCCTCGCCGGGGACGCCGGGCGCTGCGAGGTCGTCTGCTTCACCTCCGACCACGACGCCTCCTTCGCCGGTCTCACCGCGGACCGGGTCGCGCTCGTCCTCGGCGCATGGACCGACCGCACCGCCGAACTCGCCGAACTTCCGCAGGTGGAGCAGGTGTTCTGCTTCGAGAACCGCGGGCCCGAGATCGGTGTGACCCTGGGCCACCCGCACGGGCAGATCTACGCGTACCCCTTCGTCACCCCGCGAACCGAACGGATGTCCCGCTCGGTCGCCGAGCACCGGGCGGCCACCGGGCGCAACCTCTACGACGACGTCGTGGAGCGCGAGCGGGCCGCCGAGCGGGTGGTCCTGTCGGGTGAACACTGGGTGGCGTTCGTGCCGTACGCGGCGCACTGGCCGTACGAGGTGCACCTGTACCCGCTGCGCCGGGTGCCGGACCTGCGGGAGTTGGACGAGGCGGCGCGCGCGGAGTTCCCGGCCCTCTATCTGGAGCTGCTGCGGCGCTTCGACCGGATCTTCGGGGAGGGGGAGCCGCCGACGCCGTACATCTCGGCCTGGCACCAGGCGCCGTTCCGTGCCGCCGGGCGGGCGGACTTCGCGCTCCACCTGGAACTTTTCACCATCCGCCGCACGTCGGGCAAGCTGAAGTTCCTCGCGGGATCCGAGTCCGGCATGAACGTCTTCATCAACGACGTGCCGCCGGAGACCGCGGCCCGGAGACTGCGAGAGGTAGCGAGCACGTGAGTGGCAAGTATCTGGTTACGGGTGGCGCGGGGTACGTCGGCAGCGTGGTCGCCACGCATCTGCTGGAGGCCGGGCACGAGGTGACCGTGCTCGACGACCTCTCCACCGGCTTCCGCGAAGCGGTCCCGGCGGGCGCCGAGTTCGTCGAGGGCCGGGTGCACGACGCGGCGAAGTGGCTCGACCCCTCCTACGACGCGGTGCTGCACTTCGCGGCGTCCTCACAGGTCGGCGAGTCCGTCGCCAAGCCGGAGAAGTACTGGGACAACAACGTCGGCGGATCGATGGCGCTGCTGGCCGCGATGCGCACCGCGGGCGTCCGCAAGCTCGTCTTCTCCTCGACGGCGGCGACGTACGGGGAGCCCGTCTCCACCCCGATCACCGAGACCGACCCGACGGTGCCGACCAGCCCGTACGGCGCGACGAAACTCGCCGTCGACCACATGATCGGCGGCGAGTGCGTGGCGCACGGACTGGCGGCGGTGTCGCTGCGGTACTTCAACGTGGCGGGCGCGTACGGGAGTTACGGCGAGCGCCATGACCCGGAGTCGCACCTGATCCCGCTCGTGCTGCAAGTCGCCCTCGGCGCACGGGAGTCGATCGCGGTGTACGGCGACGACTACCCGACGCCGGACGGCACCTGCGTACGCGACTACATCCATGTCGCCGACCTCGCCGACGCCCATCTGCTCGCGCTGGACGCGGCGGTGGCGGGGGAGCACCTGGTGTGCAACCTCGGCAACGGCAGCGGCTTCTCCGTCCGCGAGGTCATCGAGACCGTCCGTACGGTCACCGGGCACCCGGTGCCGGAGGTCGCGGCCCCGCGCCGGGCCGGCGACCCGGCGGTCCTGGTCGCCTCCGCCGCCACGGCGCGTGAGCGCCTGGGCTGGACCCCGAGCCGCGCCGACCTGGCGGGGATCGTCGCGGACGCGTGGGCGTTCGCACGCCGAGAGGAGACACACGGGTGAGCGTCACCGCGCGGTTCGCGGAACTTTACGGCTCCGGGCCCGACGGCGTGTGGGCCGCGCCGGGCCGGGTCAATCTGATCGGTGAGTACACGGACTTCAACGACGGCTTCGTGATGCCGCTCGCGCTGCCGCACACCACGGTCGCGGCGGTCTCGCGGCGGACGGACGGGGTGCTGCGCGTGCACTCCGCCGACGTACCGGGCGGGGTGATGGCCCTCGGCGCCGACGATCTGGTGCCCCTCACCGAGACGGGCTGGCCCGCCTATCCGGCGGGCGTCGTCTGGGCGCTGCGCGAGGCGGGGCACACGGTGCCCGGCGCCGACATCCATCTCACGTCGACAGTACCGACGGGGGCGGGCCTCTCGTCGTCGGCGGCGCTGGAGGTCGTGACGGCCCTCGCGCTCAACGACCTGTACGAACTGGGCCTGACCGGGCCCGAGTTGGCGGTCCTCGCGCAGCGCGCCGAGAACGAGTTCGTGGGCGTGCCGTGCGGAATCATGGACCAGATGGCCTCCGCCTGCTGCACGGACGGCCACGCGCTGTACCTCGACACCCGCGACCTCACCCAGCGCCAGGTCCCCTTCGACCTGGAAGCCGTCGGACTCCAACTGCTCGTCGTGGACACCCGGGTGAAGCACGCCCTGGGCGACGGCGCGTACGCGGAGCGGCGCGCCGGTTGCGAGGCCGGCGCGCGGGCGCTCGGCGTGCGCACGCTGCGCGAGGTGGAGTACGCGCATCTGCCCGCCGCGCTGGCACGGCTGACGGACGAGGAGGAGAAGATACGCCGCTATGTCCGCCACGTCGTGAGCGACAACCACCGCGTGGAGCGGGTCATCGCCCTGCTCGACACGGACGACGTCGGGGCGGTGGGCCCCGTCCTCACCGAGGGCCACACCTCACTGCGCGACGATCTCCGGGTCTCCTGCCCCGAGTTGGACCTCGTGGTCTCCTCCTCCCTCGCGGCGGGCGCCCTGGGCGCGCGCATGACGGGCGGCGGCTTCGGCGGCTCGGCGGTGGTCCTGACGGAGTCCGCTGACGCGGACACGGTGACGAAGGCGATCCTGGAGTCCTTCACGGCCTCGGAACACACCGCCCCCCGCGTCTTCCCGGCGGTCCCGTCACGAGGGGCGCACCGGGTGGAGTGAGGGCCGCGGGCCCCGCGCGGCCGTGGCTCGCCGCTCAGGTGAGCCGCTTGGTGAAGAAGTACTCCGTGATGCCCGGCGGGTAGTCCGGGATGTGGCCCGCCAGGTCGTAGCCCTGGGCCCGGTAGAACGCCGGGGCCTGGAAGTCCCAGGTCTCCAGGCGGGCATGGAGGCAGCCACGGGTGCGGGCCAGCTCCTCCGCCTCCTTCAGGAGGCGGGTGCCGAGGCCCGTGCCACGGTGGGCGTCATCGATCCACAGCAGGTCGACATGGAGCCAGCGCGCCCAGATGTGCGCCGCGAGGCCGCCCGCCAGCGCGCCCGTCGACTCCTCCATCAGCCATACGTGCAGCGGGACTTCCTCCTCCTCGGCCGTCCCCCGCAGCTCCCGCAGGACGGGCGAACGGGCGGTGTTCGTCGCCCGCAGCCGTTCGCCCAGCAACGCACGTCGTTCTTTGTCGACTTCTGTCTCGATACGAAACATGCGCCCCACCCTAACCAGCCGTCGCCGATCAGTTCTGTAAATAGTCTTCCGCTCCGGGCCCCCGCCCGTACGCTGATGCACAGCACCGGTGGGGGCCGGTGCTGATCAGGGAAGCGAGACAGTCGGGTGCGACGCCCGGGGGTGGGTGGGCAGCCGCACGGCGGCGGCCGTGGCGGTACCAGTCACCCTTCGGGCGCGGTACCCGCGTCGTCCGCGCCCCGACATCTGGGGGTGTCAATTGGTCCGTATCAGGGTTCTCGTGGTGGACGACCACCGCATATTCGCCGAGTCGCTGGCAGCCGCCCTCGCGGCGGAGCCCGACGTGGACGTCGCCGCCGCCGGCAGCGGGCCCGCCGCGCTGCGCTGTCTTGAACGGGCCGCGTCCGAGGGGCGCACGTACGACGTGCTGCTGGTCGACGCCGACCTGGGCATCGTCGCGGGTCCCGGCAGTGGCCCGGTGGCCCGCGCCGTACCGGACAACGGCGACGGCGGGTTCGGGCTCGTCGACGGCATCTCGCTGGTCGCGGGCGTCCGTTCGGCACAGCCCTCCGTACGGTGCGTCGTCCTCGCGGAGAAGGACGACCCGGGCCGCGCGGCCCTCGCGCTCCAGGCCGGCGCGTCCGGCTGGGTCGCCAAGGACTGCTCGCTGCAACGGCTGCTGGCCGTGATCAGGGGCGTCCTGCGCGACGAGACGCATCTGCCGCCCGCGCTGCTCACGGCCGTACTGCGGGAGCTGACGGCTGCGCGCAAGCACCGCACGGACAGCGAGCGCCTGGTCGACTCGCTGACGCCGCGCGAGCTGGAGGTGCTGCGCTGCATGGTGGCGGGCCTGGGACGCAAGGCCGTGGCCGAGCGCCTCTTCCTGTCCCCGCACACCGTCCGTACGCATATGCAGAACGTGCTCGGGAAGCTCGGCGTGCACTCGACACTGGCGGCGGTGGCGCTGGCCCGCCGGGCGGGAGTGGGCCCGGTGGACCTGGGCGGCGGCACGGACGCGGTACGGGTCGGCTGAGCCCGCGGTCCCTCAGCCGGGGATGTTGTCGAACGGCGCGGTCAACCGGCGCAGCAGCGCGGCCAGTTCGCCGCGCTGCCCGCGCGACAGCTCCGCGAGGATCGCGCGCTCCTGCGCGAGCAGCCCCGCCAGCGCCTGGTCGGCGCGGTCCCGCCCCTCGGGCGTGAGCCGTACGAGCACCCCGCGCCGGTCGCTGGGGTCGGGCAGCCGCTCGACCAGGTCCTTCTTCGCCAGCCGGTCGATGCGGTTGGTCATCGTACCCGAGGTGACCAGGGTCTGGGTGAGCAACTGACCGGGGGAGAGCTGGTACGGCGCGCCGGCCCGCCGCAGCGACGTCAGGACGTCGAACTCCCACGGCTCCAGGTTGTGCTCCGAGAACGCGAGCCGCCGGGCCCGGTCGAGATGGCGCGCGAGCCTGCTGACGCGGCTGAGCACCTCAAGTGGTTCCACGTCGAGGTCCGGCCGCTCCCGGCGCCATGCTGCGACCAGACGGTCGACCTCGTCCTCCATGGCGATCAGTGTAGATGGTCTGTCGACATGAAGTCTCTTGACGTCAAGATATACTTGGAGGCACGCTTGGGCATGGTCGGGCGCGAACGGGAATCCGCCCGTCCGTTCCGTACCCCGAGGGGGCTTCACACATGCGTTCGACAACCACTTCGCCGCCGTCCACTCCCGCGCCGACCTGGGACCCGCAGCAGTACCTCCGCCACTCCGCGCACCGCGCCCGCCCGTTCCTGGACCTGCTGGCCCGGATCCCCGAACTCCCGAACGGCGACCGCCCCGCCCGGATAGCCGACATCGGCTGCGGCCCCGGCAACGTCACGGCGCTCCTCGCCGAACGGTGGCCCACCGCCCACATCACCGGCTACGACCTCTCGCCCGAGATGCTGGCCCGTGCGGAGAAGGAGTACGCCGGCCCCACCCCCGGCGGCGGCCTGCTGGACTTCCGGCTCGCCGACGCCGCGAAGTGGACACCCGAGGAGCCGTACGACCTGATCGTCTCCAACGCCGCACTCCAGTGGGTGCCGGGCCACGCCGAGTCCTTCGCGGGCTGGATCGACGCGCTGACCCCCGGCGGTACGTTCGCCTTCCAGGTCCCCGGGAACTTCACCGCCCCCAGCCACGCGCTCCTCGGCGAACTGTGCGAGACACCGCGCTGGAGCGAGCGCCTCGACAGCCACGGCCGGCGCTTCGTACACATCCTGGACCCCGCCGACTACCTGGTGCGCCTCACGGACCTCGGCTGCGCGACGGACGCGTGGGAGACCACGTACCTCCAACTGCTCACCGGCGAGGACCCGGTACTGGACTGGGTCAAGGGCACGGCCCTGCGCCCCGTCCTCACCGAACTCGCCGACGACCCGGAGGAGGCCGCGCAATTCCTCGTCCAGTACGGCGACATGCTCCGCAAGGCGTATCCGCCGGGCCCGCACGGCACGGTGTTCCCGTTCCGCCGGATCTTCGCGGTGGCACGGAGGCAAGCCTGATGCTCGCGGCCGTCGACCATGTGCAACTGGCCGCCCCGGCGGGCTCGGAGGACGCCCTGCACGCGTACTACGTCGATGTCCTCGGCATGACCGAGATCCCCAAACCGCCCGCGCTGGCGGCACGCGGCGGCTGCTGGTTCCGGTCCGGCCCGGTCCAGCTCCACCTCGGCATCGAGCCGGACTTCCGCCCGGCCCGCAAGGCCCACCCGGGCCTGCGGGTCACCGGCATCACCGCGTACGCGACCCGCCTGTCGTCCCTGGGCGCGCCGGTGACCTGGGACGACAACCTCCCGGGCCACCGCCGCTTCTACTCGGACGACCCGGTGGGCAACCGCCTGGAGTTCCTGGAGCCGGTGACCTGAAGGTGGGCGGCATGAGAACACCGGGGCGCCACGAGAACGTGGCGCCCCGGTGGTGGGACTGGTCCTGGAGCGGGTCTCAGAGAGCCCGCAACGCGTCCAGTGTGATGTCCATGTCGACGGTGAAGGGAACGGCCGTCTTCAGGCGTTCGTGGTGGATGCCCGAGAGCGCGTACGTTTTGGACACCGGGTCCAGTTCGTAGACCCGCACGACCGGGTGTCGGTCCGAACCGGCCATGTCCACCAGCCAGAAGTACGGGATGCCCGCAGCCGCGTACTTCCGCGGTTTGGCGTCCTGGTCACGGACCTCGGAATCCGGTGAGATCACCTCGACGGCCAGTAGGACGTCGGCTGCCTGGAAGCGGGTCTGTTCGAGATCGATGACCCCTTCCGCGCGGACGACCGAGATGTCGGGCTCCGGACCGTTGCGGTTGTCCAGCAGCACGGTCATCTCGCGATAGACCTTCCTGTCTGGCGGTGCGGTGCTGCGTAGGCCGCTCACCAGCAAGTCGATCATCATGCTGTGGAAAGCGCGCTGCGGACTCACGAAAACAAGGCTCCCGTCGATCAACTCTGTGTGAGGCGGGAGATCGGGCAGCGTGAACAGATCGTCCACGGTGTAGCCGTCCTGCGGGGGCACCGGCCAGCGATGCTCGGCCTTGACGGGCTCGGCGGTCATGATTCCTCCCATGGACGGAATACTGGGCCTCTCATCACACCGTAGCGGCCAGAATCCGCCTTCGTCATCACAAAGAGTGACTACGGGCTTGGCCCGGCTTGCTTTCAAACCTTCCGGTGCCCTATGAGCCGCGGCTTCGCCTCCAGATTCCCCAGCCCGTGCCAGGCCAGATTCACCAGATGCGCCGCCACCTCGTTCTTCTTCGGGCGGCGGGTGTCCACCCACCACTGGCCCGTGAGCGCCACCATCCCCACCAGGGCGTGGGCGTACAGGGGGGCCAGTTTCGGGTCGAAGCCGCGGGCCTTGAACTCCATGCCGAGGATGTCCTCGACCTGCGTGGCGATGTCACTGATCAGCGAGGCGAACGTGCCCGTCGACTGCGCCACCGGCGAATCGCGGACCAGGATGCGGAAACCGTCCGTGTACTCCTCGATGTAGTCGAGGAGCGCGAACGCCGCCTGCTCGCACAGCTCGCGCGGGTGGCCCGCCGTCAGGGAGCTGGTCACCATGTCGAGCAGCTGGCGCATCTCACGGTCGACCACGACCGCGTACAGCCCTTCCTTGCCGCCGAAGTGCTCGTACACCACCGGCTTGGAGACGCCCGCCTTCGACGCGATCTCCTCCACCGACGTGCCCTCGTAGCCCTTCTCGGCGAACAGGGTGCGGCCGATGTCCAGCAGTTGCTCGCGACGCTCCTTGCCGGTCATCCGGACCCGGCGGGAACGCCGGGGCGTGCCTGAGGTGGTCCGGCTCTTGTCGGTGTCGCTCTTACCGCCGTCGATCGCCACGTTGCCAATCATGCCGCGTTGGGATGGTCAATTTTCCGCCGGGCCTCCAGCCTTCCGGCGTCGGGCCAGCGCACACTGTGCACCCAACCGATCATCTCGAACCACCGGATCAGCCGGGCGCTGGAGTCGATCTGGCCCCGCAGCACACCGTGCCGCGCGCTCGTGGGGTCCGCATGGTGCAGGTTGTGCCATGACTCGCCACAGGACAAGACCGCCAGCCACCACACATTGCCTGACCGGTCACGCGACTTGAAGGGCCGCTTGCCCACCGCGTGGCAGATCGAGTTGATCGACCACGTCACGTGGTGCAGCAGCGCCACCCGTACCAACGAGCCCCAGAAGAACGCCGTGAACGCGCCCCACCAGGACATCGTCACCAGCCCGCCGATCAGCGGCGGCAGCGCCAGCGACACGAACGCCCACAGCAGGAACTGCTTCGAGACCCGCCGGATCGACGGGTCCCTGATCAGATCCGGCGCGTACTTCTGCTGCGACGTCTGCTCCTCGTCGAAGAGCCAGCCGATGTGCGCCCACCACAGCCCCTTCAGCAGCGCGGGCAGCGTCTCGCCGAACCGCCACGGCGAGTGCGGGTCGCCGTCCGCGTCGGAGAACTTGTGATGCTTGCGGTGATCGGCGACCCAGCGGACCACCGGACCCTCCACGGCCATCGATCCCGCCACGGCCAGAGCGATGCGCAGCGGACGGCGGGCCTTGAACGAGCCGTGCGTGAAATACCGGTGGAAGCCGACCGTGATGCCATGGCAGCCGATGAAGTACATCGCCACGAGCAGACCCAGATCGAGCCAGCTCACGCCCCATCCCCAGACCAGCGGAACGGCGCCGAGCAGGGCGATGAACGGGACGACGATGAACAGCAGGAGCGTGATCTGCTCCAGCGAGCGCTTGTTCTCCCCGCCGAGCGTTGCGGAGGGAACGGGCACGGCGGAGTCGGTGGAGGTGGCGGGAGCGGTGGGGGTGGAATCGTCCGGCGCAGGCTGGGCCTGTGAGGAGTCGCCGAGAACGTCAGGGCTTGTCGACATGGGTGTGTCCCCTGGGGGTGTGGAATGCGGCATTCTGCCCGTCTACGGGCGCGTAACCTACGGCATCGTAAGTATGGCAGTGAGAAGGCACGCGACAAGGGGCCTGTGGATAACGGCGCGCGAAGGACACCTATCCTTGTGACGTCGGACAGCGCGGTCCGGTCGAACAGTCTCTCCAGAACCTTCTCCTCCCGACGTGATCAAACACTGCAAGGAGCCGCACCTGTGAGCAGTGCCGACCAGTCCCCGACCGCCGACAGGCCGCCCACCGAACTGCCGTCCATCCCCGAGGGCTCCCCGACCGCCAATGTGGAGCTGCGCTCCGACATCCGCCGGCTCGGCGACCTCCTGGGCGAAACACTCGTACGCCAGGAGGGCCCCGAACTCCTCGACCTCGTCGAGCGTGTCCGCGCCCTCACCCGCGAGGACGGCGAAGCAGCCGCCGCGCTGCTCGGCGACACCGACCTGGAGACCGCCGCGAAGCTCGTCCGCGCCTTCTCCACCTACTTCCACCTCGCCAACGTCACCGAGCAGGTCCACCGTGGCCGCGAGATGCGCGACCGCCGCGAGGCCGAGGGCGGGCTCCTCGCCCGTACCGCCGACCGGCTCAAGGACGCCGACCCCGAGCACCTGCGTGCCACGGTCAAGAACCTCAGCGTCCGCCCCGTCTTCACCGCGCACCCCACCGAGGCCGCGCGCCGTTCCGTACTGAACAAGCTCCGCCGGATCGCCGAACTCCTCGAAGTCCCGGTCATCGCCGCCGACCGGCGCCGCCACGACCTGCGGCTCGCCGAGTCCATCGACCTCATCTGGCAGACCGACGAACTGCGCGTCGTACGGCCCGAGCCCGCCGACGAGGCCCGCAACGCCATCTACTACCTGGACGAACTGCACGCCGAAGCAGTCGGCGACGTCCTCGAAGACCTCGTCGCCGAACTGGAGCGCGTCGGCGTCGAACTGCCCTCCGGCACCCGCCCCCTCAGCTTCGGCACCTGGATCGGCGGCGACCGCGACGGCAACCCGAACGTCACCCCCGCCGTCACCTGGGAAGTGCTGATCCTCCAGCACGAACACGGCATCACCGACGCGCTGGAGCTCATCGACCAGCTGCGCGGCCAGCTCTCCAACTCCATCCGGTACGCGGGCGCCACCCAGGAACTCCTGGACTCGCTCGCCACCGACCTCGACCGGCTCCCCGAGATCAGCCCCCGCTACAAGCGCCTCAACGCGGAGGAGCCGTACCGCCTCAAGGCCACCTGCATCCGGCAGAAGCTCGTCAACACCCGCGAGCGCCTCGCCAAGGGCACCCCGCACAGCGAGGGCCGCGACTACCTCGGCACCGCACAGCTCCTGGCAGACCTCACCCTCATCCAGGAGTCGCTGCGCTCCCACCGCGGCGGACTCTTCGCCGACGGCCGCATGGACCGCACCATCCGCACGCTCGCCGCGTTCGGACTCCAGCTCGCCACCATGGACGTACGAGAGCACGCCGACGCCCACCACCACGCGCTCGGCCAGCTCTTCGACCGGCTCGGCGAGGAGTCCTGGCGGTACGCGGACATGCCGCGCGAGTACCGGCAGAAGCTGCTCGCCAAGGAGCTGCGCTCGCGCCGCCCGCTGGCGCCCACCCCGGCCCCGCTGGACGCCGCCGGCGAGAAGACCCTCGGTGTCTTCCACACCGTCAAGCAGGCCTTCGAGCGCTTCGGCCCCGAAGTCATCGAGTCCTACATCATCTCGATGTGCCAGGGCGCCGACGACGTCTTCGCCGCCGCCGTCCTCGCCCGCGAGGCCGGACTGGTCGACCTGCACGCCGGCTGGGCGAAGATCGGCATCGTGCCGCTCCTGGAGACCACCGACGAGCTGCGCGCCGCCGACATCATCCTGGACGAGATGCTGGCCGACCCCTCCTACCGACGCCTCGTCTCGCTGCGCGGCGACGTCCAGGAGGTCATGCTCGGCTACTCCGACTCGTCCAAGTTCGGCGGCATCACCACCAGCCAGTGGGAGATCCACCGCGCCCAGCGCCGGCTGCGCGACGTCGCGCACCGCTACGGCGTACGCCTGCGGCTCTTCCACGGCCGCGGCGGCACCGTCGGGCGCGGCGGCGGCCCCTCGCACGACGCGATCCTCGCGCAGCCCTGGGGCACGCTGGAGGGCGAGATCAAGGTGACCGAGCAGGGCGAGGTCATCTCCGACAAGTACCTGATCCCCGCCCTCGCCAGGGAGAACCTGGAACTGACCGTCGCCGCCACCCTCCAGGCGTCCGCGCTGCACACCGCGCCCCGCCAGTCCCAGGAGGCGCTGGCGCGCTGGGACGCCGCGATGGACACCGTCTCGGACGCCGCCCACGGCGCGTACCGGGGCCTTGTCGAGGACCCGGACCTGCCCGCGTACTTCTTCGCGGCCACCCCCGTCGACCAGCTCGCCGACCTGCACCTGGGCTCACGCCCCTCCCGGCGCCCGGACTCCGGCGCCGGACTCGACGGGCTGCGCGCCATTCCGTGGGTCTTCGGCTGGACGCAGTCGCGGCAGATCGTGCCCGGCTGGTACGGGGTCGGCTCAGGCCTCAAGGCGCTCCGCGAATCGGGTCTCGACCCGGTCCTGGACGAGATGCACGAACACTGGCACTTCTTCCAGAACTTCCTCTCCAACGTCGAGATGACGCTCGCCAAGACCGACCTGCGGATCGCCAGGCACTACGTCGACACCCTCGTGCCCGACGAGCTGAAGCACGTCTTCACCGCCATCGAGGAGGAGCACGCGCTCACGGTGCGGGAAGTCCTGCGGATCACCGGCAACGAGGAGCTGCTGGGCTCCAACCCGGTGCTGCGCCAGACGTTCGCCATCCGCGACGCCTACCTCGACCCGATCTCCTACCTCCAGGTCTCGCTCCTCGCGCGCCAGCGCGCGGCGGCGGCCCGCGAGGAGGCACCGGACCCGCTGCTCGCGCGGGCGCTGCTGCTGACGGTGAACGGGGTGGCCGCGGGGCTGCGCAACACCGGCTGAGCGAATCAGGGGCAGGGGCAGGGGCCGGGCGCCGTACGGACGGTGCCCGGCCCCTGTCACGTCAGAGCGCGAAGAACGCCCCCGCCAGCAGCGCCGCGCCCGCCAGCGCCGTGGCCCACGCCGTACGCGTCAGCCGCAGCCCGCCGCCGACCACCGGCGCCGCCAGCAGCAGCGCGCCACCGAGGGGCACCCACGCCAGCAGCGCGCCGGAGGAGCCGGCGCGCACCAGTTCGTCGGTGCCGGGCTTCAGCACCACCTCGTAGTCCCGGCCCTTCCTCACCGCCACCGACCGCTCGATGGGCGCCCCGGCGCGCGGCCCGACCGGGCCCTCGGGGTCGTATGTGCCCGTACAGGCCGTGTCGCCGCACTCGGTGACCGAGAGCGTTCCGTGTTCGCGGCCCTTGGAGAGCAGCACATGCTGCGCCGTACCCCAGGACGTCCAGAAACCCGCGGCGAGCAACAGCGCGGCGACGCACGCCATCACGACACGGCGGCCCACCGACAGCGCCAGTTGGGACGAGCTCGGCTTCATGGACCGCGATCCTTGGCCATCCGGACGCAGTCGGTCAACTTGTGGCTGACGAATGGTCGTTGTTGTCAGGAGTTGTACGCGCTCTGCGCCCGCTCCAGGCCCTCCGTCACCAGACACTCCACCGCGTCCGCCGCGCGGTCCACGAGGTAGTCCAGCTCCTTGCGCTCCACCGAGGAGAAGTCCTTCAGCACGAAGTCGGCCACCTGCATCCGCCCCGGCGGCCGGCCGATCCCGAACCGTACGCGGTGGTACTCGGGGCCCATCGACTTCGTCATCGACTTCAGACCGTTGTGACCGTTGTCCCCGCCGCCCAGCTTCAGCCGCAGCGTGCCGTAGTCGATGTCCAACTCGTCATGGATCGCCACGATGTTGGCCGTCGGCACCTTGTAGAAGTCCCGCAGCCCGGCGACCGGACCGCCGGACAGATTCATGAACGACAGCGGCTTCGCCAGCACCACCCGCCGGCTGCCCGGCCCCATCGGCCCCACCCGGCCCTCCAGGACCTGGGCCTGGGCCTTCTGCGCGCGCTTGAACGAGCCGCCGATCCGGCCCGCGAGGAGATCGGCCACCATGAAACCGACGTTGTGGCGGTTGGCCGCGTAACCCGGGCCGGGATTGCCCAGGCCCACGATCAGCCACGGGGCGGTGACATCGGTCGTCATCTGCGCTGCGTCTCCTCAGGACGAAGAAGAACGGGGTGGCGGGCACCGGCCCGCCACCCCGTCGGGCAAAGCGATTCTCAGGATCGGACCGTCACCGAGGCTCAGGCCTCGGCGGCGGCCTCGTCCGACGCCTCGTCGGCGGCCGGCTCCTCCGCCTGCGCGGCCAGGACCTGGATGACGACCGCTTCCTCGTCGGTCACCAGCGTGGTGCCGTCGGGCAGCGGGACGTCCTTCGCGACGATGGACGCACCGGCCTCCAGGCCCTCGACGGAGACCGTCACGGACTCGGGGATGTGCGTGGCCTCGGCCTCGACGGTCAGGGTGCTCAGCACGTTCTCCAGGAGGAACGGGCCCGGGGCCAGCTCGCCCTCGGTGTGCACCGCGACCTCGACCGTGACCTTCTCGCCGCGCTTCACCGCGAGCAGGTCGACGTGCTTGATGAAGCCCTTGAGCGCGTCACGCTGGACGGCCTTGGGGATCACGAGCTCCTTGCGGCCCTCGATGTCGACGCTCAGCAGGGCGTTGGCGGTCTTGAGCGCCATCATCAGGTCGTGACCCGGCAGGGAGATGTGGACGGGGTCGGCGCCGTGACCGTAGATGACCGCGGGAACCTTGTTCTCACGGCGGGTACGGCGGGCGGCGCCCTTGCCGAACTCGGACCGGACCTCAGCGGTGATCTTGACCTCAGCCATGACTGCACTCCTCGTAGATGACACATAGGTGACGTTGAGACTGGTGGTCACCCGGCCACGACAGGCCTGCTACGAAGAGCGCGTCGATAACGGACAGCCGCGAATGAAAGCGGCCTCCCTCGCCGAGCAACTCGATGAGTCTACCCGGCGGGGAGGCCGCCCCAGAAATCGATCTTCACCGCGCCATGCGTGCGGGGATTTCTACGCCTGCTCGTCGAAGAGGCTGGTCACCGAACCGTCCTCGAACACCTCACGCACCGCGCGCGCGATCGTCGGCGCGATCGACAGGACCGTGATCTTGTCCATCTCCAGATTGCCCGGGTCGGGCAGCGAGTCCGTGAAGACGAACTCGCTCACCTTCGAGTTCTTCAGCCGGTCCGCCGCCGGACCCGACAGCACACCGTGCGTCGCCGTCACGATGACGTCAGCGGCGCCGTGCGCGAACAGCGCGTCCGCGGCGGCGCAGATCGTGCCGCCCGTGTCGATCATGTCGTCCACCAGGACACAGACCCGGCCCTCGACGTTGCCGACGACCTCATGGACCGTCACCTCGTTGGCGACGTCCTTGTCGCGGCGCTTGTGCACGATCGCCAGCGGCGCGTCCAGCCGGTCGCACCAGCGGTCCGCCACCCGTACGCGGCCGGCGTCCGGCGAGACCACCGTCAGCTTCGTACGGTCGACCTTCGTCGCCACGTAGTCCGCCAGGATCGGCAGCGCGAACAGATGGTCCACCGGGCCGTCGAAGAAGCCCTGGATCTGGTCCGTGTGGAGATCGACGGTCAGGATGCGGTCCGCGCCGGCCGTCTTCATCAGGTCCGCGACCAGCCGGGCCGAGATCGGCTCACGCCCACGGTGCTTCTTGTCCTGCCGGGCGTATCCGTAGAAGGGGACGATCACCGTGATGCTCCGGGCGGAAGCCCGCTTCAGAGCATCGATCATGATCAACTGCTCCATGATCCACTTGTTGATCGGAGCGGTGTGGCTCTGGATCAGAAAACAGTCCGCGCCGCGCGCGGACTCCTGATAACGCACGTAGATCTCGCCGTTGGCGAAATCGAATGCCTTGGTCGGCACTATCCCGACACCCAGCGTATGGGCGACCGCCTCGGCCAGCTCGGGGTGGGCGCGGCCGGAAAAGAGCATCAGCTTCTTCTCGCCGGTCGTCTTGATCCCGGTCACAGCACAGTCTCCTCAGACGTGTTGATTGCTGCTGCACCCGCGCGTCCCTGCGAGCCAGCCGAACGTGAGCATCTATCACGGTACGCGCTGTACGCAGCGCCTGTTTCCGGTCAGCTTTCGAGCGCGAGCTCATCGGCGGCAGCGGCGGCGGCCTGCGCGGCGGCGCTGCCGGGCCGCTTGCGGGCCACCCAACCCTCGATATTCCTTTGCTGGCCCCGCGCGACGGCCAGCGAACCCGACGGGACGTCCTTGGTGATGACCGACCCCGCCGCGGTGTAAGCACCGTCCCCGACAGTGACAGGCGCCACAAACATGTTGTCTGAACCTGTCTTGCAGTGTGAGCCGATCGTCGTGTGGTGCTTCGACTCGCCGTCGTAATTCACGAACACGCTCGCCGCACCGATGTTCGTGTGCTCACCGATCGTCGCGTCGCCGACATAACTCAGGTGCGGCACCTTCGAACCGTCGCCGATCGACGCCTTCTTCATCTCCACGAACGTCCCGGCCTTCGACTTCACACCGAGCTTCGTACCGGGGCGCAGGTACGCGAACGGGCCCACCGACGACCCCTCGCCCACCTCCGCGTCGATCGCCACGGTGTTGTCCACCCGGGCGCCCACACCCACCAGGGTGTCCGTCAGCCGCGAGTTGGGGCCCACCTCGGCGCCCTCCGACAGATGCGTCGAACCCAGCAGCTGCGTCGCCGGATGCACGATCGCGTCCGGCTCGTACGTCACCGTCACATCGATCAGCACCGACCCCGGATCCACCACCGTCACACCGGCGGTCATCGCCCGCTCCAGCAGCCGCTCGTTCAGCAGCCGGCGCGCCTCGGCCAGCTGTACGCGGTTGTTGATGCCGAGGATCTCGCGGTGGTCGGCCGTGACGGAGGCGCCGACGCGGTGCCCGGCGTCGCGCAGGATGCCGAGGACGTCGGTCAGATACTCCTCGCCCTGGCTGTTGTCCGTCCGGACCTTGCCGAGCGCCTCTGCGAGCAGCCGCCCGTCGAACGCGAACACCCCGGAGTTGATCTCCCGTACCGCGCGCTGCTCGTCGGTCGCGTCCTTGTGCTCCACGATCCCGGTGACGGCGCCGCTCGCCTCGTCGCGCACGATGCGCCCGTATCCGGTCGCGTCCGGGACCTCGGCGGTCAGCACGGTGACGGCGTTGCCCTCCTTCTCGTGCAGCTCGGCGAGCCCGGCGAGCGTCGAGCCCGCCAGCAGCGGGGTGTCCCCGCACACGACGACGACGGTCCCGTCGGGGGCCTGCCCCAGCTCCTCGACGGCCATCCGGACGGCGTGCGCGGTGCCGTTCTGCTCGGCCTGGAACGCGGTACGCACACCGGCGTACGTCCCGTCGAGATGCCCCTCGACCAACTCCCGCGCGTGCCCGACGACGACGACGAGATGCTCGGGCTCCAGCTCCCGGGCGGCGGAGACGACATGACCGACGAGCGAGCGCCCGCAGATCTCGTGCAGAACCTTGGGAGTCTTCGACTTCATGCGGGTGCCCTCACCCGCTGCGAGGACGACGACGGCTGCCGGGCGATTGGCGCTCACGGGAATGCCCTTCGGCTTCGGATGCTTGGCTGCTGGACATCCGCAGGATACCGGGGGGTTTCGGGACGGAAACGAAGGCGGGTCCTGACCGGAGAGGTCAGGACCCGAACTTGCTGGCTCCGCCGGCTGGATTCGAACCAGCGTCTCAAGGCTCCAAAGGCCTGCGGGATGCCGCTACCCCACGGCGGATCACCACCCGAGACCCTACCTGAGACGTGGGGTGGCGCTCGCAACGGTGCCGTGCCACCAGCCGTCGATGCGGCGGTACAGGTCGGCGCCCTGTGCGACCCGGATGACGAGGCAGCCTCGGTAATGCTCACCTGTGTTCCGACGCACCGTCTTCGGGTTGTGCTTCTTGAGCGTCGGCCTCTGCAGCGCGGACGGATCGATACGGACGTGATCCGCCCAGTAACGCTCGGCTTCCGCCACGTCCGCCGATTCGTGGATGGACACGCGGTAGCAGAGCCTCTCGGGTTCCACTCCGAGCATGTCCAGCCAGGCCAGATAGACCGTGATCACGTTCGGGTCGCTGTTGATGAAGGTAACGCTCTCCCGGCGGTCGTAGGACTTGTCTTTCGCTCCTTCCGCCCAGTACAGGGCGACGCCGGTGAAGAAGAGCTCCCGATCGGTCAGTGTGCCGATCTCTGCAGCGGCGGCGGCCTTGGTGCGGCTGCGCTCCGCGTCGCGGACCTTCAGTTCGTGCTCCCAGCGTTTGCGTGAAGCGAGTCTCGCCTGCTCCGTGGCATCGGGCCGCTCCGGCTTCGGCAGGTCCCGTACCCATAACGAGATCGAACTCTTCGAGCACCCCAGCTCCAGCTGGATCTGGTCGTAGGTAAGGCCCCGGAGGCGCAGCTCCCGTGCCTTCCCCCGTAGGTCGTCCTTCGCGTTCGGGCGCTTCGTCCATTCCGGGACCGGCTCGCCCTCAAGTAGGCGGTTCAGGATGTCGTTGTTGTGTACGTGGATGCGGTCACGGATCTGGCGGCGGCTCAAGCCCTCCCGGCGAAGCGCCACCGCCTGCTCACGAAGTGCCTCGAAGTCCACACTTTTGTCGTTGATTGCTGTCATACGGAGATCGTCGTCCGGAATCCGGACGTCCGGCTCGAATGTGTGGACGGTTCGCCGGATCGTGTGAGCGGTCGCCGTTCCGCTTGTTCGAGGGCTGTTCGTGTGCTCGTCGCACTCCCCGGAAATTGACTCGCGACCGCCCTTAGGCTGGACGCATGACCGCAACGGGGGCATACGAGGAGGCCGGGGGTCTGACCACCCGTGGGCTCTGGTGGTGGACGCGGCGGCGCAGCGTCGTGCTGGATGTGGGGCTGGCCGGTGTGTCCGCCCTGGAGTGCGCGTTCGAGGGGATCAGGTTCGCGGGCAGTGCCCAGCTGCCGGTGGCCTTCGGGGTGGTTTTCGGGGTGCTGGTCGGGTCCGTGCTGCTGTTGCGGCGGCGGTGGCCGATGGCCGTCGTGCTCGTGTCCGTCGCCGTCACGCCCGCCGAGATGGGCATCCTCCTGTCGACCGTCGGGCTCTACACGCTCGCCGCCTCCGACGCGCCCCGCCGGATCATCGGGGCGCTGGCCGGGATGTCGCTCGTCGGGACGCTCATCGTCGCCTTCGTACGGACGCGGCAGGACATGGTGGGCACGGATCTCGGGTCGACGACGCGGTGGTACATCCCGCTGATCGCCGTCTTCATGGCGCTGAGCCTGGCGCTGCCCCCCGTGCTCCTCGGCCTCTACGTAGGAGCCCGGCGGCGGCTCATGGAGAGCCTGCGGGAGCGGGCCGACAGCCTGGAGCAGGAGCTGTCGCTGCTCGCCGACCGGGCCGAGCAGCGGGCGGAGTGGGCGCGTACGGAGGAGCGGACCCGGATCGCGCGGGAGATGCACGACGTGGTGGCGCACCGGGTGAGTCTGATGGTCGTGCACGCCGCCGCGTTGCAGGCGGTGGCGTTGAAGGATCCCCAGAAGGCCGTGAAGAACGCCGCGCTGGTGGGGGACATGGGGCGGCAGGCGTTGACGGAGCTGCGGGAGATGCTGGGCGTGCTGCGCGCCGGGGAGCAGCAGGCGGCGCGGAAGGTGGCCGACACGGCGCCCTTGGCTTCGGTGGGTGTCGCGGCAGCGGCGGCGGCGGACGCGGCCGCCGCGGAGGCCGGGCCGGGGATGGGCGACATCGAGACGCTGGTGGGTCAGTCGCGGGACGCGGGGATGGTCGTGGAGCTGGCGGTGCAGGGGGAGTCGCGTTCGTACGCCCCGGAGGTGGAGCAGACCGCGTACAGGGTGGTGCAGGAGGCGCTGACGAACGTGCACAAGCACGCGGCCGGGTCGAAGGTGATGGTGCGCCTGGCGCACCGGGAGGCCGAGGTCGCGATGCAGGTGGAGAACGGCCCGTCGTACGGCGTGGCCGACGCCGGGCTGCCCAGCGGCGGCAACGGGCTGGTGGGGATGCGGGAGCGGGTGCACGCGCTGGGCGGGGTGTTCGTGTCGGGGGAGACGGACGCGGGGGGTTTCCGGGTGTCGGCGGTGCTGCCGGACGACCGGGCCGCCGCGTGAGGGTGCCCGGCGGGCCGGGTGGGTCGCTCAGTCCGACGTGAGCCGCTGCGGCTGTGTTCCCGTCACCAGCGACGCCAGGGCCTGGTCGATGTGCGGGCCCAGGTACCAGTCGCCGGTGTGGTCGATGGAGTAGACGCGGCCCGTGGCGTCGACCGCGAGCACGGCCTGGCCGTCGCCCTCCTCACCGATCGGGCTGATCTCGGTGTCCAGTGAGCGCCCGAGGTCGCCGAGCGTACGGGCGAGATGGATGCCGGCCAGCGGATCGAACCGTACGGTCGCCGGGGCGATCTGCCGCCCCGGTGGGGGCCCGGTCACCGTCAGCCCGCCGAACTCCGCCCAGATCTCGACGACGGCCGCGAACACGGCGTGCACGTGCCCGGCCGGGGTGGTGTGGGCGCGCAGGGTGTCCGCCCACTCCTCGGCCTGCCGCATGTCCCAGCGGCCCGGCTGCCAGCCGGCCTCGCGCAGGGCGACGTCGACGGCGACGGGGAAGCGGGTGGTGGTGAGATCGGGCATCGGGCGGTCAGCCGTTCTGCGTCGGGTCGACGGGGCGTACGCCGAAATGGGCGAGCATCGCCGTACAGGAGCGGCAGGGCGGCGCGTAACTGCCGTGGAGCGGGTCGCCGTCCTCCCGGATGCGGCGGGCGGTGAGTTTGCCGTGCTTGAGGGAGCGGCGGGCCTCGCCGTGGGTGAGGGCCTTGCGCTGGGCCCGCTTGGAACGGGCGCCCTCGACGGCGGTCAGGTGCCGGGACAGCAGTATGGCTTCGGGGCAGCGGCCGGTGAATCGTTCCCGCTGACCGCTGGGGAGGGTGTCCAGGAAGTCCTGTACGAGGGGATGCAGGGCGGGTGGCTGGTCGGCCTTGCCCGCGGTGCACGTGAGATTTTCGCCACGCACGGAGAGGGCGGCGGCGACGGCGGGCAGGATCCCGTCCCGGCGCTGGCGGAGCGCGGGCGGGCGGTGCGGTTCGGTGCTGCTCCAGCTCAGTCGGGGGTCGCCGGAGGCCGTATCGGCGGCCGCGGCTCCGCCCGGGGCTCCGGCTCCGGTCATGTCCGTGACGACGCGGCCCGACGGCCTCCCTGGGTGGCCCGGTGAGCCGAGGCGTGGATCTCCCGATGTGTCCTGTTGTGCTGTGTGCAAAGCGCTGTCCCTCCCTACGCAATCCCCACGCAATCCCCCGAGTTGCGGGGGACAGCCTGCCAAATGTGACACGTCGTGGGGAAGTCGGGGCGGTATCGGGGCGTGGCGTCGTCGCTGCGTGACCTGGGGTGACCGGTTGTCACCGACACCCGAACGGGTGCCACGCGGAGGGTTTGCGGCGGGGCGGAGAGGTGACGGAAGCGCGGCGGAGGCGG
>NZ_MDCR01000099.1 GCF_001723055.1 Streptomyces niveus
CCGCCTGCGCCCCCACGGGGCTGAACTCGTCGGCGAGATCGCCCGGTTCGAGGACAGCTACCTCCTGTGCTACGTCCGCGGCCCCGAGGGCATCATCGTCGGACTGGCCCAGCAACTGAACTGACCACGCACAGCAAGCCCGACCTGGCTCGCGACCGACGGCGCCGGGCCTCACCGCCCGGACCGTCGCGCGCCGCGCAGCGACAACCAGCACAGCGAGGCGAGCCCCAGCCGCGTCACCGAAACCCAAACCCTCGACGCCATGATCTCCCACCGCTCCGGAGCCCCCGACACCTTCATCGCCGACCTCGCCGCCGCGACCGGCCGCGGACAGATCAAATCCGGCGCCCCCGCCTGCGGCGAACGCGTCGCCAAGTACAACCGCCTCCGGGCCATCGCAGCCACCCACCCCGAAATCCCGTACGGCCTGCCCGACGAACAGTCCTCAGGACCAGGACACTGACCCCTGCCTCAGCATGGGGAGCAACCGTCGACTTCCGCCGCACCTGCACCCGCTCGAAGTACGTCTTGCTCGCGCGGTCGACGGACCGAGCCGAAGAATCGCCAACTCACCGCCTGCGTGCGGTACCGGGAACGGGACAGCGCTGATGCACCGTCCCGTTCCAGGGCGGGAGTTCGCCCGAAGAACCGTCTCCGGCACGATCGGATCACGCCCCCGGAGGCCGATCGCGATGCACGACCACGATGACGCGCCTACGGACCAGAGGAGCCGCGAAACGACGAAAAGCGGCTCGCCGGTCGGCACTTGTGATCGATTGCGACGAATTCGGTTGCGAGTCCGTCGGCAGAAGCTCGGTGAACTGCCCGCCTCCCGTTCGGGCTTCTCTCAACCAACCGCTGTCCAGCGACCACGGCGGCCGTTTCGACGACGGTTCACCCCTTTGGTTGGTACATCACACATTCGACCCTCACATCGCGAAAGCGATAGCTAGCGTGCGGCGTTCACAACTGGCGCTCCAGGGAGGGGAAATGGACACCACGGGGGATCAGAAGCAGGATTCGTCGTCCGGGACGGCGGTGCGTGATGTGGTTCGTGCCGTCATCGCCGAGGTGGCGGCCGAGGAACTGCCCGTCGTGGACGGGTTACGCCGCTTCGACGACGAGACCGTGATCGCACGTCTGACCAGCCGTCGCAGGGGCCGCGAGCCCCTGGGGTTCGGGCTGGAGGAAATGGTCTATCTGGCCACTCCGGTGATCTGGGTGGCCCTGGACGAATCCGTGCGGCGAGTCGTCGGCCGCACGATCGACGGTACTCCCTCCCGGTCGGGAGGGCGGTTCGGCAGCATGTTCCGGCGACGATCCGCCCCGTTGGTGGTCCCCGTGCTGAACGCCGATCAGGTGGCCGAGGTACGGCGGCGAATCGTGGAGTTGTCCGCACAGACCGGTCTGGAGGCCGAACGCGCGGAGACGCTCGCCGATCGGGTGGCGGTTCACCTTCTGCTGCCTGCGGATTCGTCAGCGCACTCCCGAAGGACGAACCGTGACGACGACACCGACGAGTTGAACACCCCCGCGTAGTCATGTCTGTGCCGACCACGCGGATCGACGAACGAGTCCTCACGGCGGGGACCACATCCCGCTTCGCGTTGCTGACAGCGCTGGCGCTCGTCGCCAGCCTCTCGGCGATGAAGAATGTCAACTACACCGTGTCCTACTGGCTCACATCCGAAGGGAACGTTCTCGGGAGCGTTGGTTGCTATTACGCGGCGGGAGCCGATCCCAACGGCGATCCCCAGGCGACCCTGTTGGCGTTACGGCGCCCGGGAGTCGCGCAGGCGCTGGACGCCTGCCAACGCCGCTTCGAGCACAGATTGCCGTTGTGGCCCGTGCTGCTGGAACTGGCTCTGCTGATCGCCGCGGTGGCCGTCCTCTACTGGGTGCTGCCCCGCTGGAAAGGCCGCCGCGGGAAGGTCGTACCACTCGATCGGCAGATCGATCCGACCGATGAGGTGCGTCGTCTCGTCGACGAACTGGTTGCCGTGGCCGGGCTCGCCCGCCCTCCGCGGTTCGTCGACCGGGCGGTCCTCAACTGGACCGAGAAGTACGTCGATTGACGTTGTCCATCGGATCGTCTTCACCTGTTCGGGTGGCTGATCCGGATCAACGGCAGGGATACCGGAGGCGAGCCCGACAATGGCGAGCGGCTGGGCCAAGCGGTCAGAACGAGGAGAAGGACAGTGGTGGTGAAGACGAGGATGGGGTGCGTCGCCTTACTGACTGTCGGTGTCACGCTGGCGGCAGGCGGGTGTTCGTCGGACACGGCGGACGGCGAGGGTTCGGCGGGGACCGCGGAGAGCGTGCCGAAGTCAACCGAGCCGACGTCCGCCGGTCCGAGCCAGGCGCTGGTGAAGTGGGCCGGTGACATGTGTGAGGCCACCGAGCTCTTCAAGACGACGAAGGCGAACAGCGCGATCGGGGTCAAGGGCATCGCGGATCCGCTCAACGAGGCGCCGATCGGGGCCGAGCTCATCGCTATCGGCTATCTGTGGGACACGTCGTCGGCCCTCGACAAGGTCGCGAAGGGGCTCGCGAGCGTCGGCGCACGGTCATCGGGCATCGCCACCGCGGACCGGCTGCACGACGGCATGACCAAGGAGGTCGCCAGGGTCCGACCGATGGTCACCGCGCTGACCGGCTCAGGCCCGCGTACCGGCACCGGGGAGGATTCGGTCGGCCGAGCCGAACGGGTCGGCGAGCTGATCGCGTCCCTGAGGATGCCCAAGCCCGACCTGACCGCCTTGGCGGCCCGGCAACCGAAGCTGTCGGCCGCGTACCGCACCGCGCCCGAGTGCGCCCCGCCCGAACGACTGCCCACGGCCGCGGACGGCACGGACGCCGGCGCCTGCAAGGACGGGGCCTGCGAAATCCTCGTAACGAAACAGACGCACCTCGCGATCGGCGAATGGCAAGTAGGCGTGTCGCTGTCGGAAACCAAGGCCACGGTACGCAACAACGACCCTGCCGGTGCGGTGGGGGAGGTCTGGCTGACCGCCGGCGGAACCGGATCATTCGGTAGAGCGGACGGCAGAGAACTCGCCATGAAGGCCGTCGCCGTCGACAAGGACGGGGCCGTGCTGAAGTTCCGCACGAAGTGATCCCTCACCGAGGATGCGGACACCGGCCCTTGGTCACTTTCCGGGCCCGGTCACCGTGATAGCTGTGCATGGTGAACCGGCGGAGCGTCGCGAGCATCAAAGGAAGAGGGAGCCTTCTGGTTCCCCCGAGACGGGCAGTCGTGCCGGGTGACCGGTTCTCCCTGACATCGCCCGTCGTGCCTTCGGCTTCAGCCTCGGTTCGCGTCCGGACCGGGAAGACAGGAGATGCACCATGCCCGGCAGGGATCTGAGCACCGGCCCCCGGCCGGCCACCACGGACCGGCGCCGGCTACTCCTCGGCGTTCTCCCTGCCGCCGCCCTGCTGGCCGCGGGCTGTGCCCGGTCGAACGCCGACGAGCCGGCCGAGGAGAGGCCCCTCGCGCTGGTCTACAACGGCCCTCAGGGCTGCTCCGACTGCGCGCCGACGATCGCCTCCCTGCTGCGCCGGTCGCCGTGGCCCTTCCGGGTCAAGTACGTCGGCCCCGGCACCGGGGTCCCCCTGACCGCCCGCGTTCTGGCCGACGCGCGGCTGTACGTCCAGCCGGGCGGCGGCTCCGACCTCGACGGGGTCTGGCGGGTGCTGCGTGGCTCGGCCGGGATCATGCGCCACTGGGTCCGGGGCGGCGGCAGCTACTTGGGCCTGTGCTTCGGCGGTTACCTCGCCGGACGCAACCCCGGGTTCGACCTGCTGCCCGGTGACACCAACGGATACATCGACCTCCCGGATACCACGATCCACGACGATCGCGACACCGTGGTGCCGGTGACGTGGCGCGGCAAGCGGCGGTACATGTACTTCCAGGACGGCCCGGCCTTCCTCCTCGACCACGGCGCCGACGCGGATGTCCTGGCCACCTACCCCAACGGGGCGCCGGCCGTCGTCGTCGCCCCGTACGGCCGGGGCAGGGTCGGAGTCAGCGGCCCCCACCCGGAAGCCGACCGCTCCTGGTACGAGGACGCCGGACTGAAGAATCCCGACGGTGTCCGGTTCGACCTGGCCGACGAACTGATCGAGAAGACCGTCGGAAGGCGGTAAGTACGTCGGTCGGCGAGCTGCACGGTTCCGGCCGGCGAGGCGACCGGCCGCGAACGTGGCGCTCAGCCGTCCGGTGGTGTCCGGGCAGCGTGTCCGCGCGGGCGCCGCGCTCCGGCGCGCGGTCGAGCCCTCCTGGTCACGGATGAGGAGCGGCGGCGGATGACCGCCGTTGCACCAAAGCCCCAGCCATCCGGCGAACGCGTCGCGGCGATCCTGTTCACCGACCCAGCCTCGTTGAAGAAGGTCTGAGCCCAGCGGCCCTGCGAGGACGGCTCTGTCCGGGTCGTCCGGTGTGACGCCACGCGCCGCGGGCCGGGCACCGGGATCCGGACCCGGATGACCTCCACTAGCGGCGCACCTTGAACTTCAGGTGCAGTACCCGGTTGCCCTGGACGACCACGTGAGGATCCTCCAGCTGCTGCTGCCCGTCGAAGCTACCGAAGAAGCGCTTGCCCGATCCGAACACCACCGGCGCCACGTCCATCGCGACCTCGTCCACAAGACCGGCCGCGAGGATCTGCCCGCCTACTTCGCCGGCGCTCACGGCGACAACCCGGTCACCGGCGAGCTCCTGGGCCTTCTCGATCGCGGCCTTCACGCCATCGACGAAGTGATACGAAGCCTCAGGGTGCCAGCCCTCGGGCTTGGGCCGGTGGGAAACCACGACCACGTGGTCACCCACGGGCGGCCGGCCCTCCCAGCCGTTCATCAGGTCGAAAAAGCCGCGGCCCATCACGATCACGCCGATCGAGTCCCACACCGGCTGGACGTACGCCGCCGACGCACGCGAGAGCCTGAAGCCGCCTCCTCCCTCGGAGTGGTCGTAATCCCCGTCCCCGGCGCCGGTTTCCGTAAGTTTGGTGTCCCCGCTGAAGTACCAGTCGTGGAGCGGACCGACTCCGTCGTTCTTGTCGGCGATGAAGCCGTCTACCGACACCACGTTGTGCATGATCACTGCGCCCATGAGGGTCTCCCCATTACGTCACCTGGAGCGGACGCGTCCGATATTTACAGGCCAGAGACAGCCCCGCTTGTAAAAAATCACTCAACGGGCATCGGGCCACCGGGCTGCGAGAACCCCTGCTCCGCGGTGAACCGGCGCCGCAGCGCCAGGTACTCCGTGGGAGTGCGGCCGGTGAAGTCCTTGAACTCCTTGCTGAAGTGGGCCTGGTCGAAATAGCCCGCCGTAAGCGCGAGCTCCGACCAGTCGACCGGGCCCAGCGAGTCCACGGACTCGATCAGCCGCGCGAAGCGGTAGATACGGGCAACCCGTTTCGGAGTGACCCCGACATGAGCCTTGAACTGCGCCGCCAGGTGATTGTTGCTCACCCCGGCGGCATCGCTCAGCGCACCGACCGGGATCGCGCCGTGCGAGGCTTCCAGCCACCCGCCTGCGTGCTGGACCAGGTCGAGACCGCGCGCCGGAGCCTCGACGAGCCGCGATCGAAGCTCTCTCTCCAGGACCCCCAGCGTTGCGGCGGCCGAAGCGGCGTCGCCGACCTGGTTGCGAATCCGGTCCACGGACCGATGCCAGAGGGCATCGACCGGCACCCATCGGTCCCGCAGCTCATTCGTCGGCACACCGGCGAACGATGACAATCCCCAAGGCTTGAAGTGGACCCCGACGAGGTGTACCCGCCTGGGGTACTCAAGGACGAAACGCCTGGTCCACAGACCCATGAACCACCCGTCCGTCAACGCTGCCGGAGGCACCGACGGGTCGGAATCCCACAGGAATGCGGGCTCACCCAGATTGATGTACAGGTGCGCCGACGGCATCGGCGAGACGCTGATCCGGCGATGGCCCGGCACCCCGGTCAGGCAGTAGACGTCGTCGATGAACCGGTCAAGCGGCGGGGCGGGCACCCGGCCGACGTACTCCATGGACCCAGTATCGCCGACGAGGGTCCGGCCCGCCTCAAGCGGAGCGGGGGCATCCTTGCCGCTGTCCAGCGGCCGGAACGACACGCGCGCGGCCGGCGAGCGACGTCGCGGCTCTGCTGAACCCGCCTGACGCCAACGAGATCCGGGCCTGGCACCTCCGTCGCAGCGTGACCACGTCGGCGAGCCCGGTCTCCACCGGCACGTCGGCTGATCCCATCACGACCGCCGAGTCCGGAGCCGGGCGCACGACGCCGTGACCAGATCGGGGATGCTGCCGCGCCGACGCGAACGCGGCGCCTCACCCCAGGAGAGGCCGAGGCGCATGCGCCAAGTGGCGTCACGCGGATCGGCCCCGCCCGCACCCCTCGACAGCGGACTCGCCGAGGAGATCGTGCACGACGAGGACATCCGCCGGCCGTTGGGGCTCGCCCACTCCCACCCGAGGGAAGCCGTCGTCAGATCGCCGCGTCTGCAAGCTCGGACTCCGGCCTCGTTCGGCGGGGCCAAGGAACTCGCCGCCCCCACCCGGCTCACGGATACGGACGCCGACGTATCGATCGGCGAGGGCCCGGACCTACGTCTGCACCCAGATGACCGCGGCCGACCCGGGCGGCACGGTCCGGGCCTGCTTCCGACCCGCGTCGGCGGACGGCGAACGGGAGTGCGTCGAGGCCCGGGTGGGCTAGGGCGTGTCCGCAAAGTAGCGTCGTCCGCCCGTAGGGCGGGGCTCGCGGCGTCTGGTGCGTGCGATCGCAAGGCGGAGGATCGGTCTCGTACTGGGCGTACTCGGTCGAGTCCGACAACGCGGCGAGCGTGCGTGCCAGGCGTCGTGAGCCAGACGGGACTTTGAAGACACGCCCTAGGGGGTGTCTGACAATTCCGGTCTGATCAGCGAGATTCGGCTGAGCTGGCAATCCGGAGGTGCGCCGATCGGCTGGGGGGGACTGGGCAGTGGCTACGAACGGCGTGCCAGTAGATGGGTGTCGAGGAAGCCCCGATCAGAGGATGGATCGTGGAGCAGCCGGGCGAAGGGATCGAGCCCAGCATCGCCCAGCAGTTCGGCGAGGCGATCCACCGGCCAGCTGTAGGCGGGCGCCACCTTGTGGTCGAACCGGACCGGTACTTGTCCGTCGGTCCCGAAGAAGGAGACCAGGAGCAGACCGTTCGGTGCCAGGACGCGTACCTGTTCGGCGAGCAGCTCCGGTAGTTCCCCCGGAGGGGTGTGAATCATTGAGTAGTGGGCCAGCACGCCGCCGAGCGCGGCGTCCTCGATCGGCAGGGATTCCATCCGCGCCTCTTGGAAGCGCAGCGCCGGATGGGCCTGCCGGGCGTGGTCGACCATGCCGGGGGCAAGGTCTAGTCCGAAGGCGTCCAGGCCGAGTTCGTGCAGCATGGCTGTCAGATGTCCGGGCCCGCACCCGACGTCCGCTGTCCGCAGGTTGCCCGTCGCGCGCACCAGTTCGGCGAAGGTGCCGATCATGGCCCGGGAGAAAGGCTGTGTTTCCAGCCGGTTTGCGAACAGCGATGCGTACAGCTCGACGACACCCTCGTAGGCCGTCCTGGTCTCGTCCTGATGATTCGCCACGGGCAGGACTCTATAGCCGGTCTGATAATTGATCTTGTGGCAGGTCGAGGTGAGTTGACGGATGCGGCATGGAGGCGGATAGAGCCCCTTTTGCCTCAGGAGGACGGACGGGGCCGTCCGTGGCGTGATCACCGGCAGGTGGTCAACGGGGTGCTGTGGCGGCTGCGGACCGGGGCTCCGTGGCGGGATCTTCCCGACCGGTTCGGGCCGTGGCAGACCGTCTACGAGCGGTTCGCCCGCTGGGAGGCGGACGGCACCTGGGCACGGTTGCTGGAGCACGTTCAGGTCCGCGATGACGCGGTGGGCCGGGTGGAATGGACCGTCTCCGTCGACTCCACCATCAACCGAGCCCACCAGCACGCAGTCGGCGCCCGCAAAAGGGGGATGTGAACGGGGACGAACTGGAAGATCCGGGCCGCTCGCAGGCGCGCCAGGCCCTCGGCCGCTCCCGAGGCGGACTGACCACCAAAGTCCATCTCGCCGTCGATGGCCGGGGCCTGCCCCTGTCGATTGTGCTCACGCCCGGCAACGTCAACGACGCGACGGCGTTCGGCCAGGTCCTCGACGGCATCCGCACCCCGCGCCTCGGCACGGGCCGCCCGCGCACGACACCGGACCGTGTGCTGGGTGACAAGGCGTATTCCAGCAGGGCCATCCGCCATCTGCTGAGGTGCCGGGGCATCGCTGCCACGATCCCCGAGCGCCGCGACCAGGCGGCGAACCGCCACCGACGCGGAGCCCTCGGCGGCCGGCCGCCGACCTTCGACAAGGTCACCTACCGCGACCGCAACGTCGTCGAACGATGCTTCGCCCGCCTCAAGCAGTTCCGCGCGATCGCGACCCGGTTCGACAAGCTCGGCGACCGCTACCGTACCGGAGTTGTCCTGGCTTCCTTGATCCTCTGGCTCCGCGAGTCCACGGGGTAATCATTTGTCAGACAGGCCCTAGGGCCTGTCCGGGCGATCTCCGCCGTGCCCGGAGCCCCCACCCCACCGGACCGCGGCGCGCTTGGGGCCGCCCAGCAGTACGACCAGCGCCGCCGTGGCGCCGCCGAGCAGCATGAGCGTGGACGGTGCCGAACGGTCGAGTGCGAGGCCGCCGGCCAGTGCGCCGACGGAGATGGTCGCCTGGAAGGACGCGGTGAACAGGACCGAGGTCGCCTCCGGTGTGTCCGGGGACGCGTTGGCGAACCAGGTCTGTGAGCAGACCGGGACGGCGCCGTACGCGATTCCCCAGGCCGCCAGCAGCGCGATCGCGCCGATCTCCCACCGGCCGAGGACGGGCAGCAGCAGGGTCGCGCCCGATATCAGCGCGGCGGCGATCACGAAGGTGGCTCTCGGGTGGTCCACCACCGTCGCCCCACCGAGGAAATTGCCCACGATCCCGGCCGCGCCGTACAGGAGCAGGAAGAGGGTGACGGTGCCGGGCCCGATGCCGGTGACCTGTTCCAGGAACGGGGTCACATAGGTGTACGTGCCGAAGTGGGCGAGTACGACGAGGAAGGTCACGGCCAGCGCGGCTCGGGTGCCCGGTGCGCGCACCGCGTCCCGCAGCACCTGGAGCCGGGTCGCGCGGACGGGCGGCAGCGGCGGGATCACCAGAAGCATCAGCGCGAGCAGTGCCAGGGTGAACACGCCCATGCCGGCGAATGCCGTGCGCCAGCCCGCCACTTCACCGACGAAGGTCCCCAGCGGAACACCCAGGACCGAGCCGAGCGGCACCGCCGCGAAGATCACCGCCGTGGCCCGCCCCACGGCCGGACGCTCCACCAGCCGCCCGGCCAGTCCCACTCCCACCGACCAGAAGCCGCCGATGGCGACGCCGACCATGATCCGGGACACCAGGACCAGCCAGTAGTACGGCGCCACGGCGGCGAGGAAGTTCGCGAGTGCCAGCAGCAGGACGAACGCGCAGAGCATCAGCCGGCGGTCGGCGCGTGCCGTGGCCACGGTGACCAGGGGAGCGGACACGGCGGCCAGCACACCCGGCACCGTCATCATGAGCCCGGCCGTACCGTCGGAGACGCCGAAGCTCGATCCGATCGACGTGAGCAGGCCGATGGGCAGGATCTCGGTGGTGACGACGGAGAAGATGCCCGTCGTCACCGAGAGGACGGCCAGCCAGGAGAGGAGCGGCGAACGCCCGTGGGGCGCGCCCGGATCGGCGGTGGTGAGGGGACTGGTGGTGCTGGTCGACATGGATCCCGTCCTGCGGTGCGCTGCGAGTGATGACCGGAGGGACAAGTCCAGCGAGTCCGCGGGGGATTGTCCGGCAGGTATCCGACGCCAATGTGCCGGGCATCATGGTCACCTGGTCACCTGGTCACCTGGTCACCTGGTCACCGCCGTCCGGGCCGCCGCCATGCACACCGAAGGATGAGACGAGATCGTGGAAATCTGGATCAACCCAGCCTGCTCGAAGTGCAGTTCGGCAGTCTCCCTGCTCGACGAGGCCGGGGCCCACTACACCGTACGGCGCTACCTGGACGAGCCCCCGACCGCCGCCGAACTCACCGGCCTGCTGGACCGCCTCGCCCTGGAGCCCTGGGACATCACCCGCACCGGCGAGCCCGCCGCGGCCGGCCTCGGTCTCGCCGACTGGGCCAGGGACGCGGCCACCCGCACCCGGTGGATCGACGCTCTCGTGGGCCACCCGGAGCTGATCCAGCGGCCCATCATCGCCGCGGACGACGGCACCGCGGTCGTCGCCCGCACTCCGCAGGCCGTCCGCTCCATCCTGACGACACCACCGCCCGGAGGACCCCGGGCGGACAACAGCCCCACGTGAGGCCCGGCGCGCCTCAGCGCCCGGTCAGCACGACGATCTGGTTCCCGCTGACCGGTGTGGTACGGGCGTGGCCAAGCAGTCCCGCGAGGCCCGCCGACGCAGCGGCGGTGGGCTGGACCCCGTAGCCGGTCAACAGGGCCCGGGCGGCGAGCAGTTCGTCGTCGGTCGCGGCGTGCACCGCGCCGCCCGAGTCGGTGATCGCCGTCAGCCCGTCGGCGCCGCTGACCCCGGTCGCCTCCGTGGTGATCACCACCTGCCCGGCGGTGGGGGCCGGGGCGGGGAGGTCGACGACCGCCAGACCCTCCGGGCCTCCGAACGCCCTGATCGCTACCGCCTTCATGTCGTCTCCTCATATCTGGACCGCTCGGCGCCGCCCCTCCGCTTTCGGACCGTAACGGACGCCGTCGTCCGGTTGGCCGAAGTGAGAGTGACGCCCGGCGGATTGCCTCAACTCCCGGCTCCCGAGGGCACCTGCTCCGGCCATCGACGCCCCCATCGCGGTGACCACCTGGTGTGACCACTTGGAATCGGACAGTTACTGATCGGCTGAGTCTGGGGTTCCGTATGCCGCTGTTATCCGGACACGATGGTGTTCGTACGGTGTTGGCCGACGACGCGCCGGACTCCATAATTCGTAGTACCCATACATGCGTGTATGTATAATTGGCGCTTCCGGAGTGATCATCGCCGGACCAGGTCAGCTGGGGGAGTCGTTGAGCGTTCAAGAGCTCGATCGCACCGCGGTACCGGAGCGCACCTTTCTCGTACGGGTCGCGGAGTTCACCCTGCGCCGCCGGCGGGCCGTGCTCGCCGTCACCGGTCTGCTGGTCGTCGTCGCGGGCTGGTTCGGGGTCGGCGTGGTCGAGCGCCTGTCGAACGGCGGGTACGCGGCGGCGACCGGGAATCTGCGCGTCGCCCAGAGCGAACTGCGCGAGCGCTTCGGGGTGGACCGGACCCATCTGATCCTCGTGCTCAGGGCCGGCACCGACGTCGGCTCCCCGCGCACGGCCGCCGCGGGCGCCGCGTACACCGAGCGGGTCGCCGACACCCCCGCCGTGGCCTCCGCGGACTCCTTCTGGACCACCGGCGACCCGCTGCTGCGCTCGGACGACCGGCGCTCGGCCGTCGTGATGGTGCGACTCGACGGGGACGACGACCAGGCGCAGCGTACGGCGAAGCGCATCGTCCCGGAACTGATCGGCGAGCAGGGCCCGTTCCAGGTCGGAGTCACCGGCGAGGCCCAGACCAACGGCGAGTTGCAGCGGCAGAGCGACCAGGACCTGGTCAGGGCCGAGCTGTTCGCGGCGCCCGTCATCCTGCTCATCCTGCTGTTGGTGTTCCGCACCGTCGTGGCCGCGCTGCTCCCCTTCCTCGTCGGCGTCATCGGGGTCGTACTGACACTCGCGATCCTGCGCGCGGTCAGCGAGTTCACCGATGTGTCGATCTTCGCCCTCAATCTGACGACGGCGCTCGGTCTCGGCCTGGCGATCGACTACAGCCTGTTCATCCTGATGCGGTTCCGGGAGGAGACCGAGGGCGGGAAGCCGGTGCACGAAGCGGCGGTCACCGCCGTGCGGACGGCCGGACGCACGGTGTTCTTCTCCGCCCTGACGGTCGCCCTGTGCCTGAGCGCGCTGCTGGTCTTCCCCCTCTACTTCCTGCGCTCACTGGCGTACGCGGCCATCCCCGCCGTCCTCACGGTCGGCGTCGCGGCCGTGCTCGTGCTGCCCGCCGCGCTGCTCGTCTTCGGCCGCTGGCTGGACGCCGGGGACATCACACCGCTCCTGCACCGGCTGGGCCGCGCTGTCGGACACCGCCGCAAGGAGCACGGCGAGCCCTGGTGGTCCCGCGTCGCGGCCCGTATCGCCCGCCGCCCGGTCGCGGTGGCGCTGCCCGTCGTGGTGCTGCTGCTTCTGCTCGGACTGCCCTTCACCCAGGCCAAGTTCGGCCTCACCGACGAACGTGTACTGCCCGCGGACGCGGAGTCGTACCGTACGGCGCGGGTCGTCGAGCGCGACTTCGACGCGCACGCGCTCAACCCCGTTCAGGTGATCGTGCGGGACGCCTCGCGCGAGGAGCGGGACGCGTACGCCCAACGGGTCTCGCGCATCGACGGTGTCGCCTACGCCGTGGGCGCGACGGGGCGCTTCGAGCGGGGGAGGCCGGCCGGACCGCCGGCCGAGCCACCACGGGCGTACACCAGCGGGACGGTGAGCCGTGTCCACGCCGTGCCCGTCGACAGCGCCTTCTCACCCCGCAGCGAACAGGTCGTCAAGGACATCCGCGCGCTGTCCGGGCCCGGTGACGTCTTCGTCGCGGGCGACTCCGCCCTCTTCACCGACACCAAAACGGTCATCGCCGAGCGGCTGCCCTACGCGCTCGGCATCATCCTCGTCCTCATGTTCCTCCTGCTGCTGCTGTTCACCGGCAGCCTGCTCGTTCCGCTGAAAGCCATCATCTTCAACACACTCAGTCTCACCGCATCCTTCGGCGCGATGGTCTACATCTTTCAGGACGGCCATCTCAAGTGGCTCGTGGGGGACTTCGTCACCACCGGATACCTCGATGTGACCGTGCCCGTACTGATGTTCTGTGCGGCATTCGGCCTGTCCATGGACTACGAGATCTTTCTGATGTCGCGGATCCGTGAGCAGTACTCCGTACACGGTGACAACACCAGGGCGGTGATCGAGGGCGTCGGCAGAACCGGCTCACTCATCACCGCGGCGGCCGTCCTCATCGGAGGAGTGCTGCTCGCACTCGCCAGCTCCGACATCTCGGTCCTGAAGCTGCTGGGCCTCGGCATGTTCCTCGCTGTGCTCATGGACGCCGTGCTGATCCGCGGCGTTCTCGTACCGGCCTTCATGCTCGTCATGGGCCGGGCGAACTGGTGGGCACCGCGCTGGCTCAGCCGGCTCCACGCGCGCATCGGGATCAAGGGGGACGGGTGAAAGGGAAGTGAACGGCACTACGTAATCGACCACATGCGAGTCAAATCGGGGGCCCTGCTGTGATGCACACCTTTCCCACCGAATGTACGAGCACGCACGAAGACGGTGACACGGGGGAGTGTCGCGTCATTCTCGTCGGCACCTGGCCCGCCCTGCGCGGCGAAGGGACCGTCCCGGACGGCGCGGCGCAGATCACCCGCTGCGCCGAACGGGACGAGCTGGGTTCGATCGTCTACGCCACCGGGGCCGGCTGGATCCTCGCCGGACAGGATCTCGACGACGGGGACGTCCAGCGCACGATCGCCAAGGCCAGGGCCGTCAGGGAGGGCATCAGGCTGGCCATCCTCGGTCAGAGCCGCGACTGGCGCCGCTGCGAACGGTGGATGCGCCGCGGCTGCCGGGTGTATCTGGAGGACACCATCAATCTGCGCCGGGGCGTCGCGGCGATCCGCGCGTCACAGACCCTCGAAGTCAACGTCATGGACCGCATCTTCTTCGAAGTCCTGCGCGAACGGGCCACCGGACCCGCCCCCCATCTCACCCGGCGTGAGCGCGACGTACTGGAACTGCTCCGGCGCGGGATGCGCAACCGTGAGATCGCCGGCGCGCTCTTCGTCACGGAGAACACGGTCGAATATCACATGCGACATCTGCTCTCGAAGTTCAGCGCCCGTAACCGACTTGAGGTGGTAGAGCGTGCGACCGCCCTTGGGCTCGCGTGAATGCGTGCACTCCTACGGCAATCCGTGATGTATGCGAACGGCCCTCTTCCTAAGCTGGATACGCAAGTTCGGGTAAGTCCGAGAGGAGCATGGGAAATGGCAGACATCACGTTCGACATTGTCGACGAGCAGATCTCCAGCCTGGAGTCGATCGGCGTCGAGGAAGGCTGCACGACCTCTTCGTCGAGCAGCTCTCTCGACATCTCCGACGTCGACTTCGAGTAATTCCGGCGCGGAAAATCTCAGGGCGTGCGCCCGCGGTCTGCCCATCGGCCGCGGGCGCACGGCCGTTTCCGCGGCGCCACTGTCCGCGTCACCGCGTGAGGCCGGGACGGAGCGAACACATGTCAGCACCCACAGGCGGCGCCCAACAGGACCTCCAAGGCGACTACCACCGGCGGCTGTTCCACGCCCTGCACGACTGGGAACGGTCCTGGGCCGGCGCGCTCGACGTGGCGGGCGACCGCTCCCGCGCCCATGCGCTGGGGCTCGACCAGCTCGGCCACTTCGGCGCCCAGGGCTGCGAGTTGGTCGCCGACGCGATCGTCGCCGCCGCGCCGACGGGCGCTCCCATCACCCTGGCCGAGCTGGGCTGCGGATTCGGCGGCGCGCTGCGCGCCGTCGTCGACCGGCTGAGCAGGCGCGATGTCACCGTACGGACCGCCGTCGGGCTGGACTTCGTCGCCGACCACGTCCAGCTGTTCGCGACCATCGAGGCGCAGAGAGCGGCCGATACGGGGGCACGGACCCGGGTTGGGGCGGCTCCCTGGACGGCGCACCCCGTCCAGGCCGACGTGCGGGCCCTGCCGTTGCGTACGGCCTCGCTGGACGTCGCGGTGTGCACCGGCTCGCTCTCCCACTTCGCCCGGACCGACGCGGTGTTCGCCGAGGCGGCCCGGGTGCTGCGCCCCGGTGGCCTGCTGGTCATGACGGACGAGGCCGGCCTGCTCGGCCCCGGCGGCGAGCCCTCAGAGACCTTCCGGCGACTGCACCCGCCGGGCATCTTCTTCCTCACCGGCGTCGAGACACGCGTGGCGCAGTTGCGCGCCGCCGGGTTCACCGACGTGCGGCTGCGTGAACTCACCGACTGGGCCTGCGCGTTGCTGCATGACCGGCTGAAGGTCATGCGGCTGTTCTTCGGCGACCTCGCGGCGATCTACGGCTCCGACGAGGCGCGGACGCTCCTCGACACGCTCACCGTCGCGCGCGACGAGTACCGGCGCGGCGCCATCGTGCCCGCACTCGTCACCGCGCGGCTACCGGTCTGATTCACCCGGGTTTTTCCCCGGAATCAGACTACGGAATTCCGGGTGGAGACCCGGGGCTCCGGCTCTCTAGGATCGCAATGCCGGAAGTCATCACGGGGGACAGGCCATGACACGTATACGTGAGCCATTTCTGTTCGCGACAGGTCCGGTCGAGACCGGGGAATTCACCGACGCGCTGCGGATTCCGTACGCGCCCGTTCCCGCATTCTTTGCGGCCCGCGCCCTTCCCGCAGCCGTACGGTCCGCGCTGGCCGACTTCCTTCCCGTACCCGACCCGGCGCACATTCGCCACGCGGCGCAGGAGACGACACTGCACCGTTGGCCCGGCGCGCGTGAGGAACTCACCGTCACCCCGATTCTTGAGGCCGAGGGCGACTACGGATTCCAGCGGGCCGTCACGCTGCGCACCCGCATGACGGGCGCCGCCGGGGACGAGGTCGCCGACCTGCTGACCACACTCACCGTCGGCCCCGCGCGGGGCGGCGGCCGGCTGCCCCGGCCCCCGGCGCCGACGAACGGCACCGGACCCGTACTCCTCACCTGGCGCGAGCGGATACCTGACGACCTGCCACACCGCTACGCCGAGGCGAGCGGTGACCACAACCCGGTCCACCTCAGCGAGGCCGCGGCGCACCGGGCCGGACTGCCCGGCGTCATCGTGCACGGCATGGCCACGCTCCTGCTGGCCGTCGCCGGACTCACGGCCAGGATGTTCGACGGGGACGGCGCGGCCGTCGCGGCGGTCCGCACCCGTTTCGTACGGCCGGTGCGCCCCGGCGACGAACTCGACCTCGCCGTACGCGCCGCCGGGGCGCCCGGCTCGTACGCGCTGCACGTGAGCGTCGCCGGGCGGCCCGTGCTGAAGGACACCAGGGTCACACGTGCCACAGCGGCGGTGGGGTGACATGGCCGTATGGATGTTCCCCGGGCAGGGTTCCCAGCGCCCGGACATGACAGCGGGCCTGGCCGCGGCCCCGGCGCTGCTGCGTGAGGCACGGGAGCTGATCGGGGCCGTACCGGGCGGCGGCCACGGTGACGCCGAGGACCCGGAGTTCGTCCAGCCCGCCCTCTTCGTCGTCGGCGTCGCCGCGGCCACCGCCCTGCTGCGCCACGAGCCGGCCCCGGCGGCGGTCATCGGCCACAGCTTCGGCGAGTTCGCCGCCCTGACGGCGGCCGGCGCGCTCCCGTTCGAGACCGGGCTGCGGCTGGCCGTGCTGCGTGCCCGCGCCATGGCCCGCCGCGCCGACACCCGCACCGGCATGCTCGCCGTACTGGGCCTGGCCCCGGCCGAGGTGCGGGCCGTCTGCGCGGACATCACCCAAGTCACCGGGGACGACGGCGACTTCGTGCAGATCTCCAACATCAACAGCCCCTCCCAGACCGTCGTCGCGGGCACGACGGCCGCGCTCGCCGACGCCGCCGAACTCTGCCGCGCGCGTGGCGCCTTCCGCGTCCGGCCGCTGCGCATCCCCTACGCCGCCCACACCCCCCTGATGGCCCCCGCCGCAG